>JAZSQZ010000060.1:0-26676 GCA_045538175.1 Clostridia bacterium
GTAAAAGCATATATGATGTTTTAAATATGACCGTTGAAGAAGCATTGGTATTCTTTGAGAATATTCCAAGCATTAAAACAAAAATACAAGCGCTATATGATGTTGGTTTGGGATATATCAAACTTGGTCAAAGTGCAACAACATTAAGTGGGGGCGAAGCCCAAAGGGTTAAACTTGCAACCGAACTTGCAAAAAGAAGCACAGGAAAAACCGTTTATATCTTAGACGAACCAACAACAGGACTTCACACATATGATATTTCAAAACTTGTTACAATTATGCAAAAACTTGTTGAAAAAGGTAACACGGTTGTTGTTATTGAGCACAACCTTGATATTATTAAAATTGCTGACTACATTATCGACCTTGGTCCTGAAGGTGGGGATAAAGGTGGAGAAGTTGTTTGTGTTGGAAGACCTGAAGAAGTTGCAAAGTGTAAAGAAAGTCATACAGGAAGGTTTTTAAAGGATATATTAAAAACTTAAAATAAAAGATTGCAAAAAAAAATAAAATAAGATAGAATAATAGTGTATGAAGAATTTTTATGAGGTATTAAGAGTCAGGACAAACGCTACAGATGCTCAAATTAGAAAGTCCTACCGAGAGATGATTACGAAGTTCCACCCTGATATTTACAGGGGGGATAAGGATTATGCTGCAAGGTACACAGCTGTTCTAACAGAAGCATATGCAACACTTAGAGATCCTGAAAGAAGAAGAATTTACGACGAAAAACATAATATCTCATCAACCCCAAACTTAAGACAATTAAAAAGGGAAGATAAAGAAATCAAAAGAGCAATTAAAGAAGAAAAGAGAAGACCTAAACAAAACTACGAGCAACAAGTTGCTTCTCAATACTTTAGAAATGCTGAAACAAAAAAACAAAGAAAAAATCTTTTTGTAAGAATATTCGGTTCAAAATTGTTTTATGCACTACTTATTGTTCTCTTAATCGAAGCAGGAATTTTTGCATTCCTTATTATGAAAAAATAGAAAACACCCGTGAGGGTGTTTTTTTATATTATATTGTTTAAACTTGTGCCAAGGGTATAATACAAAACTTTTGCATAGTTTTTAATTAAAGTTAGGTTTTCTGTTGCAACGGAAAAGTCGTTATAAAATATTGCTGAATTCAGTTTTACAACGCTTTCGTCAAGAGAACGAAATTTTTCAAAGTTTGTAAGATAACAAAATGCTGTTTCGGTTTCTGTCCAAAAATTATTTAACTCGTCAAAACTTGAATTTATTTCTTTGGTGTTTATGTTGTCTTTGTTTGCCGTTATCTTTTCTTCTAAATTTATGGCATATGTTTCCAGCCTAGTGATTGTTTTTCTAATATATATTTCTTCTACAATTCCACCACCGATAAGAAGTATTGTGATGATAATTATTCCTATAAGTCTTTTCATATATTTTCCCCCTTAAAATTTGTATTTATTATTTTTGCAGGGGAGTTTTTTGTTTGAAAGTAAATTTCGCCATAACCATTTATGCACATAATTAAAACATCTTTAACTGTTTTGATTTTTTCTTTGTTTAAAATGTTTTCTATAAAATTTTCTGTTATATTTAAATGTTCTAAATTTTCTTTTGAAATTTTGCCATCATTTATAAGTATAACTTGTAGGGTGCTTTCTTCCATTTTTATCTTTAAATTTTCGTTTGTTGCAGGAGAAGACTTTGATTTTAAAAGCACACTCAAGTTTCCGTTTGTTTCTAAAATTGCAAAAGCAACATCGTCAAATGAAAAGCAATTTGCAACCCTAAGGGCTTCTGTTAGGTCATTTAAAGTCATATTTAGTGCCTTTAGGGCTTTATAGTTTATTCCGTCTTTATCTATAACTATTACGGGTTTGCCGTTTATAAGTTTTCTTAAAAACAAACTTTTTCTACTTAAAACTGTCATTATAAAATGTAAAACGGCTAAAGTTAGAAGAGGAGTTACACCATACAAAAGTGGAATTGTTGTCTCAGACATAGGTATGCAAGCAAGGTCTGCAATAATCAAAGTTATTACAAGTTCGCATGGCTGCATATCACCAATTTGTCTTTTGCCCATAAGGCGTAAAACTATCAAAACAATAAGGTAAATTATTATTGCCCTAAAAATCAAAGTAAACATATTTTAATTATTGTTGTTTTTTGATTTTTTATACCGTGAGTTTTTTCTTTTTTCTTTCAATAAAGATTGAAGATATGCTTGCAATTTTAAAAGCTTCACAAGTTAATACAAACAATATTGCAGAAATTGTGGCAGAGATTGCAAGACTAAAAAATAACGGCATAAAAGTTTTTAAAATATTGTTTGTTAGGTTTGAAATAAGGGCAGTTGGAATTGAAATAAGAATAAGGGATAGGGTGTGTCTAAAGAAACTAAAACTATGATTAAGTTTTTTGTTTAACATTTTTATATTTAGAATAGTTGCTATAGTCATACATAATCCCATACCTAAAACAAGTGATAATATGCCCATATATTTAGGCAAGATAAAAAGCGACAAAAATAAGAAAATTGAGCCGATTAAGTAATTTGTAAAAGATTTTACTTCAAGTCCCATTGCATTAAGACTAGAAGATGCAATATTGTTTATGCTCATAGGTATCATAATCCAAGCTGCTTTTGATAAATACGCACCTGCAGTTGTGTTGTCGTATAGGAACTGTCCTATGGAACTTCCAAGTCCTATAAAAAGTGGAACGATAATAAAAGTTACAAAAATAGCAAATTTTATTGAAGATTCAATTCTTTTAGATGCAAGGTCTTTTTTGTTTATTGCCATATCACTTGCTATATCCGGTATGAGTGTCATAGCAAGGGACCCTATAAGTGTTGATGGAAGGTGTAAAAGTGGGAAAGTCATTCCTATTGCGATTCCATATTCGCTAAGAGCCTGTTCATTTGTAAAACCTGCCCAAACCATTGTTATGGGAATTATTATACCAATTAAGGGCATAAGTAGACTTGATAATATTCTAACAAAAGTTACAGGTGTACTTTCTCTTAAAACTTTTTTAAATTTGCCCTTTGGGTTTTTGAGTTTTCCACCAAGTTTAAAGAAAACTATTATTACAAAAATAGATGAAAGTATACACGCAAAAACAAGAGATAGTGGTGCTGCAAAAATTTCTTCGATGCTAAAAACTCCAAAACCGGTAAGTATAGCAAAAATTATTACCCTTACAACTTGTTCAAAAAATTCGGTTACGCTTACCCAGAAATACCTTTTTTCGCCCCAGAAATAACCCCTTAAAACCGAGTATGTGGAACTAAATATAAGTGAGGGCAAAAGAATGATAAGGACCGTAAGGCATCTTTTATCGGCGAAAATATTAACAAAAATGTCTTTTAAAAGTAAAACTATTAAAATTACAGTTATTGATAAAACAAGACTAACAATTAAAGCAGCACTAATAATTTTAAATGTGTCTTCTTTTTTGTTTTGTACATTGTTTTCTGCTGTTGTTTTGCTTATGATAAAAGGGATTCCGCTTGAAATCAAAGTCTCTAAAATCATAAAAAAAGAAAAAGCAATTTGATAAATTCCAAGCCCTTCAGGACCAATACTTCTTGATAATAAAATTCTAAGAACAAAACCTAAAACTCTTGTAAGAAGAGAAAATATTGTAATGGTTGCAACAGTTTTAAATAATTTTTTCACTTAAAAAATCTCCTAGTCATAATTTAGTTTATTAAAGACAATGTCAAAATATTTTTAAAATAGTTTTTAATAATAATAAAAAATTTTTCATAATGATATTTAGGAGATAAATTGTGATTTTTGAAATTGAGCATAAAAACAACTTTTGTGTTAGAGTTTTTGAAAATATAAAAAAAAGTGCGTTTTGTAAAAAATATAATCTATCTTATTCTTGTGTTGTTTCAAACAATGATGACTTTAAAAAGGGGGATAGAGTCATAATTATAAACAAAAAACAAAGGGTACACATTGTAAAACCAACAGAGACAATAAAAAGCATTTCTTTAAAATATGGGGTGTTAGAAGAGCAAATTTTGGCCCAAAACAACACAAAGAACATATTTATTGGACAACAACTGCTTATTTAGTTGCAAAAATAGACAAAAAAATATATAATGAACACATTAAGATTAAGGGGTTTTTATGGTAACGATAAAAGAAGTTATAACAAAAAAAGATATCAAAACATTTGTAAGATTTCCACATTCATTGTATAAGGGAAATCCATATTACGTACCACCATTTGAAGCAGACGAAGTTAATAGGTTCAACCCAAAGAAAAACGAGTCTTATGATGAGTGTGAAGTAAAATGTTTTTTAGCATATAAGGACGAAAAGGTTGTAGGTAGAATTGCAGCCATTGTTCAAAAATCATTTAATAAAAAGTCAAACTCAAAAAGAGTAAGATTTTCAAGATTTGATGCAATTGATGATAACGAAGTTTCAGAAGCACTTTTTAATGCTGTAGAAGATTTTGCAAAAGAAAAGGGTATGGACATTATCCACGGACCTTTAGGATATAACGACCTTGATAGAGAAGGTTTGCTTATCGAAGGTTTTGATCAATTGTCAACTTTTGAAGAACAATACAACCACCCATATTATCAAAAACTTATCGAAAACTCAGGTTTTGAAAAAGATACAGATTGGTACGAATTTAGATTGTTTGCACCAAAAGAAAAGGACCCAAGAATCCAAAGACTTGCAGATGCAGTTTTAAACAAATATAAATTAAGGGTTCATACCCCAAAAAATCTAAAAGAAGTTGTTGATAATTATAAAGACCAATTCTTTGCTGTTGTAGACGCAGCATATGGTCCATTATATGGAACTGTTCCTTTTACAGACAAAGTTAAAGACGCAATCATCGAACAATTCAAAATGATTTTGAAGGGCAGATTTATGAAGTTGGTCTTTGATGAAAATGACAGACTTGTTGCCCTAGGAGTTGTATTACCATCACTTTCAGAAGCAATAAACAAAACAAAAGGAAAATTGTTCCCACTTGGTTGGATAAGAGTCTTACATCAAATCAACCACCCAAAACATATTGACCTTGCATTGATTGCACTTTTACCTGAGTATCAAAACAAAGGAATAAATGCAGTAATATTAAGTCAACTTATTGACGGCATGGTTGATTATGGTATCGAGTACGCAGAAACAAACCTTATGCTTGAAGACAACACAAGAATTCAACATCAATGGAAGAGTTTTGAATACATAATGCATAAAAAGAGAAGAGCATTTGTAAAATACTTAAATGGTAAACCAAAAGATAAAAAAGTAAAAAAAGAAGAAACTGCAACTCAACCTAAAAAACAAACAAAAACACAGAAAACAGCAAAATAAAAAAACACCGAAAGGTGTTTTTTTGTTTTAAAAAAGAAAATAAAGAAGACCATATTTCTATGGCCTTTTTTTATTATTTCTTAGATTTTTTCTTAGGTTCAGCTTTCTTTTCTTCTTCGACTTCTGCAGTTTGATTTAACTTTTTGTGAAGTTCTCTTTGTTTTTGTTTGTTTTCTTCTTCAAGAGCTCTTTTTCTTTTCTTGATTTCTTTGTTTTCTTCAAGTTTGATATTTGCAGGGTCTAAGATGAAAGTTTTTGCTGTATTTAAGCTGTCTAATTGTTTTTGGTTTCTAGCTCTTTCTTTAGCGTAAGTTGTAACAAGTTTTTCTCTCTTATCAGCGTTATCTTCTTTACTGATTAAGCCTTCATATCTCTTCTTGTCTTCGCTAATTTGTTTTTCAATTGCCTTAATCTTTTCGTCAATTTCAGCAATCTTTTCATCTCTTTGAGCTTTCAATTCTTTTCTAACATTTTCTTCACTGATAGTCTTTCTGTCATATTCTTTATCAATGTATTTTCTTCTGCCATATTTTCTTGCAGGCATTTTCTTAAATACATAACCAAAGATTGCAACTACAAGAGCAATGCCTAAGATAGCTGAAGGAATAATCAACCAATAATTTGTGTTAGTATCTGTTGTTGGTTCTTCTTTTTCGTGTTCATGATTTTCACCTTCTTCTTCCTTTGGAGCTTCGAAAGTGTAAGTTTTGATAAATTCGTTATCTTTATCTTCTGTTGCTTTTGTGAAATCTTCTTCTGTAATATCTACAACTGAGATTCCATCAAAGAAAGCATAACCTTGTGTTAAGTTTTCTTCTGTACCAAGACCTAAGAAAAGGTTAACTTCTTTTCCAGATTCTGCGTTGATATAGAAAGCATATTCAACCCAACCGTTATTTTCTTCAGTGCTTGTTTTGATATTTGTGAAGATATTTGTGTTTGCGATTTCGACACCTTCGTCATCAGTTTCAGGTGTTTTTAATCTTAACTCGATGCTAGCACCGATGTTTTCGTTTTCTTCTTCGCTTGTGATATCACTTGTGTGTACCCAAACAGCGATTTTGTAATAACTACCAGATGCTAATGAGTAGGTAAGTGCTGACTTTGCAGTAAATGCAAGTGGAGCAGTGTTACTAATCATTAAGACATTGTCGTTTGTTTCAGTTGTTCTTGTTTGAACTCTTGAGTTGTATGGACTGTATGTTGTGTTAACAATACCAAAATAAGTTCCTGTAGGAATATCGCTATCCTTTACAAAAGTAGTAGGTGTATAAAGGTTAGTGTTAATTTCTTTACCGTAGTTGTCAAAAGATTCTACAAATAAATCTGAGTAAGCAACTGTTTGAGAAATTGAGTTTTTGATTTCTTCTTCGCTTGTTCCGTTTTCGCCAAGTTCTACAGTTGAATATGAAACATAATCAAAGAATGCATAACCTGTTGTGTCTGCGCTAACAGCAAGACGAATTGTTTGAGATGAGCAAGCACCTTTTAAGTATAAAGTATAAGGTGTCCAAACGCTCTTAGAATCGATTTTGTTAAGTGAAACAAGTTCAACGCCATCATTGTTTTGTAAACTGATAGAAGCATAAGTGCCTGTTAAAGTTTTTACATAAACTACAACTTTGATAATTGATGCTGTAGATGATGTTGATGTTGGAAGAGAGAATGTGTCGCTCTTAAATGTAACAGAACCATTTGCTTTTGTGTTTCTAATCATTAAAACATTGTTTACTGATTTTGTAACATCTTTTTCAGCACCTGGATATGTTGTTGCAGGTCCTGGGTTTTCGTTGATTGTTAAACCATAGTTTGAACTATATTTTTCGAAATGAGCTTTATTAACATTGATGATACCACTTTGAGAATTATCTTCTTCGCTACCTTCCCAATTCTTTGGAGCGAGTGGGTAAGTGGTAACTTCTTCTAAGTTTGAAGTAAAGTTAAATGCACCATTTAAAATAGTTGTTGTATCTTTTTCATCATGGCAAGCAAGTGCTTTTGCAGTACTTCCTGAAGAATTGTCTTCATATGTTTTTGCATTGATAAGTTCCATAGTTACATCATCAAAGATTGCGTAACCTGAAACCATAGTTTTTGTTTCGTCTTCGATTGAACCGAGTGAGAATGTGATGTATAATTCGACATCTCTAAATGGATTTCCGTATACATAGAAAGAATATTCTTGGAAACCATTGTATTGTGGAAGATTGTCTTTTGCAGTATCAATACCTGTGATTGATGCTGTATAAGGTTTTTTGCCACTTTCGATTTCTTCTTCGGTTAATCTTTGTGTAAGTGTAAGTGTTGCGCCACCGTTTGAAAGGTTGCCGGTTTTTACATATGCGCTAATTTTGTAATATTGATGTTGAGCAATTGTGAAGTTAGTTGCTGATTCGTAAGCCATAACAGCTCTTTCTTTGTTGCTAATAACAAGTGCGTGTCCATTAGTGTTGTTTGAATACATTAAGTTGTTTGCAATATCTTTGTTTGTTGAATCTTCAATGTGACCATCATTTCTTAATGTGTCGTGAATTGTATCAACAGGAGCGATAATTGCTTTTGCTTTCTTTTCTGTTGTGCTATAACTTGCAAGTTTGTAACCTGTAACTGTGCCTGCAGTATAAGTTTCAAAGTCGCCGTTTTCGATATTTGCTGTAGGGTTTAATTCAGTAGAGTAGTCAATAACGTTTGCTGATTTTAAATCAATAACACGAACTCTGCTTTTGCCATCTTCAAGCATATTCTTTTTGTAAGTTTCAACACCATCGATGTAGTATTGAGCGTGTGTAACTTTTTCGATACAAATATCATCAAAAAGAACTGTACCACTAGAAGAAGCGTTTTTGCTACCTAACCAAAGTTCAAGTTCAAAACTAGAACTTTCATAAGTTTTTGTTTGAATATAGAATGTATAAGAATTCCAATAGTTTAAGTCTGTTGTGAATTCAACAAAGTTGTGTTCGTCACCTTCTTGAAGGTTTGTGTAGATTGAAGCAGCCTCACTGTTTAATGTTCTTGCCCAAACAACAACTTTATAAAATGAGTTTTTATCAAGTGTGAGTGGAGAAGAGTTTTTGTAAGCATATCTGGTTGGACCATTTTTTGCTTGAATCATTAAAACTGCTTTTTCATCATCGTCACCATCACGATATGGGTTGTTATCAAGACCAATATCTTTCTTGTGTTCGATAAAGCTTGAGTTGTCTGTTGGGATAACACCTGCTTTAACACTAGAATTACTACTGCTGTCAGAAGTAGTTGTCCAACTTGATGGTGATTGTGGGAAAGTGCCACTGTCTTCATCACTACCAAAGTTTGCGTTAGATAGTGTGGTTATAGGCTCAGGTTGGTAAGCCGCAAAAACAGGGCTTATAAACCTTGTGCTACAAAAAATAACCCCTAATTGTGCAAACAAAAAGGATAATGTGAAAATAAAAATACAAATTGATTTTTTAGTAAAATTTAGCTTGCTCATAAATATTCCTTTCAATCGTAATAATTAACTTTGCTAGTATACAACAAAAATGATATTTTTGCAATCAAAAATTCAAACTATTAGTAGATTATTAAATAAATATTATAATATTTCTAATAATAAGAGTATGGACAAATTAAAGAATTCAAAAATAAAAATATTTTTTCTTGTTTTGAGTGGCATTTTGATAGGAATTTTAAATGGTTTTTTCGGTGGTGGTGGGGGTATGATTTGTGTACCACTTATCAAAAAAATTATGAATATGGAAGACAAATCTGCCCACGCAACAACAGTTATGATAATGGCAATTACAAGTATCCCAAGCACTATTGTTTATATCCTAAATTTTGGTGTTGAGCTTACAAAAGTTGTCCCCATATCCCTTGGCGTTTTGGTCGGTGGGTTGGTTGGAGCAAAGGTTTTATCAATGCTAAAAAATGATATCATAAATTTAATCTTTATTTTTGTTATGATTGCCGTTGGCATAAAAATGTATTTTTAAAGGGGTAAAAAATGTTCTTATTAACACTTGTTGGATTGCTTGCAGGTTTGCTTGGTGGTATGGGTATGGGTGGTGGAACCATACTTATACCCCTACTTACTTGGCTTTTAGGGTTTGAGCAAAAAATTGCTCAACTTATGAATTTAATCTCGTTTATTGTTATGGCAATTTTTGCCTTAATTGTGCACTTTAAAAACAAACTTGTCGACATAAAGTCAGCTTTGTTTTGCGCTTTGGGTGGGGTAATAACATCTCTAATTTTTGCACTTTTTATAAAACAAATTGATGAAAAAATTCTTAAAATTTTGTTTGCAAGTTTTCTAGTTTTGTTGGGTGTTTTTCAATTGTTTTTATATATAAAAAACCAAAAACAAAAAACGCTAGACATTAGAAAAAAGTTGTGATACACTAATTCCGTAAATAATTTGGAGGTGTATTATGGTTGACCAAAACAAATGTATCGGATGTGGTGCTTGCGAAGGTATTTGCCCAGTAGGAGCAATTGCTGTAACAAATGGTAAAGCACAAATCGATTCAGAAAAATGTATCAAATGTGGTAGCTGTGAAAATATTTGCCCAGTTGAAGCAATCGAAATTAAAAAATAGGGTATATACAAAATAAAAATTTTGTGTTACAATGTGCTTATTAAAAGGGGAAATTACTTTGGATAGAATTGCAGTTATCGAACTCGGTGTTACAAAAATTGATTTAGTTGTGGCAGAAACTTTGCCAAATGGAAACTTTGCTGTCGTTGAAGAAATGACTGAAACTGTAAAAATTGGTAGTGATTTAGAAACTGATGGCCTTATTAGGAGTGCTAGAATTAGCGAAGCATTATCAGTTTTAAAAATGTACAAAACAATTTGTGATGTTTCAAGGGTTTCAAATATTGTTTCTGTAGCATCAGCAAAAATTAAAGAATTAAAAAATCATAGAAGTTTCTTTGATGAAATTTATAATACTTGTGGTTTTAGATTTAAAGTCTTGACAGAAGAAGAGGAGCTTTCTGCTCTTTACACAGGTGTTATCAACACTTTAGATGTTCCAAAAGCAGTTGTTATTGAAGTTTGCGATGGTTGTACAAATCTTGTACACTACAATCGTAGAAACATCTTAAACCAAGTTTCAATTCCTGTAGGCGCATATACTTTAACTAAACTCGTTCAAAACGGGGGAGACCCTGAAAAGACTTGCCAAAAAATGGTAGAACTCATTAAGGGCGAACTTAAAAATATTGAATGGTTAAACGATATCAATATTGAATTTAGTTTTGTTGGTGCTGGTAATGCTTTTGTTAATACCGGTATGTTGTCAAGAAAACTTAAAAAATATCCACTTGATATCAACCATAATTATGTTATGTCAAAAGCAGATTTTGCAGGGGTTTATGATTTAATCAAAACTCTCGATGTTGACAAAACTAAAAAGATTAAAGGTATTTCAAGCGATCGTTCAGATGTCCTTGCAAGTGGTGTTTGTGTTATCAAAGCCATTATGGACTATATGAACATTGAAGAAATTGTTTTATCAAACAAGGGTGTTAAAGAAGGTTTAATTTTCAACCTTGCACTTCCTATGACAAACGAAAAACCAATTTCTGATTTGCTTGGTTATAGCCTTGAAACAATCAACTCTTTTTATGATAAAGCTGAAGACAATGCTAAACAAGTTGGTGAATTGTCACTTATCTTATTTAGACAATTAAAAGTTTTACATAAACTCTCAAGGGGTTATCTAAAAGTTTTAAGAATTGCTGCATCAATGCACGATTGTGGACAAAGAATTAAATTCTACAACCACGAAAAAAATAGTTTCCATATTATCTTAAACTCAGATATTTATGGTGCAACTCATAGAGAAATTGTTCTTGCTGCATTTGCAAGCTCTTGTCAAGACCTTAACGACTTTAGCTTAACCGAATGGGTAAGATATAAAGATATTTTACTTGAAGAAGATTTGGTTGCAGTCAAAAAACTTGCTTTAATCATTAAAATTGCTGAAGCATTAGATAAAACTCACAGAAGTATTGTTCAAGATATCAGTTGTGATGTTTTGGGTGATTCAGTTATTATGAAAACAATTGTTACACTTGATGCATCAATTGAAGTTAAAGAAGCAATGAAGTCAGCAACAGACTTTAGAAGAATTTATGGTAAAAATCTTGAAGTTTTATAATATAAAGGCCACTTTTAGTGGTCTTTTTTTTATTTATTGATTACATCTAATTTTTTAATGTTTTTATTTATTTGCAAAAACAAAACTTTTTTTGTATAATCAATCTAAGAGGTAAAGCTATGGCACTTATTGAATTTGCAATTGATATAGGAAGTAGTAATACAGTTATCTATAAAAAGGGTAGTGGTATTGTTTTAAGAGAGCCTACTCTTATTGCTTTGCAAAACACTCAAAAGCACAACTATAAAGTTTTGGCAGTTGGGTTAGAAGCAAAAAAGTTACAAGGTAAAACAGGCGAAGATGTAACAATCGTTAGCCCTGTTGTAGAAGGTGTTATCAAAAACACTGAACTTGCAGTGGAAATGGTTAAGTATTTCTTGTCAAAAATTGCAAAAGGGTTTGATAAATTAAAAGCCTTAGTTATTGTGCCTTGTGGCGTAACTGATGAAGAAATTAAGGATTTTCAAAAGGTTATGTTTTCAAGTGGAGTAGGAAAAGTTAGTTTTGTTTCTTCACTTGTTTGTCTTGCTCTTGGTAGCAACAATTTGCAAACAAATCACTCTCAACTTGTTGTCAACATTGGTGGTGGAAAAACTGAAGTTGGCGCAGTTATAAATTCGAGTGTATTATCTGGTTGCAACATCTCTTTTGGAGGTAGGGCAATTGATAATAGTATTGTTGATTTTATTCAAAACTCACACAACTTAAAGATAAGCAATGTTACTGCTGAAAAAATTAAAAACGAAATTGCAAGTTTATACGAAACCGATAGAAGCAATATGGAAATTGCAGGGGCAGACATTATGAGTAACAGATTTGTAAGCGATGTTGTTTCTGCAAGAGAAATTCGACCTGTTATTGCAGATGGTTTAAGTAAAATTATCGCCACCATACTTGCCGTTATTGGAGAATGTGCACCTGATGTTGTTGCAGATATTCACAATAAAGGAATATTGTTAAGTGGTGGTGTCAGTCAACTTGTCGGTATCGAAAACTTTATGTCAAAAATACTTGAAACACCTGTAACTGTTTTAGAGCAACCTGAAAACACTGTTATTATGGGTGCAGGCAAACTTTTAAACGATGCTGTTTTATACGCTGAAGTTGTTAGCGAATAATTTGTATAATTTTAGGTTTCTTTGTCAAAGGAATAAAACTGATAGTTTGTTCCTTTGATTTTTTTTTTGCTTTTAAATAAAATATCTAAAAAGGAGACTAAAATGGCAAGAAAAATTGTCATAACAAGTGGTAAAGGTGGAGTAGGTAAAACAACCGTTTGCGCAAATTTAGGGCTACACTTATCAAAACTTAATAAGAGAGTTGTTTTGATTGATGTGGATATAGGGCTAAACAACCTAGATGTTATAACAGGAATTGAAAATAAAATTGTTTTTGATATTGTTGATGTTATCGAAAAAAGGTGTAGGGTAAAGCAAGCGTTAATTCAAGATGTTTTTCAACAAAATTTATACATTATGCCTTCTGCTCATTCATACAACAAAGCAAACATTACAGCCGAAAACATAAAAACAGTCGTAGAAATATTAGACCCATTTTTTGATTTTGTTTTGATAGATTGCCCAGCAGGTGTTGATGAGCCTTTTCATAGGGCTGTTTATGGCGCAAACGAAGCAATTTTAGTTGTAACACCACATATTTCAAGTATTAGAGATGCAGATAAGGTAGCGTCACTTCTTACAAGTTATAATTTAAATTCTGTAAGCCTTATTATAAACAAGGCTCGTGGTGACTTAATGTTAGATAAAGAAATGATTTCTGTTTCTGAAATTGCTTCAACACTTTCGTTAGATGTATTAGGTGTTGTGCCAGACGATGACGAGATTTCTGTTGGAAATTCCTTTTGGCACAACAATTTGAGTGATAAGGCAATTTCAAAAAAGGCTTTTTCGTATATTGCAGAAAACTTATGCTTTGGCACAAGTAAATATTATGATTGTACAAAAAAATACAAAGGTATATTGGGATATTTTAAAAGGGGTATAAAAAAGATAGTTAAATGAAGAAACTTGCAGATGTTCAAAAAGATAGATTAAAAAATATCGTAGTAGGGGATAGAGAAGAGTTATCTAAAAATGCAGTCAGTATGATAAGGCTCGATGTCTTAAAGGCGTTAGATAATTATTTTGATTTAGACGCAACTTCTTTTTTTGTAAATTGCAATATTGATGATGATGGCAAATATTTTTTAAACATAACAGCAACAGCCAGCAAAATAAAAAAAGTCGGCATAAATATAAAGCCAACAAGGAAGTATATAATTTAACATAAATAAAATTTACAAAAACAACATATATTAAAATATGAAAAATTGTTTAAAGAAAGTTTTGTTGTTTTTAAAAGCAAATATAACAACAATTATAATACTATTTTTGTTTCTTTTTTTGTATGTTGTCGATAGCATAAAAACACCACTTACAACCGGTATTATGGATAATTTTAAGGTTGTTGCATCTAGTTTTAGCCCGAAAACGGGCATTTTTACCGATGATAGCGAGATTTCGTATGTTTCTTATGTTTTTAATATTCTAAATCCTACGAGAGATATTTCTTTTGTAAAACCAACCCAAAATCCTGAAATAACTAAAGACGAATACGAGTTAACTTATAGTTATTCGGGCATTGTTTTTGCAGCATCTTCTGGAATTGTAAAGTCAGTTGGGTTTGTCGAAAATGAAAAGTATATCGAAATTTTGCATAGTGATGGATATTTAACAAAGTATATGGGAATTGAGACCTTGGGTGTTTGCATAAACGAAACTGTAAAACAAAATCAAGCAATAGGGGTTGTAAGTAGTGATTCTAAATTTAGGTTTAGTGTTTTTAAGGGTGGTGCAAAATATAAAATCAGTGAAGTGAAATGGGAAAAATAAAATTAAGAATACATCCATTATTTTTTTTGTTTGCAGGATTGCTTGTCTTTTTTGGACATACGATTTTGTTTTTAAATTACTTAGTTGTGATTTTGGTGCACGAATACGCTCACGCTATTGTTGCAAAAAATCTTTGCTATGAAATCAAAAACATAACAATTTATCCTTTTGGGATATGCCTAAATATGGATACAAAAAAAATTTCAGCCCACGACGAAATAAAAATTGCACTTGCGGGACCACTTATAAATCTTATTTTAACTTTTGTTTGTTTAAGTTTATGGTGGTTGTTTCCTGTAACTTATGAATACACCTACTTTTTTTGTTTTGCAAACTTTATAACTTTTGTTATGAATCTTATGCCCGTGTTTCCTCTTGACGGTGGGAGAGTGTTTTTGAGCATAATAAAAATCAAAGGGGATAGTAAAGACTCTATAAAATGGTGTAAACTTTTAAATATAGTTGTATCAATTCTTCTTTTGATTCTTTTTATTGTGTCGTTTTTTTATTCTGTTAATCTTACTTTCTTGTTTATGGCTATTTTTGTTTTTGTCGGTGTTTTTGAAAACAACAAAAAATGCACCTATGGTTTTATAGATTTAGAAAGTAAATTAAAACAAAAAAGCAAGGTTTGTAAAATAAAGCAAATTGCAATAAGGGAAGATTTAGAAATTTTTAGGCTTGCAAAATACCTAAACACATCTACCATAACTGAGTTTGTTGTTGTTGATAAATCCAATAAAGTTGTGTTTAAGTTTTTAGAATTTGATTTGCAAAACATATATAATAAAACAAGCCCAACAAACCCCGTTAAAGATATTAAAAAGTCAATTAAGGTGGGTTTTTAGTATGAAAATCTTGTTTTTTTGAAAACATTTTTAAAAAAGTTGTTAAAATCATTTTTCAAATTTTTCATTAAGTGTTAAAATACTCTAGAGGAAAAAATTATGAGAATTGTAAGAACAGTTAATGATTTAAAACAATGTATATATGAAATTTTTGAAAATAAAATTAACCCTGACCTAAACACAAAAATCACAGACTATATTGTCGATGGCACAGGGGATAAACAACAACTTTTTTGGCAATGCAATGTTGCACTTAATGGTACAAAACTTGATATGGACAAGGTTGCAGAGTTTAGAGATGTTGTTTTTCAACTTAACGACTACAGACAAGTTTTGAAAGGTTTTGTTGAATTATTATTGTTTATTAAGCACTTCGAGCACGTAAGTGTGTTTTTTAGTCGTATTTTTGTTGCTCAAGTTGGTAATGTAAAATATCGTGGCAGTGCACAAAACTACACAATAGAACAAAGATATTTTGATAGATTTATCGAATGTATAAAGTTTTGTGATATTCCAAAGGAATATTATATTCCATATTTCTTAGCTATTTTTAGAAGTGGGGCAGATTCTTTGATGTTTATTTATAAAGACCCACTTAAAGAATTTTTAGACACAACTCTAAAAGACGGCGAAAACGACTTTATAAAACTTTTGATTGATGACAATAACCTTGAAGGTTTAGAGTATTTCTTAAGGTCAAACACAGCAAAAACCTTAGAAATTATTATGAATAACTACCTAAATGGTAACGACAATCTACAAAACTTAAAAATTCTATTAAAATACAAACAAGAAATTTTTAATTCAATTGAAGGCATTTTAACCACAGGCGACGACGAAAGAATTGCAAAAGTTATACATCTTCTTTTAGAGTTTAAAGAAAGGCAAGTTAATGATAGACTTGTTTCTTTAATGAAAACAACTGAAAGTCCAAGAATAAGGTCTCTTTTAGAGCGTGAACTTGGCTTTATGAAAAGTGTTGCTTATGGTAGCGAACAAGAATTTATCACAGCAATCAACACAAAAGTCACAAAAATTCAAGAAAGATTATATGGTGCAAGACTTAAAGGTTACTTTGCAAAACACAATTTAGGCAAAGACGAATTTGAAAGCAAAGCAATCACTTTTGTTATGGAAACAATAAAAAGTATTCCTGATGAAACAATTTATGATATGTATGAATACTTTAAGTATTTGCCAAGATTTACTTTGCAAACCTTAGCAGAAGTTGTTTACGAAATTTCTCTTGCAAAAGACAAACTTGCAAATAGTAAATGGGCAATCCGTTTGATTTGTTTGTTTGCAGATAAAAATGTTTTAAATGATTTTGCTTTGACAATCAAAGAATGGTTTGCAAACAACAAAAAACATACAGGTGCAACATACTTTATTTATTGTTTGGGTGCAGCAAGAAGAGAAGAGTTTGTTGAAATTTGCAAAAATGTCTTAAAGTATGATTTATCTAAAAAAGATATTAAATATATAAACAAATGTTTAAGTGAATATTCATCATCTGCTGATATGGCAAAAAATGAAATTGAAGATAGTTTGGTTGATGATTTTGGTATCGACCTTAGTGGTAGAAGATTGTTTGACCTTAAAAATCGTCAACTTGAATTAGAGTTTGACAATGACTTAAATATTAAGATTATAAATGTTAAAACTCAAAAAGCAGCAAGAATTAGTGATAATGTTGTTTTTGAAGGTGGAAACCTTAAAGCATACATAAAATCAATGCAAAAAGAAGTTAGAAAACAAACAAAGAGATTTTATAAAAATTTCCTTGAAAACAGAGTTTACACAATTGAAGGTTTCAACAAATATGTAATGGGTCACAACCTTCTTAGAATTATCGCAGAAAGAGTTATCTGGGGTAAATACAGAAACGATAAATTGCTTGAAGTATTTAGAGTTCAAAATGGTGAATTTATTCACTTAAGTGGCTCTTATGTCTTAGATGGAGAAGAGTATGATATTGCACTTCTTAACCCACTTGATGTTGTAGGACAAATGGAAAGCGTTATCGAAAGATATGGAAGTTCTGTTATCAATCAACTTCGTCTTCCTGTTTACAATGTTTATGAATATGCTCCAAGTTCACTTTGGGTTGACAGTTTTTCAGGGTTCTTCTGTAATGCAAAATTATTTATTGTTAGACTTCAAAAATTAGGTTATAGAATAAATGATTTAGATGCAGGCAATATGTATAGTGTGCTTGCAAAAGAAAACAAAAACTTAGACCTTTTAACAGTTGTTCAATTTGATAAAGTAAAGTTAGGAAATGAAGGTGCGTATACAACAACAATTTCAAAAATTATGTTCTATAAATTATCTCAACTTACAAAAGAAAGAAAGAGATACATTTTGTCAAATGATGCAGCAATTATGCTAGGTGAGATGTCTCCAAAAATTTTAAACAATGAGATTGCACAAATCCATTTATCTTGTAAAAATTAAGAATAATTATCCACAATATATAAACAATAAAAGCGGAGAATACTAGAAAATAAAAGAGTGCTATGCAATTTAATTTTGCATAGCACAATTATTTTTATACATAATATTGAATATTTATACAAGTGTTATGCAAATATGATTTTAAATTAAAAAACAAAAAGAATAGGGGACATGGCCTATTCTTTTTTTGTTTCTTTTTTGTTGTTTTCTTCTTGTTTTTTTTGCTCACTTTCTTCTTTTGCTTTGTTAAATTCTCTAAGCAAAAATGGTTTTAATTTTTCAATATTTTTTTGTTCTAGTTCTAATAATTCTTTTGCAAGTTCCATAAATTCGCTTCTGCATTTTTCTGAATCCGATATTGCACAAATTAGGTCTATTACCCCCATAGTTGAACCTATGATGTTTATGCTTGCAATTTTTCTATTTGATTTATCCATCATTGTTGCCATATTGACCTGCAACCACATCTTTGCTTTTGTAAAAAAACTATTGTCAAAAACATCAATTTCGTAAACTTTTGCAAGGTCTTCACAGGTTTCTTCGAGTCTATCGTAGTCCTTAAATTGTGACTTTAATTCTCGCTTTAATTTGCTGTCTTTAACTTTATCAAGTATGTTTGAAATCGATTGTTTTGCAGTTGTTATGTTTTGATATATTGCAATTAAAAAATCACTGTTTTGTTTGTCTAAACTTTCGCTCATTTTGTTTCTCCTACAGGGTTATCTTGTGCAACATTAACGATTTTATGTATTTATTTTGAGTTTGTTTGGCTTTAAAACTATTATGATGTTTAATAATTCACACAAGCACTTAAAAAGAAAAGAAACTATGAGTGAAAGTTAACAAAGAGAAGTGTTTGGGTTTGGGGCACAATTCTTTTTATAAACTATCAGTTTTATGCTGGTGCTTCTTATTTGATTTTTAAAAATTTTATATTATTTATTTATATATACTTGTTGACAAACACTTTTTTTTTGTGTTATATTCTTCCTAACCGCTTAAGATGGGTTTAAGTGTGTTATTTTTTTTGACACCACCTTTGCTTAGCGAGTTCTGGAGGTAAGGAGGAAATTTAAATGTTTGCTATTATTCAAACAGGCGGAAAACAATACAAAGTTACTGAAGGCCAAACACTTGATGTTGAAAAACTCAACAGAGCTGTTGGCGACAAAGTAGAATTTGACGTTTTATTGGTTTCTGATGGCGACAACACAAAAACAGGTAGTCCTAAACTTAATGATGTAAAATGTGTTGCTGAAGTTATTGCTCATGGAAAAGATGACAAAATCGTCGTTTTCAAATACAAAGCAAAAAAGAACGAAAGAAAGAAACAAGGACATAGACAACCATTTACTCGTGTTAAAATCACAAGCATTAAGTAATTAGAGGGTTAATATGACGAAGGTAACAGTTACAAAAGAAGACAACAGAATTGTTCGTGTTGAGTGCGATGGTCACACAAACTATGGTGTTAGTGGTGAAGATATCGTTTGCAGTGCTTTATCTAGCATTGTTCAAACTGCAGTTTTAGGTGTCGTTGCTGTTGCTGGTGTAAATGCAAAGGTAGTTAGAGATGAAAAAAGAGGTTATCTTCTTTTAGAAATTCCAAATTCAATAACCGATGATCAAAAACATGATGCTGAAGTTATTTTGGAAACTATGCTTTGTGGGGTATCTGATTTGAGTGTTGGATATTCCGATTTTATTGAATTGGAGGTTAAGTAGTATGTATATTTTAATTCAATTATTTGCTCATAAAAAAGGCGGCGGTAGTTCTAAAAACGGTCGTGACAGTCAAGCAAAGAGATTGGGTGTAAAAAGAAGTGCTGGTCAATATGTTACTGCTGGTAACATCATTGTTCGCCAAAGAGGAACAAAATTTTATCCTGGTAACAATGTAGGCCTTGGCAAAGACTATACAATTTTCGCAACTGCTGACGGTGTTGTTAATTTCGAAACTAAACACGGTGGAAAGAAATATATCAACGTTGTAGAAGCTAAAAAAGTTGAAAAGAAAGTTGAAAAGAAAGCTGCACCTAAGAAAGCTGAAGCTAAAGTTGAAGAAAAAGTTGAAGTTGCACCTAAAGCAACAACAGCAAAAAAGACAACAGCTAAAAAAGAAAGCAAGTAATCTTTGAAATTATAAACGACCTTTTATCTAAGGTCGTTTTTTTATTTGTTATTTATTATTTTTATTTTATTTATTATGTTTTATAATTGCTTGTAAAGATAAAATGTGCTATATTTACATAGTATTAAGTTTAAAAGCAATTTTTAGGAGAAATTATGAAAATCAATACAAATCCTGTTAGAGGAACAGAAGATTATGGCCCACAAGATATGGTTGTTAGAGAATCTGTAAGACAAACAATTTTGGACACTTACAAACAATTTGGTTTCTTACAAATCAAAACACCTATTATCGAAGATATCAACCTTTTGCTTGGTAGTGATGCAGGGGATAACTCTAAACTTATGTATAAGGTTTTAAAAAGGGGAGAAAAGCTAGACTTAAATAAAGAAAACTTAACTCAACTTGACCTTGTTGACCTTGGTTTAAGATATGACCTTACAGTTCCACTTGTAAGATTTTTCTGCAACAATCAAGCAAATTTAAGTATGCCATTTAAAGCAATTCAAATTGACGATGTTTTTAGAGCAGACCGTCCACAAAGGGGCAGAAGTAGACAATTCTGTCAATGCGACATTGATATTATAGGGGACACAAAAAAGAGTGCTGAAGTAGAACTTCTATATGTTGCAGGTATCACTTTAGGTAAACTCGGTTTTAAGAAATTTGTTTTCAAAATCAACGATAAGAGAATTTTAGACAGTTTAATCGTTGCCTCAGGTTTTGAAAGTGAAGCAGTTTTTGATGTTTGTGTAACTTTAGATAAGTTAAACAAAATCGGCTTAGATGGAATAAAAGCAGAATTAAGCGAAAAAGGATATTCAAACGACATTATCGAAAACCTTTTAAATAGTTTAGATAAAGTTGCAAAAGAAGGCTTAAATTCACTTAAAGATGTTAACGAAGAAGCAGTCAACGACTTAACATATATTATTGAAAATGTTAATAAATTAGCTGAAGACAACTATACTGTTGAATTTGATATTTCAATTATCCGTGGACAAAGTTATTATACATCAACCGTTTATGAAGTTTATTGTGAAGGCTTTAGGGGTGCTTGTGGTGCTGGTGGAAGATACGATAAAATGGTTGAGAGAATAAGTGGTATGGATTATCCTGCAGTTGGTTTCTCAATCGGTTTTGAGCCTGTTTGTATGTTACTTAAAGAGCAAGGCAAAACAGTTGAAGGAGAAGGTGTTGTAATATTTTGCGAAAAAGAAGACAACATTGCAGACGTCTTGCTTGCTGAAAAGGAATTTGGAAATTACAGCAGAGTAACATATGCTTATAAAGCAAAGAATTTTAATTTCCAAAAACAAAAAATGAAAGCAATGGGCTTTACAAAATATTGTTTCTTTGACAATAGAGAGATAAGAGATTTATGATTATTGAAAAACTAAAAAACGAAATTGTTGTAAAAGAATTAGACGATTTTGATATTGACCACATCTTGTTATGTGGTCAAATTTTTAGGTATAAAAAAACAGACTTTGGTTATCTTGTTTTTTCAAAAGATAAGGTCGCAAAAGTTTATAAAGGGGAAGATAGTTGTAGGATAGTAACAGATGATGTTGATTATTTTTATAACTACTTTGACCTAGACACAGATTATACCGAAATCAAAAAAACTTTATCAGATTTTGTAGAACTTAAAAAACCCTTAGACTATGGTTTTGGTATAAGGATTTTAAGGCAAGATATTTTTGAAACTATTATAAGTTTTATTATTTCTGCAAACAATAACATAAAAAGAATACAAGGTATTGTTGAAAGGATAAGTGAGGGTTTTGGTAAGAAAATCGGTGATTTTTGTGCCTTTCCAACGATTGACGAATTAAGTTTGGCTGATGAGAATTTTTACAAATCAATAGGTGCTGGATACAGAAGTCCGTATCTTGTACGTGTTGCTCAGCAACTAAAATCTAAAGAGTTTGATATCGAAAAATTAAAACTCTTATCAACAAAAGAGTTGAAGAAAAAGTTGATGGAATTATCTGGTGTTGGACCTAAAGTTGCAGACTGTATTTTGCTTTTTGGTTTTGCAAGGGGAGATGTTTTTCCGGTTGACACTTGGGGTCAAAAAATTTATAAACAAGATTTTTGTGGCAAAGAAACTGATAGAAACAAAATAACAGATTTTTTTGTTGATAAGTTTGGAAATTTATCTGGCTATGCTCAACAATATTTGTTCTTTTACAAAAGAGAAAATTAAAATAAGAATATTTTGGAGTAATTTATGAAAAAAAGATTTTTAAGTTTTATTTTTGCAATTTGTTTTATTATTCCTTGTGTGTTTGCCTTAGCTGGTTGTGGTCAAGGCAAGGGGATAAAGTTAGAAGGAAAAGCAATTGTTTTTGACAGTTTTGAAGATTTGGTTTGGGAACAAGAATCTCTATATGTCTACAAATGGTATGGCGACGTAAAATATGAAGCAAATTTAACTCTTGAAGAATTTGTAAAAAACTATTGGGACAGCGAAGCTTTTGCACGTGGAGTTGGCTCAGCTTCTGGTTTTAATTCATTAGAAGAAGCAAAGGGGACTTTGCGTCAAAAAATGTTCAATGCTTATAAGAGCAATTTTTATAACTACAAATTTTCAGAAGATGGCTCAACTGTTACAAGATATGCTTATTCGGATATAGATTTTTCTTCTCCTATTTCTACTTACAATGTAACAATTAGAAACACAGAGTTTGGTTATGCATACGAGATGGATATGCCGGAAGGTAATGGACTTAGTTTTATCTTTTCTGAACCAGATTATATTAGATGGAGTGGAGTTCTTGAAGGAAAGAGTTTGTTTTTTAAGGGGTTTGAAGATGAAGAAATAACCCTAAAATCTCCAAACGGAACAAAAAGAGATGTAAAACTTGCAGATTTTAATGATAATACCGAAGGTGGATTTCAAGTTACTATCTCTGTAAATGCCAATAATTTATATAAAATAGTAAACTAATTTTAAAAATTTAAACCTGCTAAAATTTGCAGGTTTTTTGTTTTTTTTCAAAATGATTTTTTTTGTTTCTGGAGTCAAATTTCTAGTATAATTAAATAATATATTTATATAAAAAGCACAAAAAAAATTAGGATTAGGGTATTCCATTTTGTTTACCTTTATGTTATAATTTCTACAGAGGTGGAGAGTATGCTTAACGAATTCGTACAAATTTTTACTCAAATGTCTAGTCTTGCAATTATTTTTCTTGTTGCAGGCTTTGCTTTGATGCTTTTAGAAATTATTTTTCCTGCACTTGGTATGTTTATGTTAACAGGTGTTGTATGTATTATTGGTGGTATTGTTACAAGATCAATTCAAGGTGCAACATTTTTTCAAATCGTGGCAATGGTAGTTGTTTTTGGTGTTGTTGCTCTTTTGCTTTTCTATTGTTGTATTAAGTCCTTAGGTTCTGGCGAATCAAGAAAAACAGCACTTGTTCAAAATGGTGTTGCAACAAAGTATTCAGATCCTTATGAAGAATTTGGACATTTGCTTGGTCTTGTTGGCACAATTGTTGCAGAGTGCAAACCTTATGGTAAAGCAAAGGTTGACGGAAATCGTTATGAAGTTGTTTCAGATGATGGCACATTTATTCCAAAGAACGCTGATGTAGAAATTGTTGATGTTGATTATGATCACATTTTTGTTAAGACAATAAGATAATAGGAGGAATACATATGATAAAATCCATAAACTATTCAATGTTGGGTGCTGGATTTTTAGACTTCTTGTGGCTTTATATTATCATAGCAATCTTTCTTGCTTGCTTTATAACATTTTTAGTTTTTGTTCCTATGAAGGTTTGGTTTAGGTCTTTAGTTAGTGGGGCACACATTTCTATGAGCAAACTTGTAGGTATGAAGTTAAGAAAAGTTAATGTTGCTCTTATTGTTGAAGCTTATATTTCTGCTAGGAAAGCAGGCATAGAAATGGATGTTGAAGAACTTGAAACTCACTATATGGCAGGTGGTGATGTTTCAAAAGTTATAAACGCTTTGATTTCTGCTCACAGTGCAAAAATCAATTTATCAATCGATACTGCAAAAGCAATTGACCTTGCAGGTCGTGACGTGTTGTCTGCCGTTAAAGTTAGTGTTAATCCTAAGGTTATCGAAACACCTGTTATTGCAGCAATTGCAAAAGATGGTATCGAACTTAAAGTTAGGGCAAGGGTTACCGTTAGGGCAAACATCGGTAGGGTTGTTGGTGGTGCAGGAGAAGAAACAATTGTTGCTCGTGTTGGCGAAGGTATTGTTACAACAGTTGGTTCTGCTGAAGACCATAGCGAAGTTTTGCAAAACCCAGATCTTATTTCAAAAACTGTTCTTGCAAAAGGCTTAGACACAGGTTCTGCATACGAAATTTTATCAATTGATATTGCTGATATTGATGTTGGCAGAAACATTGGTGCCTTGCTTAAAATGGACCAAGCTGAAGCTGAAAAGAGAATTGCAAATGCTAAAGCCGAAGAGAGAAGGGCAATGGCTGTTGCAAAAGAACAAGAAATGAGAGTTAAAACTCAAGAAATGAATGCTGTTAAACTTGCAGCAGAAGCAGAAGTTCCAAAGGCAATGGCAAAAGCATTTGAAGAAGGCAAACTTGGAATTATGGATTACTATAAAATGCAAAACGTTGTTGCAGATACAAAGATGAGAAATTCACTCGCAGGTTCTAATAACGATACAAATAAAAGATAGGAGTTAAAATGAGCAACGAAATATTGACATACATCTTAATAGCTTTTGTTGTAGTTTTTTTGATTGCTATGTCAATTTATTTTTTGCCGTCTATCAAAAAGGGTGTCAAAAAAATGATGCCTAAAAAGAAATCAAAAAAGAAAAAAAATGCTGCTCCTAAAACTGAGAAACCTAAAAGACCAATTTTGCTTACACCACAGGAGAGCAAAAAGAGCGAAACTCCTTTAGGTTTAGAGTACGGGAAAAAAGAAGAAAAAAGGGAAACTCCAAAAACAAATGACGATCTTGTTATGGATTATCCACCACTTGTTGCGGCCCCTAAAACAAATTACGGAAATAGAACGGTTATAAACTCGAACAAAAATCTTGGCAAAGAGTTCGATGAAATTAAAAACTTCCTTCAAGAAAACGAAGAAGACTTGTTTACACACGTTGGAAGAAACGCCATAAATGCTTCTAATTCAAAAATGCAAAAATCATCAACTCCGCCACCTATATCACAAAAAACAAGTAGTATTTACAATACGGACAATAGTTATAAGCAAGAGTACCCTGAATTTGTTGCATCTCCCAAGAATCCAACCTTTAACTACTCAACACCAAAAGAGTATAATTCAGGCAGAAGTGTGCTTGATTTAGGTAAAGACGAAAAGGATATTATAAAGCAATTTAAAAACCTTTCTCCTGAAATGAAAAAGATGCTTATTGCAGACGTTTTATCTAAGAAGAGAAGTGATGATTTCTAATCTTTTAAAAAAAATCTAAAAAGTCAAAAGATTGTTTGACTTTTTTTCTTTTTTTGGGTAAACTTTTTTCATAAGGAGAAAATGGTTATGTTATCTACAGAAAGCAAAGATTTTATTAGAGAACATTATTCTAATTTTTTTGGTGTTGAACCAGAAGACTTTATGGTTTTACCAAATGAGCCAGTAGGGGACGCTCAAGTTGATATTATTTGGTTTAAACCAAGTGAAAAATTTAATTACAATGTATTGGCAACTTGTGGTATGTCTAACTATTTGATGCAAGATCCTGCACAATGTATGGAACTTATAATGTTGTTGCCACCAGACTGGAAGGTTGGTGACAAAAAAGATGAATGGTGGTGGCCACTTGAAATGTTGACAAGTGTAGGATATCTTCCATTTGAAACCAATGAGAACTTGACTTTGGGCTCAGTTGTTTCACTTACTAAAGATGACAAACCATTTATGAAAGGCACAAAAAATTGTGGCGTCATTATTACTTTGCCAGAACATTTTCCACCAGAAATGTTTGAAGTTGAAGTTGAAGAAGATGTTTATTTAAGATTCTTCCAATGCGTTCCTATTGATAAGGACGATATTGAAAGAATAGAAGAATCAAGTCCACTTAAATTTATCGAATTTAATTTGCACAATGCTGACGGTCCAGAATTTGTTGTAAAGAAGAAATAATCAAAACCTGCTTTATGCAGGTTTTTTGTTTTTATAAAGAATAGAAAATTTAAACTAAACATAATATTTATTAGGGAGTATTATGTTTAGTTTTTTTTCTGAAATGGTAGAAAAATCAGGTATCCCTATGGATACAATTTTAAATGGATTTAGAGTGGTAAACTTGTCAAACAAAATGGTGTATATTGAAGGTTTTTTAAAAATAGTTTCTTTTGAAGGAGAGTTTGTAAATTTAAAAATGAAAAAAGGTATGTTAAAAGTTGTTGGCGAAAACTTAAAAATAAAAAACCTAAACACAAACACAGTTTTAATTTGTGGCAACGTTTTTAGTGTGGAGAGTTATTGATGCTAGGTTTTGTTGAGATGGAAGTTTTAGGGCTAAACCTAGAAAAATTTTTAAATATGTTAAAAGATAGGGGTATAAAAGTAGCCCTTGTTAAAAAACTAGACTTCAATAAATTTTGTATAAAGGTACCATATTCAAAGTATAAAAAGTTCTTGGAAGTAAGTGGTAAATTATGCTATAATATAAGTGTAAATAAAACTACAGGACTTATAAATTTTCTAAAATTTTTTAAGGCTAGGTTTGCACTTTGTTTATCTCTTATTTGTGCTATTTTGCTTTTGTTTGTTTCTAATATGTTTGTCTTTCAATTTGAGATTAAAGGAAACAATAATATAGAAAAAACACAATTTTTAGAAGTCTTAAAAGAAAACAACAAGACGGAGCGC
>JAZSQZ010000014.1:0-49227 GCA_045538175.1 Clostridia bacterium
AATCATAATTCTATCAGCGTCACCATCGAAGGCAAAACCTATATCATACTTCTTTGCAATAACATAATTTTTTAACATTTCTAAGTTTGTTGCGCCACAGTTTTTGTTGATGTTTTTGCCATCAATTGAAAAATTTATAAATGAAAGTTTTTTAAATTTATTTTTATCAAAAACCTTGTTTGCAATTTCAACTGCACCACCATTTGCGACATCTATACAAACTTTTAAATCGTAAAAATCTTTATCTAATTTGTCTTTTATAAAAGATATATATTTTTCTAACAAGTCTTCTCTATAATTTATGTTGCCGATATTGTCAACTGCAACATAGTTATAGTCGTTTATTTTTTCTATAACACTTTCAAGGTCTGTTTCTTCCCTGTCGCTTAACTTATTGCCTGTTATATCAAAGATTTTAATTCCGTTGTAAAAATAAGGGTTGTGACTTGCAGTAATCATTATACCAAAATCATAATTATCTTTTGTTATTTGTGCAAGCGCTGGTGTTGAAGAAAGCCCCAAAACGTCAACCGAAACACCTTGTGAAATAAGACCAGATATAAGACTTAACATAAGCATATCGCCACTTATTCTTGTATCTTTTGCAATTACAACTTTTGCGTATTGATTTTTAACCCCTAATGCTCTACCACATCTAAAGGCAATTTCAGGTGTTAAAAACTCATTTACAACACCACGAATACCATCTGTACCAAATAACTTTTTCATATACCTCCAAACAAAAAGACATAGGGTTTATCCTATGTCTTATTTTTTGTATTATATGAATTATTTTTTAAATAAGTTAACTTTATAGTTTGTTTCTCTTGATATATTCAAAAGCTTTTGTTGCAGCAATTGCACCATCACTACAAGCACAAACAATTTGTCTTAAAGGAGTGTTACGGATATCACCTGCAACATATACGCCTTCGAGATTTGTTTGCATATTTTCGTCACCGATAATATAACCACCTTCGTTAAGTTTTACATTTTTATCAACGACTTCTGTGTCAGGTCCACGACCAATAGCAACAAAAACACCATCAAGGTCAAGAGTTCTAACTTCGTTTGTAATTTTGTTTTGAACATCAAGAGATTTGACAACTGTATCCCCTGTGAGTTTTACAGGAACAGAATTTAAAACAAGTTCGATATTAGCAGTTTCTCTTACTTGTTTTGCTAAAATTTCTTCACCCCTAAACTCATCACGTCTATGGATTAAGTAAACCTTTTTTGCAAGGTTTGATAGATATAAAGCATCTTCAAGTGCAGAGTTTCCACCACCAACAACAGCAACAGTTTTTTCTTTAAACAAAGCGCCATCACAAGTTGCACAGTAACTGATACCACGACCGATATATTGTCTTTCGTTTTCTAAGTTTAATCTTCTTGCTGCAGCACCCATTGTGATAAGAACTGTTTTGCCTTTGTATTCTTCGCCAAAGCAAGTGACTGTTTTGATTTTTTCTGTAAGATTTGTGCTCTTAACTTCGTCAAAAGCAACTTCAACGCCAAGTGCTTGAACTTGTTCAAACATTTTTACTGATAAATCCATACCGGAAATAGTGATAAAACCTGGGTAATTTGCAACTTCATAAGTAGTAGCAACTGCACCACCTGGCAATCCTTTTTCGATCATGATAACATCCATACCTGCACGTTTTGCATAGATAGCTGCTGTCATACCACCAGGACCTCCACCCATAATAATAAGGTCATACACCTTTTCCATAAAAATTTACCTCCAATTATATTTGTATTATAGCATAGAAGTTTGCATTTGTAAAAATAAATTTGTGCAATTTTCACATAAATATTTTAAAAATTTTTAAAAAATAAAACAAAAAAAGAAGGAAGAAAACTTCCTTCTTTTGAAAACCATAACAATTATCTCTTTGAGAATTGTGGAGCTTTTCTTGCTTTCTTTAAGCCGTATTTCTTTCTTTCTTTCATACGTGAATCACGTGTTAATAAACCAGCTTTCTTAAGTGCTGCTTTGTATGTTTCGCTTTCTTTAACTAAAGCTCTTGCGATACCATGTCTAATAGCACCTGTTTGACCTGATAAGCCACCACCGAAAACGTTAACGATAACATCGTATTTGCCAACTGTTTCTGTAACAGCAAATGGTTGTCTAACAACGAGTTTCATTGTTTCAAGTTTTAAATATTCGTCAATATCACGGTTGTTGATTGTGATTTTGCCTGTACCGTTGTCGTAAATTCTTACACGAGCAACAGCATCTTTTCTTCTACCTGTTGCAATGTATTGGCCTTTAGTTGCTTTTTTGCCTTTAACAGTTTTAGCTGCAACTTTCTTGACTTCTTTAACTTCTTCTGCCATTATGCTCTTTCTCCTTTTAACTTAATAACTTCTGGTTTTTGAGCTTCGTGGTTGTGGTTTGCATCTTTGTAAACACGAAGTTTTTTAATCATCTTTCTTCCAAGAGAGTTTTTAGGAAGCATACCTTTAACTGCTTCTTTAACAGCAAGATCAGATTTAGTTCTTAAAAGTTCGTCATAACCAACTTCTTTAAGACCACCAACATAACCTGAATAAGTATAGTGTTTCTTTTGTTGTAACTTCTTACCTGTAAGAACAACTTTATCACTATTGATAACGATAACATAATCCCCGGTGTCAACGTGTGGTGTGAATTCTGGTTTGTTTTTGCCACGAAGAATTGTAGCAACTTGAGTTGCAAGTCTTCCAAGAGGCATATTTGTAGCATCAACTACATACCATTTTTGTTCCACTGTTGAAGGGTTTGCCATAAATGTTTTCATAAATATAATTCCTCCAAAGTTTTTGTGTTTTTACACTTAAATGAAAATTTATCGCAATCTCTCGGGGCTAAGCGATAGACTACTAAAATTTAACTCAAATATTGTATTACATAAAAGCAAAATTGTCAAGTGAAAAGTAAAAAATTTTTTTATAAAAATAAAACCGAAATATCTTTAAATTTTCCTAACACTTCCCTTTGTTTTCTAAGGCTTTTTATATCAAAAACTATCTTAAATTTAATCGTTTACATATTTAATAAGATAGCACCATAGTTTATATAATCAAAAATATAAAACACTAAAACAATAAAAAAAGAACTTTAATTTCTTAAAGTTCTTTCTTTATTTTTATTCATACCCAAAAACCGGATACAAGGTCATATTTTCTGTCAAACCTTTAACTAAAGCAGTTGCTGAGTATTCCATATCAAACCCACCATCAACAGTTGTCCAACCTAAGAATGTTGCTCCACTATCGGTTGAAGTAAAGCCTGTGCATTCTGGGGTTATAAACATACTATTTGAATAAAGGTGTCGTTGAGTCATACTACCTGTACTTGCGTTGTTTGCAAATGAAACTGTTATTGTAAACATATCATTTCCGTGACTTGCAAAGTATGGAAGACCATTGTTATACAACTCTGCACTCTTCCAAACTGAAGTTGCCCAAGTTCCAGAGTAGATTGCGTCACTACTGAAGTTTCTAAGTTTTGCTAGCAAATCGTCGAAGTTTGCACTGCTTGTTGTAATGTGAGCATCTTCTGAACCAACAGCTCTGTTTCTTGCATTACCAACGTTGTTTGTATAGAAGTTTGTTGTACCGATATCATAGTTTTCGGTAGGCTTTTGAAGACCACCAACAAGACCACCAGCATTATCGCTCATAGCGTTTGTTGAGTAGTTAACAAGACCAGCGTTATAAGATTTTGTAATTGTAATCTTGTTTGTTGAGTTATTGTTATAAGCAAAACCTACAAGACCACCGATATTGATTGCAACAGATGAATCAACATAACCGTAAAGTTTACCTACGTTGAAACTGTTTGCAACTGTGACTTTATCAGTATAACCAATAAGACCACCTAAGTGTGTTGTCTTTGTTGTTGATGTGTTGATAAATGCAGCATTATATGAAGTTGCTACAGAAACACTAGCGTTGTGTTTTGTATCTTGCAATCTACCAACAAGGCCACCAACACCTTGAACACCTGTTGATGTTGTATTGATTGTACCAATGTTGTAACAGTTTGCAAATGAAAGTGTTTTTGCAGTGTTGTTTGTTTGGTCTGAACCACCAACAAGACCACCAACAAATGCATAATATGAACTTGTTGTTACAGAGATGTTTGCAAAGTTGATTGATGTGTTGATTGTTGTTCCACTTGCAGCACCTGTATCAAATCCAGCAAGGATACCACCAACTATTTTTGGAGAGTTACCATTGACTGTAATTGAAGCATAGTTTCTAGAATTTACAATGCTTGTGCCTGTGCCAACAACTCTACCAACAATACCACCAACGTAAACAACGTCTGCGCCTGTATATGTTGATGTGATTGAACCGTTCATTGTACAGTTTTCAATCTTACCATTTCCTGCAAGAGTTGTAACAAGACCTGCATAATACTTACCATTATTTGATAAGATTGTTGCTCTGTCATTATAACCGTTAAGGTTTTTGATTGTACCATAAACAACATTAAATGGACATGAACTTTCGTATAGGGTAAATCTATAGCCGTTTCCGTCGTATACTCCACGGAACTCTGAAATTGCAGGGATATTATCAGTAAGTGTTGAACCATTTCCATTGTCAGTCATATTTGCAACTTGCTTGTAATATACCCCTTCGGTTGCACCGTATGCTACAACGAACTTTCTCCAAGTTGTATAGTTGTTGATTTCGTATGGGTGTGCAGCTGTACCATCGCCCTTATACCATACAGCATAAATATTCTTGCTTGAAGTATTTGCGCTGATAATATAGCAGTCTAAGTATGATGGAGAACCACCATTACTTGTTGCCCAACCAGCAAATGTATAACCACTTGCACTAAAGATTGTATCAACTGTAATGTAACTGCTACCATAACTTATTTTATGTACGATACTTGCGTTACCCCTTGCGTTATCAACAAGTGTGATTGATATATCAAATGTAGCAGCTTCGTCTGTAATCTTAAGATAAGGAAGACCACTGTTGTAAGCTGCATCAACCTTCCAAGTATTTGTGAAGTCCCAAGCATTTGTTGCACTTGTGTAGAATGCTGAACTTGTGCTCTTAAGGTTGTTATACATTGTGACATAATTCATTGAATTTCCACCGGTTTGTGCACCGTTGTATGAGAAGTTAACTCCACTTGTTGTTGACCAAATAATATTTGACCAATAAGTACCTGTAACGGTAAATGTAGCACTACCACCCTTATTACCAAGGACACCACCAAGTCTTCTGTTAGTTGAGTTTGATTCAATTGCACCACCTGCATAAACGTTTGACATTACTGTGCTTGATGTAATGTTTTGTGAAGCGATAATACCTGCAGCATATGCAACGCCGTTTGATGTTGTCATAACTCTACCGATATTGAAACTATCTCTCATAGTATAACCAACAGTTACACCAACAAGACCACCTGCATAACTTGTTCCACTTGTTGCTGAAGCAGCAACAGCGCCTGCGTTGTATGAGTTAAGAATTGTCAAACTTGAACTTGAGTTACCAACAAGACCACCTGCATATGGGCTGTTTGTTGTACAAGCAGCTTCTATGTTTGCAGCGCTAAATGAATTGCTTATTGTAAGTGAAGCTGATGCGCTACCAACAAGACCACCTGCATATGGAGTTGAGTTTGATGATGAAACATTGATATTTCCTGAGTTGTATGAAGTTGTGATTGTTGCAGAGCCAGAAGCGATAGTACCAATTAAACCACCAACTTTACCAACATTTGTTACAGGAGCAACAATATCAACCATATTTCTACAATTTGTAATAGTGAGCGTTGCTGAACTTCCACCAAGAATACCACCAATGTTGGCAGCTTCTCTAATGCTTGTTGCTTCGATAATGCCTTTTGCAGTGCAGTTTATAATTGAAACTGTACCACTAGCACTACCTGCAATACCACCGATATACATATTATATGTGCTTGGTTTTACACTTGCGCCATAAGTTGTTGTAGAATTTGAAATGTATGCACCATTTTCTGCTAAAGCGACCATACCAACATAGTATGTACCACTTGTGTATGTTAATGAGTTAACATCACTTACAGTCCATGTACAATTGTCGACTGTGCCATTAAGAACTGATGCTAAACCCCCCTTTCTTACATGATAGTGTCCATAACCATTGAGCATTGAATAATATGGATAATATCCAAGATTACCATTATGGACAAGGTTGAGATTTTTAACTGTTGCACCACTCTTAATTGTCTTAAACAATGAATATGAACCACCTGATAATGTGATAGTATAACTTCCACCATCATATATACCATAGAAATCCCATGGTTGTAAGATTGTACTGTTGTGTGTAGCTGTACCAGAAATGTTTGTTGTTTGTTTGTAATATGTGCCAGGAATTAAGGCCTTTTTATAAACAAACTCATTCCATAATGTTGTTGAAGAAATTTCATATGGATATGTACTTGTGCCATCACCTACTGCCCATACTGCATAGAAAGTTTTTGGAGTATCAAGTTTTACACATTCGTTTGTGTCGTATTCAACAGTGGTTGCACCTGCTGTTGTTGACCAACCAATGATTGTATAACCTGTTCTTGTAAATACATATGAAGGCATAATAACTGCTTTACCTTCTGCAACAGTTGTTGATGTTGTTGAAGGTGTTCCGTAGTTACTGTTAAATGTAGCAGTTGTTGAAGATGAAATTTCTGTTGGAATTTTTAATGTTGGTAGTCCATTATTGCTAGTTCCCATTGAATTCCATTTCATTGAATCCCAAGTAGAATAAATTGCATTGCTTGAGTTCTTAATCAAATCCATAATGCTCTTTTGTGACATACCTGTGCCACTAAGAACTGTAGAACTTGAATCAGATCTTACAGCAGTTCTTATTTCGCCTGAAACATCGTTTGCCCAACCGATATTTGTACCTGTTGGTGTGTTTGATGCATAGTTAGCAATCAAGCCACCTGCATAGATATCTTGGAATGTAAGATTTGCAACTTTATAATTTACTGCACCAGCATTATAAACATAACTTAAAGTTGTTTTTGTTTCTGAATATCCCAAGATGCCTGCAACCATAAGTGTACATGCTTTTGAACCTGTTGCATTTTCGGTTGCTCTTGTAATTTCTGCATAAACATTAGCAAAGTTGTATGAATTTTTGATTTCAACAGTTGTTGAAGAACCAAGTAAACCACCTGCTCTTGCACCTGTTGTACCGATAGCTTTGACTGTACCTGAGTTGTAACAATTTGTAATTGTACCACTTCCAAATGTACCAATCAAACCACCTGAAATCATTGTAACTTCGGTTGTACCTGTGTATGTTACTACACCATCTACGATACCTGTGTTGTAGCAGTCAGCAAGTGTAAGGTTATTGCCTGTATGACCACCTAAACCACCAAAGTAGTTTGTACCACTATTCCAAGTAAATTCAAGGTTGCCGATATTAAATGATTTTTCAACTAAAGAGTTGTGATAGATACGTCCAAACAATCCACCTACAAATCCATAGTTACCGGTTTTATCTTCGATTCTATGAATTTCTCCGGCGTTGTAACATTCTGACATTGTTGTAGTACCTTTGTTTTCGCCTAAGATGCCACCTGCATAAGTATATTGTGCACCTGAGATATCAAGTTCGCCCATATTGCTACAGTTTGTAACAGTAAGTTCTGAAGTTGAGTCTAAGAAACCAATTATACCTGCAACACGTGTATTGTATCCACCACTTGCACTATATACATATATTTTTGCATCGTTTTTCGAATCTGTAATAGTTGATTTAACACCTGTACCAGCGCCACCGATAATGCCCGCAACATTGTGTGCTGTTGCTGCTGTTGTTGAAATTTCGCCTGTATTTATTGCATTTTCAACTGTGATTGTTGCTGTGTTATAAACATAACCAACAAGACCACCAATATCGCTTACGCAGTTTGTTGATGTAACTGCACCTGAGTTTGTAAACATATCAATTTCTACAACTGCAGTTGTGTTTACATAACCGATTGCACCACCGATATATACGTGGTGAGCTGTGCCTGATGTTGATGTTGTAACAAAACTTCCTGTGTTTGTTGAGCCATCAATCTTAACACCACTATCTGCAAAACCAACAAGACCACCAAGGTATGTTTCGTTTTTGCCGTTGATTGTGAATTTTGCACTGTTTGTACAACCAATAATTTCTGAACCTGCATAAGCCATAGCTGCCAAACCACCACAGTAAAGTGTTGATGTAACAGTAAGTTCTGTGTCGGTTGTAAATTTACAGTTATTCAATTTGCCATAAAGATTTAAGCAAATACCACCGAAGTAAGAATATGTTGAGAAATGGAAGTAATTTGCAACAACTTCGAAGTTTGAAATGGTTGCAGTTTCGGTAACTTTATCAAATGGAGCACAACCCTTAAACATTGTGATTGTTTTGTTGTTTCCATCATATTTACCAGCAAACTCTTCAATTCTTAAAAGTTGTCCTTCTTCTGTTTCTGTAATATGACTTTCTTGTTGATAGTAAATTGTATCATCTGGAGCATAGAAACCTACGACGTTGTTCCAATCTTTGATTGTATTGATCTTAAATGGAACTGCTTGTGTGCCGTAACCTGCAATCCATACACCATACAAGTTAAGGTCGCTTTCAAGTGGTTCGAATATAAATTTGTCTTCATACTCGACTTCTCCATCAGGAGTAAGTGACCAACCAACAAATGTGTAGTAATTTACAGTGTAGATTGTTTCTAATTGATAATCTTTGTTGATAATTGAATATTTCTTTGTAACTTCTTCTTGACCTGGGAAGTTTTTATTGTATGTAATTTCGTATGCCCAAATTGCATATAAGTATACATTTGAATTTTCAACAGGAATAAGTTCGACACCGAAATCTTTTGAATAGATTGTGCCTGTGCCATTAGGGCTTGCACACCATCCATAGAATGTTAAACCTGTTCTTGTTGCGATATACGCATCTGTAAGTGTAAGAGATTCGTATGTGTATACTTTTGTTGGTTCTGGTGGGTTTGCACCACCGTTTGCATCAAAAGTGATTGTGACTGTATCTCTTGTCCAGATAGCATAAAGTGTGATTGTATAAATTTCGCTTTCAAGTCTTGCATCGCTGATGTTTACTTTGTATTCCTCTTCGCCTTTTGTTGCAAGTCTGTCTAAGCTCCAACCTGCAAATGAATATCTTGATCTTGACATTCCACCTTGGTCGATTGCGATAATGTCGCCTTGGTTATAAACAGAATTTATAACAGGAGCATTGCCTTCGCCACCGTTTTTATCAAGCTCGACAACAATTGCTGTTGCAATCCATTGTGCATAGTAAGTTGTGTTGCTTGGAAGGTCTGCAACACCTGTGTTTCTTGTAATTTGTGTACCACCTACGTTTTGTGTGTACCAACCTTTAAACTCGTAACCAAGTCTTGTTGGTTGAATCAATGCGTCATCAAGTTTTCCTTCGAAGTATCCATACATACTGTTGTATGTAACGACACTTGTTGCTTTTCTTTGACTGCTTGTTTCGTAGTGGTCAGTATAATTCCAAGTGTTACTTCCACCGTCAGCGTTTTCAGCACTCCAAGTAATTACATAAGTTTTGATTAAGTAATTTGCAGTGATTGTTTTGCTTTCAGTGATATTTGTTGAGTCACTTGACCAACCCATAAAGTTGTAACCTGTTCTACCATCTGCAGCAGGGATATCACCTAATGGGACATCTGCGCCGTGGTTAACTTCAAGTTGTTTTGTAAGTTCGGTTGCACCCATATAGTATCTATAGATAATGCTATATGTATTGATTTTTACACCTTCGACAGTTAAGATATGGTCGTTTGTGATATCTTCAATTGTATATAGACCATCGCTTGTCAATGATGTTTGAATTTCTGCACCATCAAGTTTTAACTTATAAGTATCAAGAGATTGTGTATAACCTTCAAGAAGTACAAATTGCAATGTGAATGTTCCACCGTGATATACAGGAGAAGCACTACCTGTGTATGCTTGAAGTTTGTAACCTGTTTGATAGTTAGGAATTGAAATTGTATATTGATTCATCTTAACATTTTCAACAGTGATTACTTGGTCAGCACGAATATTTTGAATTGTATATTCGTCGTTTGCAATACCTACAGGGTTGCCGTTAACTCTAACGGTGTAACTTGAACGATTGTATGCATCTTCAAGTTCGAAAGTGAAACCACAACTTGAACCATAGTCGACTGTTCCTGTAGCACCTGCTTTAAATGCAAGTTTATAACCGATTTGGTCAAGTGCGTCTGGAATAATAACTTGGTAAGTGTTAAGTTTTACATCTTCGACTGTAACTGTTTTGTCTTCTTTGATGTTTTTGATTGTATATTGTCCATCATTTAATATAACCTTTTCACCATTTACTCTAACAACAGGTGTTGACTTATTAAATGCTGTGCTAAGTGATAAAGTAAATGTATATTCTTTGTTATACAATACAGGAGATGAACTTCCTGTTGCAGGACCTATACTGTAACCTGTTTGGACTGCTGGAAGAATAATGTCATACTTATTCATTTCAACGCCTTCGACTGTTACTTCTACGTCTGCTCTAATTGTTTGAATTTCGAACTCTAAATCAGCGTTAAGGTTAATAGGTTCGCCATCAAGGTAAACAACATAATTTGAATCTGTATAACCTTCATTGAGTGAGAACTTAAATGTAAAGTTATCATCATACTCAACAGGGCTTGTGCTACCTGTTTTTGCAACAAGTGTGTAACCTTCGCCTGTTCTTAATGTAACTGTATATAAGTTCTTTGTTACGCCTGTGATTTCTACATTTTGATGTTGTGTTACGTTTTTGATTGTAAATCTGCCACCTGCTTCGAACAATGAAATTCCGTTTGCTTTTACAGAAATTTGTGATTCGCTGTAAGGTGGAAGAAGTGTTACTTTAAACGCAAAGTCTTCACCGTGAGTTATCTTATTGTTGATATTTGTTAAAGATGCTAACTCGTAACCATTTGTTGTTGTTGGGAATGTAATTGTGTAAACGTTTTTGGTTACCCCTATAACTGTGATTACTTTGTGTTCTTTGATGTTTGTGATTGTGTAGCCACCTGCAACAAGTGACGCTTTTATGCTGACATCGTTTATCAAAACATCGTAATTTGATTGATTGTATTCTTCTTTAAGTGTGAACTTAAATGCGAAACTTTCGCCCCATTCAACAGGAGATTCGCTACCCGATTGTGGAATCAAGTTGTAACCTTCGCCTGCAGTTAATGTGACGTTGTAAAGGTTCTTTGTTACGCCTGAAACTGTGATTACCTTATCTTCTTTAATATCTGCGATTTGATATTTCCAATTTGTTAAAGAAATTGCAGAGTCGTTGATTTTGATAATCATAATTGCAGCAGAATCGCTATATGCTTCTTCCAAGTTGAATTGGAATTGGAATATACCACCATAGATAACAGGTGAAGAGAAACCTGCAACTGTTTCTATCTTATAACCAACTTGTCTTGTTGGGAATGTGATAGTGTAAGTGTTTACAGTGATATTTAAAACTTTGATAACTTGATCTTCTTTAACATTACTTAAGATGTATGTGCCAGCAGCTGCTGAAACTTCTACATCGTTTGCTGTGATTGTAAAGTTTGATCTGTCGTGTTTTTCGTCAAGAGCGATTGTGAATTGGAATGTTGAACCGTGTGTAACAGTTGTGCTTTGACCTGCAACAGGAGTGATTGTATAGCCTTGGTCAAGTTCTTGTGGATATGAAACTGTATAAGTGTTAAGTGTAACGTTTATAACATAGATATCCTTGTTTGACTTGATGTTTGAAAGCAAGTATCTGCTACCTGTAATTTCTAGTGTTTGGTCGTCTTCTGCACCGGTTGTTCTGTATCTTACGGTATAATTTGATTTTGTGTATCCTTCAAGTAAAGATACATTAAATTCGTAAGCATTGCCGAATTCTACAATATAACCTTCTGTGATAGGTGTATAGTTATAACCTGTACCTGTAATTAAGTTGATTTTGTAAGTGTTTACAACAACATTTTCGACTGTGATTGTTTGATGTGCTTTAATACCTGAAATCTTATAGAGTGTGCTACCTGCAGATTCTGGACTTAAGAAAACACCATTTGCCTTAACCATAACAGGAGAATCACTATATGCTTCTTCTAAAACAACAGTGAAAACAAAGTCTTTGTTGTATTCAACTTCCATAGGTTGATTGTTGAATGCTGCAATTTCATATCCTACTCCGCCGGTTGGGAATGTGATATTAAATACAGAAATTTCGACGCCTTCAACTGTAAGAGTAAATGCTTCTTCAACCTTTTTGATTGTATAGAAACCTGTACCCTTTACAACTTCTTCTTTTGGTCTTGACTGGTCTGTTGGTTGTGCATAAATCTTAACATTTTTCTCTGATTCCTTATAAGCTTCGCCGAGTGTTAAGATAAAGTTAAAGTCGTTTCCGTGGGTTACGATATTGCTTGTGCCATTGTAGACACCAATTGTATAACCTTCACCTGTTGGGATTTCCATAATATAGGTGTTGAGTTGTACATTTCTAACTACGATAATTTGGTCGTCTGTAATATTACCGATTGTGTAATACTTGCCACTTGTTAAATCGTTTTTGCTGATACCTACACCATTGATTAAAATTGAGAAGTTAGAATATGTATAACCATATAACAATTCAAATTCAAAACCATATGCGTGGTCATAAAGAACTGTTGTTGAATATCCTTCACTTGTTCTTAATGTATAACCGATTTGTTCGCCAGCAGCAGGAATTTTGACTTGATAAGTGTTCATTTGAACACCTTCAACAAAAATCTCGTATTCCTTTGTGACGTTTCTTATAATATAGATACCTGATGCAACAACGATTTCTTTTCTTTCGCCTGCTTCATCTTCTGTATAAACTTTAACAGCTGATTTTGTATAAGCATCTTCAAGTTCGATTGTAAAGCCATATGATTGACCATATTCTACAGGGTTTGTTGAACTTGAACGTGGAACGATTGAATAACCTTCTTGTGTTGTTGGAAGAGTGATTTGATATGTGTTGATTGTAACACCACTAACCTTGATTAAGTAGTGTGCTCTAATATCAATCATTTGATAATAACCATCAACCAACTCTAAAGTATCTTCTGCGAAAGTTTTTTCGTTGACAACTGTAACTGTTAATTCTGATTTATCATATCTTGAATCAAGATTTACTTTAAATTTGATACAGTCTTGTCCGCCACCTGTGATGTTGTCTTGTGCTGCTTCGAAATATGTAAGGGCTTTATCTTGGTCGTCTACATATGCGAAGCCTTCGCCTTCTTCAAAGTTGATAAGGTAAACGTTGTTGTTTACGCCAGCGATTGTCATTTGATATCTCTTCTCGACAGGATTTACCGTAAAGATATAACCACTACAAGTTGCTGTTGAATCACCAACTTCGACATTTTCCCAAGTGTTTGGTGTGATTGTTAAATTCAAATCTGGATTTCCACCATCAACAGGGTTAACGACTGTACCATTGATTCTAATGATAGGTGTTGAATCTGTGTATGCTGGAAGAATATAATAATAGAATTGTGCTTGTTGACCGTGTTGTACAAGTGCAGTTGTTGAGCCATAGTAACCTGCAACAAAACCATTTCCACTTGGAAGTGCAATTTGATATTCGTTTGTTGCCATACCTGATACAGCGATAACTTGATTTGCCTTAACTGATGTTATGACATAAGCTGTGCCTGCGTGTGGGACTTCTACCCCGTTTGCAGTAACAACAAGGTCTGATTGACTGTATTCTGCTTTAAGTTTTACTGTAAATGAGAAACTTCCACCCCACTCAACTTCTGTGCCTTGTGTTGTGCTAAATACGTCAAAGTATTGCTCCAAGATTGAATCTTCTGGGAAAGTAACTGTGTATTTATTTACACCGATACCTTCAATAGAAATCATTTGACCTTCTGTAACGGTTGAGATTGTATAAATACCAGCTGTTGCTGTGATTTTTTCGCCGTTTACAAAGACTTTAAGATTTCCCTGAGATGCTGCATATGCTTCATCTAGAGTAACTGTAAATCTAAATGAATCACCATGCTCTACTCTTGTTGGGTCGTAACCTGAAACAGGTGTAATTGTGTATCCTGCGCCGGTTGGAATAATAACTTGATAAGCATTTATTTCAACACCTTGAATCTTGATGTATTGATCTTCAACAATGTTTGGTACAGTATAAACTGCACGCTCTTTTTCTTCGCCATCAACCTTACAATTTTCTTGTACAGGTAAGATTTGAATATTGTTTACAAATACAACAGGAACTGAGTATGAATATGCTTCTTCTAGTTCGATTACAAATTTGAAATCTCTACCTGATGGTCTTTTATTTGTATATCCATCAATGTTTTTGACTGTATAACCTTTTGCTTTATCTTGGTCTAAGAAGATAATATCCCATTCGATAACTTTGATACCTGCAACAGAAAGTTCGATATCATTTGTGATGTCTTTAATTGTATATTGACCACTTGCCTTTTTGATGTCTTGATATACATCTGTTCTTTTGACTTCTTCTCCATCTTCGCCATATTCAATAACGAAAACTTGAACTTCTGAGTCATCAAAACCGACATCTACAGCAAATGCAAAGACAAAATCGTCACCATAATACAATGGGTTTGGATTACCTGACCAAATATCAAATGAGTAACCATACCAGTCGATTGATGGAGGATATGATACGGTGTAAGTATTCATTGTGACACCACTTACTTCGATTGTTTTGTGTTCGGTGATGTTTTGAATTTGATACTTACCACTTGCATCTAGGGTGATTTCTTCACCATTGACTTCGATTTTATAATTTGATTTTGTGTACTCTGTCTTTAAGGCAAATGCAATTGTAAGGTTTGAACCATATTCAACATTGGTGTCGCCTTCGGCAACAAGGGTGTAACCTACTTGCTTGTCAAATGTAGGCATTGTAACATCATATCTGTTTTTGACAACGCCTGAAACTGTGACAGTGATATTTTTTGTAATATTTGTGATTGTATATTCATTGTTTGCATCAAGTGTTACCTTTTCGTTATTTACATAAACAACAAAAGGTGATTCTGTATAAGCAATATCAAGTGTAAACTTAAATGAATATGATGTGCCGTGGTCAACAGGACTTGTACTTCCACCGATAGGAACCATTGTGTATCCTTCACCAACAGCAAGTGAGACATTGTAAGTGTTGATAGTAACGCCTGAAACTGTGATTGTTTTATCGTTTCTAATGTCTTCTAAGAAACCAAGATAACTTAGAGCTTCGCCCACAACTTGCTCGTATGAAACAACATCTGAGCCATTAACGTGCAATACAAATGGAGATAGGTTGTATCTTTCGTCTAAGACAAACATAAATGTGAAGCTATCGCCATATTCAACAGTTGTTGATGCACCTTCAAATGCTTCTAACTTATAACCTGTGCCACTTACGAGTGTTACTGTATAAGTATTTTTAGTAATGTTTTCAACTGAAACAGTTTGGTCAAATATAATGTCTTCAATTGTATAAACGCCATTAACTGCTTCTAAAGTTTTGATTGTACCATCTGTACCTTCAGTTTTAACAACAATTTCACTTTGGGTATATGGTTCGTTTAATCTTACTCTAAATTGATAAGAGTGACCATAACCTATTTCTGTAACATCAACTGAAGTGCCGTATGCTTCTGCAACAAACTTATCACTTTCAGGTAAAGTTACGGTAAAGGTATTGATTTTTACGCCTTCGACTGTAACATTGATATTTTCTTTTACGTTTTTGATTGTATATTTCCAATCTGACAATGTGACAAGTACACTGTTAACGTAAATATTTGCACCAGCCTTGTCGTAACCTGTGACAAATTCGAATTCAAATGTAAAACTTTCGTTAAACCTTACAGGGTTTGTGCTACCTTCTGCCACGCTAAGTTTGTATCCTTCGCCTTCCGAGAAAGTAACAGTATAAGTTTTAATTTCCCAAACTGCGTAGAAATGAAGTGTTGAACCTGATGGGTAAAGTCCTAAAATAAATTCTGGATTGTCGCCTTCTTTTAAAAGATATGTAAATTCCCCATCTTCTGTATACTTTGCTGTGCCTGTTGGAGTTGTTGCCCAACCAACAAAGTTGTAACCTTCTTTTTCAAAGCCACATCTTGAAAGTGGAATTGTTTCGTCATAATAATAAGTCTTTTTGTCAATAGTGAAACCGTTTGTTTCGCCATTGCCGTGATATTCGATTGTATAGTCAAATGGAACAAAGTATGCATACAATGTGATATTTCTGTTTACATTGTATTGTACGCCGTCAGTGTATTCGTCAGCGTCTTCAATCTTTGTGCCTTCTTTTCCGTTTACAGTTGTCCAACCGACAAATTGATAACCTTTCTTTGTTACACCTTGCAATGTAATCAAAGTTGTGTTTCCTTCTGTTGGTGGGTATACAACATAAACTGAAGGAATTTTGTTTACGCCACCACCTGTTACACCACCGTTTAATTCAAAGTTAACTTCATATGTAACTGAGTTGCTGTAGAATGCTTCAATAACAACTGTAAGTGTACCGTCAGCACCGACAAGAACCATATCACCTCTAAGCCAGATTGTATCTCCTGCGTAGAAGATTTCTGATCTTCTAGGTGCTCCTGTGATTGGGTCTGGAGAAAGTTGTGCTGCAAAACCAACAAAGAATGCGTCATCAATGTTATATTTTACTGAGAAAGATGGAACTGTATATTCTGTGTTATATTGTGCTTTTGCAGTGTATTCTTTTGCTGTGTATGGGATACCGTTTAATGTACCTACGCCACCACCAAAATCAAACATAAGATTGATTTCTCTTACAACCCAGATTGCATAAAGTTCAACAACTTCGCCATCTGTATAAGAATCACCAAATGTAAACCAATCTTCACCTGGAACATAAACCAAACTTGTATCGACACCGATTTCGTAATTTGGTTTTGTTGCCCAAGCATACAAACCATAACCATCTCTTTCGTAAACAATGTTAGGGATAAGTACAGGTTGATTGTATGGTGCGATAACATCAGGTACAACACCTGTTACTGTATCAAATGTGTTTGAGAAGAATCTAAGAGTTATTGTATGTTGTCTATAAACAGCATATAAAACTGTTGATTGTGTTGCAATAAGTTTTGGGTTAACCGGATTTGAACCATCTTCTGTTGGAAGGTTTTCTGATTGATACAACAAACTTTCGCCTTCAACATATTCCATATCAGGTGACCAGCCGATAAATGTATAACCCTTACATTCTGGGGCTAAGTCTATAATTGCGTGTTCTTGGTTTCTATCAAGAACAACAACTTCACTCTTCTTTCCATTTAAGGTCCCGATACCAAAGTCATACTTGATTGTAACTTCATCTCTTGACCAAATAGCATAAAGAGAAATACCATTAAGTGGAATATCAAATGCCCTACTTGTTGTGCCATATTTATATAACACCTTGCTTTCGCTAAGTTCTGGTGTTTTTGACCAACCTAAGAAATTATATTTTTCTCTTGTAGGTTCTTCACTAGGTACAGCAAATGGCTTTTCGTAATCTTGGTTAGTGAAAGTTTTGAAAACTCCATCTGTTCCATCATTTAGATAGAAGTTGATTGTGTTGACAGGTGTCCATTTTGCATAGATTGTGATATCGTCGCTAACTGCTGAATCAAAATCATATGGAACCGTACAACCTTGGTCGACATACCAATCTTCAAAAGCATAACCTTCTCTCGTGTTATCGGCAGGAAGACCAAACTTCCCATCTTCCCTAACGGAATAAACAACTGTCCTACCATCGCCATACTGCAAGGTAACTTTTTTGTAACTTGCAAGTGATGAGACAATAAAATATGTTGCCACACCAACGACAACAGCAACAGCAAGAACAACTAATACGACTTTTAATGTAAGTTTTCCTCTTTTAGATAATGCCATTTTTGTATCCTCTCTTAAATTTTACTTTTGTTTAAGTAATCGCATTTCTAGTATGTGTGTTTTTACATTTTTTAACTAAATTCGACTTTTTAAAAATATGCAAAATCACAAGTTTAAAAAACAAATAAAAAAGTCAGTAAAACAAACTTTTCCACTTTGCTTTTTACTGACTTTAATTTTATCATTTTTTTGTTACAAGTTGCAACTAAATTGATATATATATTATTATATAAATCTAAAAATAATATATGAATTTTGCTTGACAAATTTAATTGAATTTATCATACAAAACTTCTTTTAAATATAACCCTTGAGCCCCTACTGTTTTTCCAGCCATTTTTCGCCTGCCACCAAGCAACAATTCGCTTATATTATCTTCCTTTTTTCCACTTCCAATATCCAAAAGTGTACCCACAATAATTCGTACCATATTATACAAAAACCCGTTGCCAGAAATCTCAAAAACAATGTCTTTATTCTCTTCATAAATTGACACTTTTTTGATTGTCCTAACCGTTGATTTCACCGAACTTCCCGTTGCCATAAAAGACGAAAAATCATGCTCTCCAACAAGTTTTTTTGCTGCCATTTTCATCTTATCTATGTCCAACTTTTTAGGAAAATGAAGGGCTCTGTTTTCCTTAAAAACACTCATATTTTCATCGTTACAAACCCTATAAACATAGGTCTTTTCTTTTGCATCAAACCTTGAATTAAACTCATCGTCTACAACAAAAGATTTCAAAACCCTTACGTCTTTTGGCAAGTGTAAATTTATAACAATTGCAAGTTTTTCGGGTGCAATTGTTGTGTTTGTTTTAAAGTTTACAACTTGTCCTAGGGCGTGCACGCCTGTGTCTGTCCTACCACTTGCAGTAATTGTAGATTTTTGTGCAGTTGCCATCTCAATTGCGTTTTCTAAAACTTCTTGAACTGTGATTCCGTTTTTTTGTCTTTGAAAACCACAGTAATTTGTACCTATATATTCTATAACTAAACCTATATTCATATTTACATATTAGCATATCTTATAAAAACTTTCAAAGGTTTTATGTTATTATTTGACATTTTGACTATAGTAAATTATACTAATTTTATACTTTGATTAAGGAGAGTTATAGTATGAAAATTACAGTAGATGGCAATTCAGCAGCATCCTATATTGCATATGCTTTTTCTGAAATTGCATCAATTTACCCAATCACACCATCTTCACCTATGGCTGAAAATGCTGATGAATGGCAATCAAAAAATGTCAAAAACCTTTTTGGCAATACTGTTGCCGTAAACCAACTTCAATCTGAAGCAGGTGTTGCAGGCGCAGTTCATGGCAGTTTGTCTGCTGGATCACTTACCACAACCTTTACTGCAAGTCAAGGGTTGCTTTTGATGATTCCTAATATGTACAAAATTGCTGGCGAACTTTTACCAACAGTTTTCCATGTTAGCGCAAGGGCACTTTCTACCCACGCATTATCAATTTTTGGCGACCATGCTGACGTTATGGCTTGCCGTAGCACAGGTTTTGCAATGCTTTGCTCAACAAGTGTTCAAGAAGCTATGGATATGGCTACAGTTGCTCACATTGCAACCTTAAAAAGTAGTGTACCTTTCCTTCACTTCTTCGATGGATTTAGAACATCACACGAAATCAACAAAATTGACAACATTGAATATGAAGACCTTTTAAAAGTTCTTCCTAGAAAAGAAATTGCAGAGTTTAAAGCAAGGGGTTTAAGTTCACTTCACCCACACCAACAAGGTACTGCTCAAAACCCTGACATTTACTTCCAAAACAGAGAAGCTTGCAATCCTTTCTATAAAAATGTTGAAGCAAGTGTTAAACAAGCTATGGAAGATCTTTACAAAATCACAGGTAGAAGATATAAATTCTTTGACTACTATGGTGCAGAAGATGCTGAAAACATTATCGTTATTATGGGTAGTGGTTATCAAACTGCTCTAGAAACTGTAAAGTATCTAAACAAACTCGGCAAAAAAGTTGGTGTTGTAAGTGTTCACTTATATCGTCCATTTAGTGCTGAAGAACTTGTAAATACCCTTCCTAAAACAACAAAGAGAATTTGCGTTTTAGATAGAACTAAAGAACCTGGTTCTGGTGGCGAACCTTTATACAAAGATGTTTGCACAGCCCTACAAGAAATGAGCAAAACAGATATCACAGTTGTTGGTGGTAGATATGGCTTAGGTGGTAAAGAATTTACACCTTGTATGGTTAAATCTGTTTACGACAACTTAGAAGCAAAAAATCCACTTAACGACTTCTCTGTTGGTATCAACGATGACGTTACAAACAAATCAATCACTATTGACGAAACCTTTGATATTGAAGAAGAAAACTATTCTTGCAAATTCTTCGGTCTTGGTAGTGATGGTACTGTTAGTGCAAACAAAAACTCAATCAAAATTATCGGTGGAAACACTGACCTTAATGCTCAAGGTTATTTTGAATATGACTCAAAGAAATCTGGTAGCGTTACAATTTCTCACTTAAGATTTGGTAAAGGTAGCACAAATGCTCCATACCTTATCACAAAGGGCGACTTCATTGCTTGCCACAACATTAGTTTTGTTGGCAAATATGATATGGCTGAAGATTTAAAGCAAGGTGGCAAATTCTTACTTAACTCCCCTTACCCTGTTGAAGATTTAAACAAAATTCTTCCTGCATCATTCTTTAAGGCACTTAAAGATAAAAATGCAAAACTTTATGTGGTTGACGGAAACAAGGTTGCCGAAAACGCTGGTCTTGGTAAGAGAATCAACGTTGTTATGCAAGCATGCTTCTTTAAAATCACTGATATTATCCCTTATGAAAAAGTTGAACAAATGCTTATCGACGCTGCTTCAAAGACATACAAAAATAAAGGTCAAGCAATTGTCGATGCAAACGTTAAAGCAATTAAACTTGCAACAGAACATCTTGTTGAAGTTGACTTAGATAAGATGACAGGTCACAACAATTCAACAAGCAAAAATATCAACGACAAATACTATAAAGAACAAATCGAACCAATCGAACACAAAAAGGGCGACAATATTCCTGTTTCTGCTTTTGACCCTCGTGGATTTATTCCAACAGACACAGCAAAATACGAAAAACGTGGAATTTCTGTCACAAGTCCTTGCTGGATTAAAGAAAACTGTATCCAATGTAATATGTGTTCATTTGTTTGTCCACACGCTGCAATAAGACCTGTTCTTATTGACAAAGACGAAAAACAAAATGCTCCTGCTTCATTTGATACTGCCCCAGCACTCGGTATTCCTAACAAAGAATTTAGAATGCAAATAAACGTTGCAGACTGTACCGGTTGCGAAAACTGCGTAAAAGTATGCCCTGCAAAGAATAAAGCATTACAAATGCAAAGTTCAGTTGAACTTCAAGAAAAAGAAAAAGAAAATTACGAATACTCAAAAGATATTGAAAACCCTGAAACAATCTTTAAACCAAACACAATCAAAGGTAGCCAATTCAACAAACCTTACTTTGAATTTAGTGGCGCTTGGGCTGGTTGTGGTGAAACACCTTATGTTAAACTTGTATCACAATTGTTTGGTAAGAGATTATTAGTTTCAAACGCAACAGGTTGCTCAAGTATTTACTCAGGCTCTGCTCCAACCTGCCCTTATGCAAAGAATAAGGAAGGTCGTGGTCCAGCATGGGCTAGCAGCTTGTTTGAAGATAATGCTGAATTTGGTTTTGGTATTTATCTTGCAAAGAAACAACAAAGAGAAAGATTGATTGAAAAAGTCAATGAATATCTCCCTACTTGCAAAAACGAAGAACTTGCAACACTTTTAAAAGAATGGCAAGATAACATCGACGATGGCGACAAAACTTATGACTTAACTCAAAAACTCCTTCCACTTATTAAAGGCACCGAACTTGAAGAATTCAAAGATGCATTCACAAAAGAAACAGTTTGGATTATCGGTGGCGACGGTTGGGCTTATGATATCGGTTATGGTGGCCTTGACCAAGTTCTTGCTAGTGGCGAAAACATTAACGTCTTAGTCTTAGATACTGAAGTCTACTCTAACACCGGTGGTCAAATGTCAAAATCAACACCTTTCTCAGCAACAGCAAAATTTGCAGCAGCTGGAAAAAGAACACCTAAAAAAGACCTTGGCAGAATGGCAATGACATACAAAAATATCTATGTTGCTCAAATCGGTATGGGCGCAGATATGAACCAAGCTGTCAAAGCAATAAGTGAAGCTGAAGCATATAATGGTCCAAGTTTGATTATCGCTTATGCACCATGTATCAACCACGGTATCAATATGAACGGTGCTCAAGACGAAATCAAGAAAGCAGTTCAAAGTGGTTATTGGCACTTATATAGATACAACCCAGATTTAATCGAACAAGGCAAAAATCCTTTCACTCTTGATAGTCGCGAACCTACCCTTGACTATGAAGAATTCTTAAAAGGTGAAAGTAGATATGCAGCACTTCAAAAGTTATCTCCTGAACTTGCAAAGAAACTTTACGAACAAAGCAAAAAGTTCGCTGAAGAAAGATATCAAACATATCGTAAACTTGCAGGATTAGACACAGAAAACGACAATAAATAAATATAAAAAACATTAGGTATTATGCCTAATGTTTTTTTATTTACATAGTACCTGGCACAAAAATACACAAATTTTCGACTAAATTTAAAAATTATTTTGCATAGTACTATACTTTTGTATTTTTTAGAAATTTAAAACCAAAAAATAAAACAGCTAAAATTACACAAATAATTTTGGCTGTTTTAAATTTATAAAACAATAAAATTAAACAGATTTTTTATTGCCTTACATTAGTATTATACCCCATTTTATTTTTTATATTCATCACTTCCAACAACTTTACAAGAATCTTTTAAGAATAATTTTTCCATTCTTTCAGCAATCTTTTCAGGGTTGAATTGATAATACTCATACAACTCTTTTTCGTTTCCTGTTTTGCTAAATTCTTCTAAGTTAAATAGGTATTTTTTGTTTGTAACATATCTATACCAAACAGAATCTGAACTGATTTCTACTGCCATAACTTTGTTGTTTCCCAATATATAATTCTTATACATTTCGTCAAGTGTGTTTTCAAAAATGTCAACCGATGGCATACTGACAACTCTTAAAACTATTCCTTTTGGTGCTAAAATTTCTGCAGCTTTTAGGACAATAGGTACTTCGCTTCCGGCACACAAAACTGTTGCATCATATTCTTCACATCTCTTTGTTATATATTGATTATTGAGAAATACTTTTTTATCATAGAAGTTGCCGTGTTTTATAACATATGCACCATTTAAGGCACCATAGAAATCATCATTTACTTGTGGGATTGTTTGTCTTGACAACACAAGTGCTGTTGGATTTTTTGTTGTAAGTGCTAAGTATACACCTGCCAAGACTTCTGCTTCTCCACAAGGACGGAAAACTGTTAAGTTTGGCATTGCTCTAAGTGTTGCAATTTGCTCGATAGGTTGATGGGTTGGACCATCTTCACCAACTGCAATTGTATCGTGCGTAAAGAAATATGAAACCGGCAAGTTCATAAGTGCACTCATTCTTATTGCTGGTGTCATGTAATTTTCAAATGTAAAGAAGGTTGAACAAAATGGTTTTAATCCACCGTGCAAAGCAATACCATTTGAAATTGCACCCATAGCGTGTTCTCTTACACCATAATGGATGTTTCTTCCACCCCTGTTTTCTTTTGAATAATAACTTTCTTCTTTAAAGTAAATTTTTGTTGAAGGTGCAACGTCTGCTGCCCCACCGATTAAAGATAAGTCTTTGTCTTTTACAAAGTTTAAAACCTTTCCTGCAAGTTCACGAGTACTCTTATCTTCTTTATTGATATTTTCTAAATATTCTCTGCAAATTGAAGCAAAATCAAAAGAGTTATTTATTTGATAATTTAGTTGTTTATATTCTGCAGGATATTCCTTTGAATATTCTTTATACATCTTTTGGTATGTTTTGTATGTTTCGTTTTTGCTTTCTATAATTGGTTTAATGTGTCTTAGGACTTCTTTAGGATAAACCCAATCAGACTCGGTATAACCCAAATTTTCCCTTAAAACAGCTATTTGTTCTTTGTTTAATGGACTTCCGTGTACTTTTGCGTTGTCTTGAAGCTCACTTCCAAAACCAATATGTGATTTTACGATAATAACTGTTGGCTTATCTTTACTTTCTTTTGCTTTATCAATAGAAGCACAAACTGCATCGATATCATTTGCATCTTCTACTTCTAAAACATTCCAATTTGATGCTTTAAATTTTAATGCAATATCTTCACTGTTTGCATTGTCTAAGCCACCTTCGATTGTGATATCGTTTTTATCATACAACAAGATAAGTTTGTTTAAGCCTAGATGTCCTGCTAAACTTATTGCTTCTAAGGCAACCCCTTCCATAAGGCAACCATCACCACAGAAACAATATGTGTAATGGTCAACAACATTATAGTTTGGCTTATTAAACTTGTTTGCCAAATTTGTTTCTGCAATTGCAAGTCCTACTGCGTTTGCAATACCTTGCCCTAATGGACCTGTTGAAACGTCTACCCCTGGTGTTAAGTCAATTTCTGGGTGACCTGAAGTGATACTACCCAACTTTCTAAATTGTTTTAAATCGTTTATAGAAATGTTGTAACCAAAAAGGTTTAGTGTTGCATAAATCAATGCACTAGAATGCCCTGCAGAAAAGACAACTCTATCCCTATTAAAAAACTTTGGCTCGCTTGGGACAACATTTGCTTTTTTATAAATAGAATAAAAAACAGGTGCAGCACCAAGACAAACCCCTGGGTGACCTGAATTTGCTTTTTCTATCATATTAACGGACATTATTCTTAGGGCATCTGCTGTTTTGTTTTCAATACTCATACAAACTCCAATTACTCATAATATTTTTCAATTGTCTTGATAATCTTTTTAACAAGACCTTTATCGTTTGCTTTATCAACATCAATTACGATATCGCTAAGCTCTCTTGCGATTTTATCTTGCTCTTCAATTGCTGAAAGCACAACAACATCATCATTTTCCGTTTCTTCTGTTTTATATTTCTCAAAGGTTTTTGTAAACACTTTTTCGCTCATAGCAAGATAGATAATACTACTTCTAACTTTTAAGTTTTTTACATTTTTTTCGTTTGATAAAAACTTAAAATCAAGTGCTATAACTGCATTATCATATTCTGAAACGTCAGCAATTGCTTTTGCTTGAAGTTTGTTAAGATACTCCACCCCACAAATTTCGATAACTTCTTTGTCGTTTACAAGGTTGAACTCCATCATGCCTTGCACATCTACATAATACATATCTAGTTTGTCAGCTAAAGCTTTACACACATCTTTAGAATAATCAGCAAGTAAGCTTACAATAGTAATATTAGTTTTCACGATTACCTCACTATATTTTATAATAACATTTTTTTATGATTTATCAAAACAAAATAATACTAAAATTAAGTTATTTAAACCTACATTTTTTTGTTTTTATCGCCATATAAACCCCAAAAATAACAAAAAATAGAGCCAAACTGCTCTATTTTTTATAAACCTCTTAAAATAACATTTTTGATATGTTTTTGTGCCACTTCTTTCGCTTCGTCGTGGTCACCTATTTTTCGTTGCATCATAACAATTTGTTCGTTTTCTGGCACTCTATATCTTTGTATTGCATATCTTTTTGCACCAGCAATTGTTTTTGCAATCTCTTCTATATCTTCTTTTGTAAGGTCTGGCGAATAAGTTGTTCTAAATTCGTAATCAACAACATCACTTAATAAATAGTCGATACTATTTTTTATTGAAATCATATCGTCTTTAGTTTTTGTTATCATTTCATATTTATCAAGGGGGGCTTTGATATCCATTGCAACATAGTCGATAAGTTTGTTGTCAACAAGGTCTTTTAATGTATCAAAATCAGTACCATTTGTGTCTAATTTAATTTTAAGACCAAACTCACGAATTTTTAATATAAATTCTTTTAGGTCAGGTTGCAAAGTTGGTTCTCCACCACTTATAACAACACCGTCTAAAAATCCACTATGCGATGATAAAAAATCTAAAATTTCGATTTCTGCTTGCTTATTAGAATATCCCAACAAGTGTTTGTTGTGACAATACCAGCATTTCATATTGCAACCGACCGTAAATATGACGGCTGCAATATTACCTGGATAATCTACAAAAGAATTTTTAACAAATCCACCTATATTCATTAAGCTCTATCACTTTCTTTTATAACAAATTTCTTACGATTCATATATTCGTCATATTTACTATCGTTGTAATCTTGTACAGGACGGAGATATCCAACGACTCTTGACCATACTTCTGTTTTCTTACCACATTCTGGGCAGTTGAAGTGTTCGCCTGTGATATATCCGTGTTCGCTACAGATACTAAATGTAGGTGTCATTGAGATATAAGGCATTTTTGAAGTTGTGAAAATTTTCTTGATAAGTTTTTTGCAAACTTCTCTATCTTCAATCTTTTCGCCAAGGTAGAAGTGAAGAACTGTACCACCTGTGTATAATGATTGAAGTTCGTCTTGAAGGCTTACAACTTTCATAATATCGTCTGTATATTCAACAGGAATTTGTGTTGAGTTTGTATAGCAAACTGCATCTTTACCTGCTGTGATGATGTCTGGGAATCTCTTTTTATCAAGTTTTGCAAGTCTTGCAGCTGTACCTTCAGCAGGAGTTGCTTCTAAGTTGTATTGGTTGCCTGTTTCTTTTTGGTATTCAACCATTTTTGCTCTCATAAAATTCATAACTTTGAGTGCAAATTCTTGACCTTCAGGAGTTGTTAAATCTTTACCCATAAAGTTAAGTAAACTTTCGTTCATACCGACAATACCGATTGTGTTGAAGTGGTTTGCCCAATATTGACCTGTTCTTTGTTTTACGCTACGAAGGTAGAATTTTGAATATGGATAAAGACCATTGTCTGTTTGTTTTTCAATAATTTTTCTCTTAATTTCAAGAGAATTTTTAGCAATATCACAATATTTTGAAATCATATCAAAATATTCTTCTTCTGTTTCTGCAAGGTAACCGATTCTTGGAAGGTTGATTGTAACAACACCGATAGAACCTGTAAGTGGGTTTGAACCAAACAATCCACCACCACGTTTACGAAGCTCAGAAACGTCAAGTCTAAGTCTGCAGCACATTGAAACTGCGTCTTCAGGTGAAAGGTCTGAGTTTACATAGTTTGCAAAGTATGGAATACCATATTTACAAGTGATATCCATAATAGCGTTAATAACATCGCTATCCCAATCAAGATCTTTTGTAACGTTGATTGTTGGAACAGGGAATGTGAAAACTCTGCCCTTAGAGTCGCCTTCAAGCATAACTTCGCAGAATGCTTTGTTGATGATATCCATTTCTGCTTGGTAATCGCCATAGCATGTGTCTTGCATTTCACCACCAACGATGATTGGTTGATCTTTTAAAGTTTTTGGACACTTAATATCAAGTGTGATATTTGAGAATGGACATTGGAAACCAACACGTGTTGGAACGTTCATATTAAAGATAAATTCTTGGATTGCTTGTTTAACTTCTTTAAATGACATATTGTCAATTTTTACAAAAGGAGCGCAGTATGTGTCGAAACTACTCCATGCTTGAGCACCAGCTGTTTCACCTTGAGTTGTAAATGTTGCGTTAACAACTTGTCCTAAGAATGAACGAAGGTGTTTTGCAGGTTTACTTGACATCTTTTTGTCAACACCTGTAAAACCGTCTGTTAAGATTTGTCTTAAATCCCAACCTACGCAGTATGCACCAAAGAAACCAAGGTCATGAAGGTGGATAGCACCACTTTGGTGTGCTTCTCTAATTTCAGATGGATAGATTTCGTTTAACCAATAATTCTTTGTAAATGCTTCACGGACATAGTTGTTAAGACCAGCAACGCTGTGTTGCATATTAGCATTTTCCTTAACAGCCCAGTCAGCACTGTCCAAATATTTTGTGAATAAGTCAATAGTAGCACCAGTAAGAGCATTTGTTTCTCTAGCTGCAGTTCTCTTTTCACGATAAAGAATATATGCTTTTGCTACTTGTGCGTGTCTATTTTCAATTAAAACTTTTTCAACTGTATCTTGAATTTGTTCAACAGTTGGAATTTTGCCTTCATATTTTTCATTGATAATAGTTGCGACTTCTTCTGCAAGTTTGTCAGCTAGTGCTTTATCGTTACCATTACAAGCAACAGCTGCTTTATAGATAGCCTTTGCAATTTTCTCCTTATCAAAGTCTTGAATTTTTCCGTCTCTTTTTAAAACTTGTGTTACCATTTAAAAATTTTCTCCTTTTTACATGTTAGTGCTTTTACTTTATCACACACAATATCTAGTGTCAAACAAAAAAACAAAAATACTAGATATTGTGTATCTTTTTGTTAATTGTGCACAAAAAATAAAAATTTATAAAAATATTTTTAAAAAACGCTTGCTAATTTTGATAGTTATAAAATAAAAACTATACCCCTTTAAAACAAAGGAGTATAGCAATTATATGTTTTTTTATTCGTAAAATTTATGGACAGTTGTAGTTTTAAAATTAAAATTTTCAAGTTTTTTAGTTGATTTTTTTACCTAAAACTAATACTGCAAAAGATACTACAAATATTGATACTGCTATATACCACCACTTTATATAGTATGTGTTTGCATTGTAATATCCACCCACAGCATACATCTCGCCCATTTCGTTTACATAAAATAAAATTGTACCACTTTCGTCAATTCTTCTAATGTTTGTGCCAGCGTTATTTAATCTTTCAACAACTTCATCGTGTGGGTGTCCATATTTATTATCTACCCCACAACTTATAACTGCTTCTTCTGGTTTTATGGCATTTAAAAATTCTTGACTTGTTGATGTATCACTTCCGTGGTGGCCTACTTTTAAAACTTCTACGTCAAATTTTCCAGCATTTGCTTCGGTTTTGTATTCTTCTAAGAAATCTTCTTCGCACTCGATTGATGCGTCGCCTGTAAACATAAAGTCAATTTCTTTATATGACAAAATCATTAAAGGTGAAAAATCATTTACATCTGAATAATAATCACTTAAAGGATAATAAAATTTTAATTCGTATCCTGCAGTTTCATTTTTAATAATATCTTGAGTTGTTTTTACATATTCGTTGTTAAAGAATATTTTGTCGGCATCTGTTTTTGCCTTAAAACTTGTTACAGTTTCGTCCCAAATGTTTGTTGTGTGTGTTTTTGCACCTGCTGGTGCTGTTTCGCTTTTAGAGTAGATTTCTGGCCTAAAAACATATTCTATATCATACTTTTCGATTACGTCAGGGGCTGAGCCTATATGGTCTTCGTCACTATGTGTTAAGATTAGGTAATCTATCTTATTATATTCGTCTTCAAAAATTGTAGTTTCTAGGTAATTTATAAGTTGTTCGCTTGCACTTCTTGGACCTGCATCAATCATCATAATTTTATTGTCTGGAAGTTCAACAACTGCACTATCCCCTTGCCCTACATTTATAAAGTGGACCTTTAAGCCATCTTCACCGATTTGTTCGATTGTTGTGCTTTCAGTTTGCTTTTGTGTGTTTGCATTAAGCAAGCCTTCGATTTGTGATGTAAATATAAAACTTACAGCAAGCAAAACTGTTATAACAAAGAAAATGCCTAGTTTGATTTTCTTTATTTTTATTCTTTCTTCTTTTGTTCTTCTTCTACGATTTGCCATAAATTATCCTTTTGCCTTAATAAGTTTATTTGCTTTTGTTTTTTTGTTTGGTTTTTTGCTTATCATTTTTAAGATTTCAGGTATCTTTTCAATTGTTGCTAGATACCCTTCTTCTATCATCTCTTCCTTGCCCTCAGTTTTTGTTGACTTATATCTTTTAAGGTCTGGTTTTATAACAAGGTCTGAATTTATATAACCTTTAACAGAGTTGCTTTTCATCAATATTCTTAAACTTGCAAGCAAAGTATCAACAAGTCCTAAGGACTCTGTACCTTCACCACGGGTTGAGTTTACATCAACAGATATTACATAATCGCAATCATAAAATCTTGGAATATCTGCTGGGATATTATTTTGAAGTCCACCATCTGCAAGGTGCATATTTTCAAATTCGACCGGAGCAAAAACACCAGGGACTGCACAACTACCAGAAACTGCTGTTGCAAGATTTCCTTTTGTGATTCTTATTTCATCTCCACTGATAAGGTCAACTGCGACTGCACAAAATGGTATTTTCAAATCTTCAAAAGTAATATCGCCAACTGCTTCTTTTACGATGTTTTGAATACCTGTTGCTTTTGATGGGACAAACAAAATTTTACTTGTTTTAATTTCCTTTTCGGTTATGTCCATACCGATTTCATAAATTTGGTCTGCTGTAAGCCCTGCACAATATAGTGCACCTACAAGAGAGCCAACACTTGTGCCTGCGACATAATCGAATTCTATGCCATATTCAGCAAACGCTTTTAGGGCGCCAATGTGGCCATATCCCCTTGTTGCACCACCACCGAGCGCTAATCCAAGTTTTACCTTTTTGTTTCTCTTAATGTCAATATCGTCTTTAATTTTAGTTTTAAAAATATTTAAAAAACCCATATCTTCCTCGTAAATATAATTTATTTTACCAAACATATAAAAAAATTACAACTAAACAAAAACAAAATAAATCACATTATAAAACAAAAAAAGCAAGTGATTTTCACTTGCTTTTGTTTTCTATTTTAGTTTTCGTCTGTTGTTGTAGGTGTTTCGTCTTTCTTTTCTTCTTCGCCTTCGTTTTTGTCTGTTTCGCCTGCATCAACAGTTGAAGTTGCATCTCCTTCGTTTGCATTTGTATCTGTTGTGTTGTCTGCATCTGTTGTATCATCTGCGTCAACTTCAACTTCTACAACTTCTGGAGCTGGTTTTTCAGCGATTTGTGTTTCTAATTCTTGAAGTTGTGCTTCCAAACTTGCGATATCTTCTTTAATTTCGCCAACGTTTCTTGTTAAGATTTGGTTGGTTCTCTCAAGTATTGGATATCTTTCTTTGTTTTGTGTCATAACTTCTTCACAGTGTTGAACTGATAATCTAAGACCTTCAAGTAAGTCGAGTTCTTCTGCAAGTTTCTTTGCTTTTTCTTCATCAATATCAACATAGTTATTTACGCCGTAAAGGATAACTTTTTGTTTTGCAACAATAGCTTCTTTTCTACGAAGTTTCTTTTTATCGCTTTCAAGTGTTAAACTTACTCTCTTTAATGGTAAGTATTCTTTTTTGTTTTGTGAAAGTTCTTTTTCGTTTTGTTTTAAACGGTTCTTTAAGACTTCGATACGAGCCCTAATGTCTTCAGGTGAACCTTTTGCTTTACCTTCAACTTCAACAACTTTTTCAACTTCGACAACTTTTTCGACAACTTTGACTTCATCTTTTTTGTTCTTTGCTTCTTCTTCAAGTTTTGCAATAGTTTCTTTATCAGAATCAATTTGTTTTTGAAGTTCTTCGATTTGTTTTTGAAGTTGATTTGCTTTTTCGTCAGCTTCCTTAGATTTTTCTTCTAAGATCTTTGATTTTTCTTCAATTTCTTTTGATTTTTCTTCGAGTTCTTTTGCTTTTGCTTCGTTTGCTTTTGAAAGTTCGTCGTTTGCTTTTGCTTTTTCTTCTGCTTCTTTAAGTAATTGATTTTGTTTATTCTTGATTTCTTCTTCTTCAAGTTCTTTCAAACTTTGTTGTGAGATTTCAGCAATAATTGAATCAATATCTTCTTTTGGTTTTTGAGCAGGTCTTGGAGCAGGAGCTGGTGCAGGTCTTGGTGCAGGAGCTGGTTGTGGAGCTTGTCTTTGTGCAACCATATTTTCCCTACCATCTGTGTAGTTATGAGCAAACTTCTCTTCTTCGTTTGCTTTGTTTAAATCAACACCTTGTGGTCCTTGTTGGACAGGTGCTGGTTGTTCTTGTGGTTTTTCTGGATTAAATTCTCTTTTGTTCTCTTCGTATGTTAGAGCTTCTCTTTGGTCCTCCTTATTAGTGTTAAGAAGAACAGGTCTTGTGTAGGTTTTGCCGCCTTCGGTATAACCATTAGAATTTTTGTTCCTTTTAAAGAAAATTCCGTTTGAGTTGTCAATGATTGAAATAAGAAGGTCAGATAAAAATACGATGATAAAAGCACCGACTGCAACTATTCCAATAATTGCCAAAATGTTTAAAAAAGTGTCTAACATAAAAGTCCTCCAAAATGTTAAATATTTTTTTAGTGGTGGAAGCGATGGGAATTGAACCCATGTCCGAAAAAGCAAGTGATGGCTTTTCTCCGTGTGAAGTTTGCTAAAAATTTCATTAAGTTACCTTAGCAAACGAAGTTAACTTAACAATCCTAAAGGTACGATTACTTGCCTAGGCAACAAGTAAAAGTTTCACATTTAAATAATGCCCATAAGTTACAATGTGGAACTCACTTACAAACATCTACTAAGCAGCAGCTAAAGCAGAATTGTTATTATAGTTTGCGTTTAAGCTTTTTCCGTTTTTACACAGCCGAGCCTGTGACACGCTTTACCAAAACTTCAACTAGTCCGTCAAAACCAAGTCGCCCCCTTAATAATTTTTAATTTGACGAGAGGTTTCTCTCTTGATATCTTTTTCCTTAAGTGTGTCCTTCTTGTCGTAAAGTTTTTTACCTCTTCCAAGTCCAATTTCCACCTTTACATATGAACCTGATAAGCCAACTTTTGTTGGAACAAGTGTCAAACCCTTTGTTGATACCTTTTGACTAAGTTTTAAGATTTCATTTTTGTTTAGCAACAACTTTCTGTCTCTATCTGGTTTTGGAGCAAAACCTTGTGAACTTTGATATGGTTTTATGAAAGAATTTTTCAAAAAAACTTCGTTATTTTTAAAAACTATAAAACTTTCATTTATTGTCATACCATTTTGTCTTATTGATTTTACTTCACAACCTTCAAGTACAATGCCCGCCAAATAAGTCTCTAAAATGAAATAGTTAAAGTGTGCATTTTTGTTTGAACTAACAATTTTCATACATTTAACCTCTTAAATTATACCATACTTATTTTAATTTGCAATATTATTTTAAAATTTTTTTTAGTCATTGTGCCTAAATTTTGCTTATTTTTAAATAAATATAGCAAAAATGTTTGACATTTTACAACTATATTCTAAAATCAAACATTTTGCTATTTTATTATATTTATTATTTAACTTTTTTAATCAACTTAAATGCAACTTTTTTCTCCGATAGGTTGCAAGATAATACTTCGATTATTACCCTGTCGCCTATTCTAAAGAAACCGTTTTTACCAACAAGACACAAGGTCTTTTCGTTTAAGGTGTAATAATCTTGTGGCATATTTTCAACATTTGCGTATCCTTCACAAGTATTGTCAAGTTCAACAAAAACGCCCTTGTTTAAAACACTGTTGATTGTGCCTTCGAATTGTTCGCCTATAAATTGTTGCATATATTCGCACTTCTTATAATCTTCAACTGCCCTTTCTAATTCTTCTGAAAGTTTTTCTCTTTCACTTGATTGCATTGAAGACTTTTCGACAAAGTCAACAAGTTCTGGACTGTTTATATTTTTGTCACCACGAAGATATTTCTTTATAATTCTGTGAATTGTAAGGTCAGGATATCTTCTAATAGGTGAAGTAAAGTGACAATAGAAAGTGCTTGCAAGACCGAAGTGACCAAGGCAATCTGGAAGATATTTTGCCTTCTTTAGAGATCTTAACATAAGCATATTAACAACTTTTGCATAACTTTCCTTTTCGACTTCGTTTAAAATCTTTTGGAAATCCATAGGCTTGATATCTTGCATATCTACTGATACATTAACCCCTAAAGATTCTAAAAAGCCAAAGAAGGCTGCAACTTTTTCGACATTTGGTTTTTCGTGAACACGATATACGAAAGGAGTATTTAATTCAACAAACTTTTCTGCAATAACTTCGTTTGCAACAACCATAAATGTTTCGATAATCTTATTTGATTGATTATACTCTCTAACCCCGATTTCAATAGGTTTTCCGTTTTCATCAACAACAATCTTACATTCAGGAATTTCAAAGTTGATTGAACCCCTTCCTACTCTTTCTTTATCTAAAATTGCAGATAATTTTGCCATATCTAAAATGATAGGTAAAATTTCTTTATATTTATTGCAGATATCTTTATCACCGTCTAACATCTTTGTAACTTCATTATATGTTAGGCGATATTTACTTTTGATAACTGACTCTGAAATTTCGTAGTTTTGAACTTTACCTGTGTTATCGATATCCATAAATACAGTAAGGGCAAGTCTTTCAACATTTGGATTTAATGAACAAATACCATTTGAAAGTTCTACCGGAAGCATAGGGATAACGTGATTTAAGTAGTAAATACTTGTTGCTCTGTTAAATGCTTCTTTATCGATAACTGAATCTTGTGGAACATAATGACCGACATCAGCAATGTGAACACCTAAGTGATATGTTCCGTCTTTATTTATTGAAAGAGAAACAGCATCGTCAAAGTCCTTTGCGTCATCTCCGTCAATTGTAAAACACATAAGTTCTGTTAAGTCGTTTCTGTTTTTCTTTGCATTTGCAGTTACTTGTTGTGGAACTTCTTGTGCAGCTTTTAAAACTTCTTCAGGGAATTCTTCTTTTACTTTATATGTTCTTAGGATACTTTTAAGGTCTGTACCTTTATCTTTAGGGCTACCTAAAACTTCAACAACTCTGCCCCATAGGGTTTTGCCTTTATCGAAGTCAAAAACTTTTACAACAACTTTATCCCCTGGTTTTGCATCAAGAGAGTTTGCGTTGCTAATCAAAATTTCTTTATCAAACTTTGCGTTGTCTGATATAACCCTGCCATTGTTTGGTTGTTTGAAGAAAGTACCTACAACTTCACTATTTGCATGGTTTAAAATTTTGACAACTTTGCCTTCACCTTTTTTATCACCAACAGGTTGGGTGATGATTTTTACCAAAACTTCATCGCCATCAAAACTGTTTAAAGTATTCTTCTCGGCAATAAAAATGTCTTCTCCATTTTCAACCCTTAAAAAAGAGTATCCATACCCGCTGGCACTGATTTTGCCCTTTTTCATACTAAGAAGTGCTATTGGTGAATATTTGTTTCTATTGAACTCATATATTTCGCCTTCTCTTTCTAACTCGCACAAAGCATTATAAGTTTCTTCTTCATCAAACTTTAAATTTTTTGCGACATTTTCTGCAAGGCTTCTTAACCCCTTGTGTGGAATATATTTTGTTTCTAAACAATTTAATATATTTTTCTTAAAAGAATCCATACCTTTCTCCTAATAAAAAAAGTGACTATAAAAGCCACTTTAAAATAGCAATAACTGCCTGTGGCAAAGAATTTATAGGTTGCCACCAAATAAGGTTTATTACCTAATAATAAACTGAAAATTAACCTGCATAAGGATAGATTGCTGTCAAAATAAAGTATACAACAACACAAGCAACGATAATTATTGAAAGAATAATTGTTGCTTTTTTAAGCATACCTTCTTTTGATCTGCCTTTGTTTTGTGAGTAATAACTTTCAGCACCTGTAAGAGCAGTTGCACCTTCACTATCGCTTTCTTGACAAAGAACAACAACGATAAGTGCAATAGCGCAGATTCCGACAAGAATCATTAAAATCATTCTAATTACAGGGAATGAGTTACTAATCCATCCTGCAACAGCAGCACCAAGCATATTCATATAATTGTACATAAACTTAAACTCCTAATAAAACTACGATGTAGTTTATCACATAGAACTTTAAAAATCAAGTAAAAACTTGAAACTAAAGTTTTTATTACTATCTGTAAATCGTGAACATTAAAATTGCAGCAATAAAAATTATCAAAAGAATTAAATATGCCCAGTTAACGCTTGTCCCTTCTAACTTTCGATTAAGGGACTTGCAAAAGCAAATAATTCCGCAAATAAATGAGAAGAAAATAACAAACCACCTAACAGGTTCACTTACATTTCTTATAAAATTGATGATGTTTATATAAAAGTCCTGCAAAATATTTGTCCTTATTTCTTCATTTGCTTATTAAAAGCTGTAACGATTTTTGCAAATCTTGTTGGGTCAAGAGAAGCACCACCAACAAAAGCACCATCAACTCCTGGGATTTTTGCAATTATTTTTGAATTTTCTTCATCAACACTGCCACCATATAAAATAATCATATTTTCAGCAGTTTCTGTGTCATAAATTGATGCGATAATTTCACGAATAATAATCATTGCTTCTTTAATTTCTGCTTCTGGTGGAACTTTACCTGTACCAGATGTGCTGATTGACCAGATTGGCTCATATGCAATAATTATGTTTTTAAGTTCGTTTGAGTAAACACCTGTGAGTGCACCCATAATTTGAGTTTTTAAAACATCTCTTGTTTTGTTGCTTTTTCTTTCAACTAAACTCTCCCCTACGCAAAGGATTGATACAAGACCACTTTTGAGTGCTCTTAAAATCTTTTGGTTGACAGTTTCGTCTGTTTCTCCAAACATAGCTCTTCTTTCGCTGTGTCCAACAACAACAGCTTTTGCACCAGCACCAACAACCATATCTGCAGATACTTCACCTGTGTAAGCACCTTTTTCATTTTGGTTGATGTTTTGGCCTGCAATCCAAACTTCTGTGTCTTTAACTTTGTCACTTGCTGTTTGGATACCTGTTGCAGGTACGCAACAAACAACTTGTGCTTTAATGTCTTTTAATTGTGGTAAAAGACCATCAAAGTATTCAGCGATTTGAGCATTAGTTTTGTTCATCTTAAAGTTAGCAAGAATGGTTTTTCTGTTCATAATTATTCTCCCTTTTATTAAACAAATGATTTTCCTGTCATTTCACTTGGAATTTCCAAATTCATCATTGTTAAGAGTGTTGGTGCAATATCTGAAAGATTTCCACCTTCTCTTAATGTTTTGCCGATATGTTCTTCATCGACAACAATCAATGGAACAATACTTGTGGTATGTGCTGTATTTGGGCTACCATCTTCGTATTGCATAATATCTGCATTACCGTGGTCAGCTGTAATTATTGCCCTACCACCTTCTTCTAAAATTGCATCAACAACTTTCTTTACGCACTCATCAACAACTGCAACAGCCTTCTTTGCAGCTTCTTTGTTGCCTGAGTGACCAACCATATCACAGTTTGCAAAGTTCATTGTTAAGTAATCATATTTATGTGACTTGATAATTTCGAGTGCTTTTGCTGTGATATCGTATGCACCCATTTGTGGGATATCTTCGTATGTTGATCTTTTTTCAGAATTGATTAAGAATCTTTCTTCACCCTTAAATGTATCTTGCTTGCTTGCATTAAAGAAGAATGTAACATGTGCGTACTTTTCAGTTTCTGCAAGTTTTGCTTGAGTAAGCCCTGCGTTTGCAACAACTTCTGACAAGATATTTGTAAGTGGAATATTATCAAAAGCAGGTTCTGGTTTTGTGAAGGTTTCGTCATAATTTGTCATTGTGACAAACTTGAGTGGCATTTTCTTGACATAATCCAAGTCATTATCTTCAACAAAGACATATGCAAGTTGCCTTTCTCTATCTGCTCTAAAGTTATATGAAATAACTGAGTCGTTTTCTTTGATGATAGCAAGTGGTTTGCCATCTTTTTCTTTTATGATTGGAGTTAAAAATTCATCTTTCTCGCCGGCATTATATGCTTCGTCGATTGCTTTTTGAAGGTCGTCTCTAAGTTTACCTTCTCCCCTTACCATTGCGTCATATGCAACTTTGTTTCTGTCAAAGTTTTTATCTCTATCAAGTGCATAGTATCTACCCATAATATTACAGATTTCGCCAACACCGATTTTGTCGCAATAGTCTTGAACTTGTTTAAGATATTTTTTTGCACTCTTTGGTGGAGTATCTCTACCATCACTAAAGAAGTGAATATAAACATTTTTTACACCGTTATCTTTTGCCATATCCAAAAGTCTAAAAAGGTGTTCGATGTGAGAGTGGATACCACCATCACTAGGCATACCAAGAAGATGTAAACTTCTGCCTTCGATTTTTGCATTTTCCATTGCAGAAACTAAAACCGGATTTTTGTAAAAACTTCCATCTTCTATTGCCTTATTAACCCTTACAATTGGTTGAAAAACAATTCTTCCAGCACCGATTGTTAGGTGGCCAACTTCACTTGTACCAGATTGACCATTTGGAAGACCAACTTCTTCTTCACTTGCATAAATTTTTGTTGAAGGATATTTTTTTGCAAATGCTTGAATATTTTTTGTGTTTTCTTCCAAAATAGCGCTTCTGTTTGTATCAACCGGTACACCAAAGCCGTCCATAATAATAAGTGCTGTAATACCTGATTTTTTATTTGACATTATTTTGCCTCTTTTTTTGTTGTCTTTTTAGCAGTTGCTGTTTTCTTTGCAGGTGCATTTGTTGCAGTTGCTTTTTTAGCACAAGTTTTCTTTGCAGGTGCTTTTTCTGCTTTAACTGCTGGTTTTTTCTTTTCTTGACCTTTTTCGTCAATAATGTCTACGCCTGGAAGAGTTTTTCCTTCAAGCATAGTTAAACTTGCACCACCGCCTGTTGAGATGTGGCTAACTCTCTTTGAATAACCCATTTTGATGACAGCAGCAGCAGAGTCTCCACCACCGATAAATGAGAATGCTTTTGTTTTGCCAACAGCTTTAGCAATTTTCTTTGTACCATTTGCAAACTTATCAAATTCGAATACGCCTAAAGGTCCATTCCATACGATAGTTTCTGCTTTCTTAATATATTTTTGGAACAACTTAATAGTTTTTGGACCAATATCCAAACCTTCGAAGTTATCTGGAATTTGATTTGTAGGGAATTTTTTGATAGTTCCTTTATTTGCAAATTCTGTGTTTGCCATTGTATCAATAGGTAAAACAAGGTTTACATTGTTTGCCTTTGCTTTTTTCATAAGTTCTTTTGCAAGGTCGATAAGGTCATTATCAACAAGAGATTTACCAACATTGCCGCCATTTGCTTTAACAAATGTATAAGCCATACCACCACCGATTAAGATTGTGTCAGCTTTTGTCAATAAGTTTTCAATTACAGGAATCTTATCGCTAATTTTTGCACCACCCAAAATTGCAACAAAAGGTTTCTTTGCTTCTGTTAAAATTTGGTTGATAACTTTGATTTCTTTGCCCATAAGGAAACCAACAGCGTTTGGCAATAATTCTGCAACACCATAAGTTGATGCGTGTTTTCTGTGTGCTGTACCAAAAGCGTCGTTTACGTAAATATCTGCAAGAGATGCAAGTTCTTTACAGAATTTAGGATCATTGCCTTCTTCTCTTGCGTCAAAACGAAGGTTTTCTAAAAGTAAAATTTCGCCTTCGCCTAATTCTTTAACTTTTACTTTTACATCAGGACCGATTGTGTCTTCTGCAAATGAAACTTTACATTTTACAAGTTGACCAAGCCTTTTTGCAACAGGTTCAAGTGAATATTTTTTATTAACTTCACCTTTAGGACGACCAAGGTGAGAACAAATTACAAGTTTTGCACCGTTTTCGATTAAGTAATTGATTGTTGACAAAGATTCCATAATTCTATTGTCATCTGTGATGTTTTTGTTTTCGTCGAGTGGAACGTTAAAGTCAACTCTAAGTAAGACTCTTTTTCCTTTTACATCGATATCTTTAATTGTATTTTTCATAATAATTTCTCCTTCAACATAAATGAAATTTTATATTTAATAATAACATTTTTTATATTTTTTGTATAATATATTTGCAACTTTTTTAAGATTTTTTATAAATTTTTATCAAAAAAATAAAGAGAACTAAAAACTAATTCTCTTTTACTTCTAAATTATTAAAAAACTTTTCTAAAATCGCATATATTTCTTCAAAACTGCTTAAAAGAACAATGTCTTTTTTTACTGCAACGCTATTAGGATACCCTGACACATACCAAAGTAAATGCTTTTTAAAAAGTTGAACTAAATGCTTTTCGTCAATACTTTTTTGTAAAGTTTTATAGTGTTGTTTTATTTGAGCAAGTTTATCTGCTTTTACAGTTTTTCCTAAAATTGTACTAAACAACTCTGGTTTTCCTAATGCCCCACGCCCTATCATAACGGCGCTTACGCCTGTTTTTAACATTTCTTCATATGAACATCTGTCTACAACATCGCCATTTCCTATTACAGGAATATTTACAGCATCAACAACAGCCTTTATGACTTCATAGTTGGCTTTACCACTATACATTTGCTCTTTTGTTCTTCCGTGAATTGTGATTGCACTTGCACCACTTCTTTCACACATTTTTGCAAACTCTACTGCAACGTTTTCGTTTTCGCGATATCCCATTCTAAATTTTACGGTAATAGGTTTATCTGTTGCTTCAACAGATTTTTTTATAATCTCACTTGCAAGCTCCATATTTTTAAGCAAACAACTTCCGTCACCATTTTTTACAATCTTTGGTGCTGGACAACCCATATTGATATCTATTATGTCAAACTTATCTAAAACACCACTCTTTATAACTTCATAAAAAACTTCTGGCTCGTGTCCAAAAAGTTGAACAGCAATTGGCTTTTCATTATCGGCAACCCTTAACAACTTCATTGTTTTTTTGCTGTTGTTATATAGCGCCTTAGCACTTACCATTTCGGTATAAGTCAACCCTGCACCGAACTCTACACACAACTCTCTAAAGCCTTCGTCTGTAACGCCTGCCATAGGTGCTAAAAATATGTCGCTTCTTGTTTCTACATTTTTAATCTTCATACAAATATCATAACACGAAACAACAACTTTTTAAAGCATTTTTATCTAATTGCAGATTTTAAATATTTGCCACCCCTAAATACTGTAATTCTTTTAGGTGGCACAATATTTACCTGTTTTGTGGCTGGATTTACCACCTTACGACTATTTCGCTGTCTAACTTCAAAACAACCAAACCCAGAAAAACTTACTCGCTCACCCCTCTTTAAACTATTAAAAATTTCTTCTTTTATTATATTTAAACACGAATTGCATTTCCTTTTTGTAAGGTCTGTTTTTTTGCTAAGTTTATCAATCAATTCTTTTTTATTCATTTTTCACCCTTAAAAAGTATTGAATAGTTGCAAAATTTTATTCATTGTTTTTAGCAAAAAACAATTCTTTTTTATCAACAATTTTAAACAAATACAACAACAATAAATATAAAACCCCACCAATAAAAAATGATAAAAGAATCGAAATTTTTGCAGGAATAAATTTATATAAAATTATCAACCCACCCTTAACAATAATAAGCATAAATACCGAAAACAAACAAGGGAAAAGAGTTGCCTTAGTAAAATTCAACTCAATTTTAATATGCTTTTTTAGAACAATAAAACAACAAAGTGTTGCAATGAAAAAACAAACAAAAGACGAAACACCCATCGCTAAAACATTGAATCTCGAATTTAACAACAAAAGAATTTCTAATACAGTTTTTACAATAAGCGATACAAATACAATAACAGTAGGTGCATATGCCTTTTTTATTGCTTGCAACACTGCAACAAATATTTGAAGTAGTGATTGATATAAAACTGTAATACTACAAAAACTAAGCAGATTTGTAGCAACAGCAAATTCGTATCCTGTTACAATCGAGCCACTAAATAAAAGAGATACAATCTCCCTTGAAAAAAACATAAACATAAAAACACAAGGAATAGAAATTAAAAACACAAATTTAATTGCAACAGAAACTTTGTTTTCGATTGATACAACATCTCCCCTGTTATATGAAAAACTTATGCTTGGAATAATTGCCATCGCAATAGAAACAGCAACAACAACCGGCAAATTTATTATCGTGTTTACAATACCCGTATTTATGCCTAAAATTGACGAAGCAAGAGAAAATTCGTATCCGGCTTTTTCCAAAAACTTTACAACCAAAAAATTATCAAACACTGCAAACAACGGAAACAAAATGCTATTTAAAAAAAATGGAATTGTTGTTTTTAGAATTTTTTTTATTAAAGAAAAAATGTTTTCATGTTCGTTATAAATTGTTTGTTTTTTTGTGTTTTTCTTCTTTGTAAAAACAAAATAAATCAACAAATAAATAAGCGAAAAAAGTTCGGATATAACAACACCTAACATTGCCCCAAGCACTGCAAAAATCACGCCATATTTTATAAGTGTAACTGACAAAAAAATACCGACGACAAACTTAACAATTTGCTCGATAATTTGAGAGACTGCTGTGGGTATCATATTCTGTAAGCCCTGAAAATAGCCCCTAAAAGCCGAAATTATGGCAACAAACAAAATAGCAGGTGACAAAACAATATAGCAAACAGCGCCATTTTCTATCCCCTGCACACTTGCAATTTTGTTTGAAAATATTAACATTATAAGCCCCAAAATAAAACCCAAAACAACAAGAATAATTAAAGACGCAACAAAAATTTTGTTTGCAAGTTTATGCTTATTTTCTGCTTTTGCATTTGCAACAAAACGAGATATTACGGTAGGAAAACAAGATGAACTTAATGTCAAAAAAAGCGAATATATAGGAAACACTAAATAATAAATTCCTATACCTTCTGTCTTTAACATATTAGCCAAAGGCACTTTATAAACAGCACCTAAAACCTTACACAACACACCGCTTATTGCAAGCACAGTTGCGCCAAAAACAAACGAAGATTTTTTCATATTATTAGTTTGTAATATTTTAAGATTTTTACTCAAAGTTTAACACTCTTGTTATGTAATCTGTTATAAGATTTAAACAAAATATTACTTCTTTACCAAAAGAAACGCTATCTTCTTTTTTTAGAATTATTACTTTCCCACACATACTACCATCTACATATATTGATACAATAAGCGAATCTTCATATTTTGTTTTTTGCTCTTTTACAATATCTCCATTAAAAAGTTTTGTTTCTTTGCTGTCTAGGGCTAAAACATCATCACTTATTTCTTTGCCTAAAAACTCTTTTTTGTTTACACCTACAGCATAAACAACTTTTTGCTCATCACACAAAACAATAGGTATTTGAAAAATTGAAAAAAAACTATCTAAAAACAAACTTGCATTCTTAAATGAATTGTCAATTTCAAAAAACTTTTTTAAGACAAGTTGCTTTTCTTCATTTATATTTATTTCTAATGAACTTCCTGTTTTTATATCTAAAACCTTTCTTATTTCTTTAGGAATAACAATTCTCCCTAATTCGTCAACCTTTCTTACAATGCCAAAACTACCCACAATAAAACTCCTTAGTTGTAGTTTTTGTAAGAATTTGTAATATATACAAAAAAAGCAAACGTTTCGTTTGCTTTTCTTTTTTATTATTTAATGTTTTTTATTTTTTCCCAAGGGAATTCATTTCTTCCAAAGTGACCGTAACAAGCTGTGTTTTTATAGATTGGTCTAAGTAGGTCAAGCTCTTTGATAATATTCTTTACTGTAAAATCAAAGTTTCTGTTGATAAAATTCATAATCTCTTCTGAGCTTACTTTGTTTGTACCAAATGTTTCAACTTCGATTGAAATTGGTTTTGCTAAGCCTATACCATAACTTACACCGATTTCACATTTGTCAGCAAGTTTGTTTGCAACAACATTTTTTGCAACATATCTGCAATAGTAACTTGCACTTCTGTCAACTTTTGTTGCATTTTTTGAACTAAAGCAACCACCACCGACTTTGCCAACACCACCGTATGTATCAACGACAATTTTTCTTCCAACACAACCACTGTCTGAAAAACTGCCCCAAATTGTAAACTTACCACTTGGATTGATAATAAACTTAATATTTTCTTGATTTAAGTTTTTATATTTTGCAAGTACAGGATTTACAACATTTTCCATCATATCTTTTACAATCTCGTCGTGCTCTAAGTTTGCGTTATGTGATACTGATAAAAGCACTGTGTCGATTGCAATTGGCTTATTATATTCGTATTCTACTGATACTTGACTTTTTGCATCTGCAAAGTATTTTTGTTTATTGTTTCTTCTATACTTGTCATAAGAAAGCATAAGTTCGTGTGAAATTGTGATAGGTAAAGGCATATAGTTTTCGCTTTCGTTTGTGGCATAACCAAACATAATACCTTGGTCGTTTGCACAAAGTTCGTCCTTAACAACGGCCTGATTGATGTCAGGTGATTGTGAAGAAATTGTTTTGATAACCTTAAATTCGTTTTCATATCCTATATCTTTTAAAGTTTCTTTTGCAATTTTTTCGTAATCAATGTTTGCTGTTGTTGTTGATTCGCCATAAATCATAAGTAAATCATCTTTAATTGCACATTCAACTGCCATTTGACAATTTTTGTCTTGAGATAAGGCAGCATCCAAAAAACTGTCTGCAATAATGTCGCAAGTTTTGTCTGGATGTCCACAGTTTACGCTTTCGCTTGTAATAATCTTTTTCATTTTTTCTCCTATTACCCATACGATAAAATTTGTAATAACAAAAAATAAAACCCATCTTTCGACGGGCATAAATTGTTTGTATTTTAACCCATCGTTCAAGAATTAGCACCTTTGGACTTTGCCTAGGTTGCTGTGTGGTCATAAAGCTTGTCTCTAACACACTCTATATAGGTAGTTTTATAATACGATATTATTTTGTTTTTGTCAATATATATTTATATCTATATTTCAATGTTTTCTTTCTTTATAATTTCTTGCATTTTAACGCAAGCAAGTTTTCTTGCATTAAACTTTTCTTTTTCTTCATTTGTAAGGCATGCAAGAGTTCTGCCATCGCTAAGTTCGACAATACTATCAAAACCAAAGAAGTTGTCTCCCCTTTGAGCGTGAGAAATTTTACATTTCATTTCTCCCCTTGCTGTAAAAATTCTACCGTCTTTATCGCAAAGTGCCAACACGCAAATTACTTTTGCGCCCCTTAACTCGTCGTCAACGTTTCTCATTTTAGACAAGATGCACTCGTTTCTTTCACTTGCTGTTGCAGATTCCCCCATAAACCTATGAGTATGCACACCCGGCCAACCATCAAAGTAATCAATAAACAGGCCACTATCGTCTGCCATAACACATTCGCCTGTAAGTTTGTGAATTTCAACGGCCTTTTTGATTGCGTTATCTTCACAAGTTTCAGCGTCTTCATCAACATCTATAACGATGCCTTTATCCTTTAAACTAAAGATTTCGCCTTCTAAGATGTCTTTGATTTGTATAATTTTATCTTTATTGTTGCTTGCAAATATCATTTTAACTCCAATTAAATATCGTCGATGTTGATATCAATATCTGAGAAATCATCTTTATCCCCACTATCTAACATATCTTCGGTAAATGGAAGATCTTCTTCTGCCATTTCTGGTGGAAGTGCTTTAACAAGTTTTTCGATTGCTTGTCTAACAACTCTGTCTCTTAATCTATCAAGATAGATGATTGCTCTGTTTTCGTTTGAATCTTCTTCGATAAGTTGTTTTGTTGCCATTTCAGCAGGGTTAAGTTTCATCTCTACAATAAGAAGGTCACAAACATATTGACTTAAAAACCAGAAATAGTTTTGCTTGTTTAACTCATTAAACTTAATAATTTGACCAATTCTGTCACATTCAAAAATCAAGTCAACTGCTGGGTTTAAGAATGTTTTCATTTTGTCTGGAGCAAGTTTAGAACAGTTTGCGGCAGCAATAATATTCCACTCAAGAGCACGCCTATAACTTGTTGGGAAAAAGTCACCAAAACCTCTTTTATAAATATATCCCATATAGTCTTGAGCAGGAATATGGCCTGAGCACGCAAAAGAACAGATTTGTTCAATCTTCTTAATAATTGTTTTTCTATACAAATCATTGTTGTATCTAACTTCTTTATCGACAGTTGCAACCCAGGTACGAATTCTTAAAAACAAATCTTTTTGAGTTGAAAATTCAAGTTTATCATACTCTTCTCTGTTGTAATAATTTTGATTATCAAAAATACCCATTTCCTTCTCCTAAGATAATAGAATTTATAAAAGGATAAAACTTTTATCACTTACCTTTATATTATAAATGTTTATAAAAAAATCTCCAACTTTTTTAAACTAATAAAACAAATTTTGGGCAATAATTTTTTACTTTTTATTTTAATTTTAAGTTTTAAATATTGCCCTAGATTTCAATATTTTGTTTTATAGATATTTGTCTACAATTTTATATTTTGTCAAATACAGGGCAAATTTACCCCTAAAAACACGTTTTTTTATAAACAAGTCAATATTAAAGCAAAAAAGAAGACAATTTTTATTGTCTTCTTTTTTTGTTATTTTTTAATAAGTTTTACATTGAAGTTATAGTCTAAGTAATATCCACTGTTATTTGTTTTGATATAGAAACTATAGATAACTGTAATAACCATATCATTTGTAACTGCAGAATTTATTGGAGACAAATATGGTGTATCGTCTGCAATTGTAATTGTTGCATATTGTTTGCAACTTTCTGCAATGCTAAACTCGTTTGTTGGAATATTAAATGAATCATACTCAATGTACTCACTTGGGTTGAGATACTTAATTCCACCGTATTGGTCAATTTCGTAAATTGTGTTAGTGTAATAAGAATCGTTTGTTAACAACATACCTCTTGGGTTTGAAGCAACTTCAAATGTTGTATTTTCGTTCATACCGATAAACAAGTTTTGAACAACTGTTACTTTCTTCCTAATGACGGTTGTACCACCATCAGCAAAGTTTACTGTAACAACAACCCAAACATCTTTATCACAGTTTAAGTCGTATGAAGAAACAACTCTTGTTGCAGGGTCAAATCTCATATGATTTGCTGCATTTGTGTTTGTTGAGAAGTCTACGCCTTCAACATCTTCAAACGCGACTGTAAATGAATCATATTTGCCATAGATAGTTGTAGTAAAATCTGTTACGTTTCTATAAACAAATTCAAAATTTACAAGGTCAATTGAGATAATATCATAAGGGAATGCCCCTTGAGTTTGTGCATCAACAAATGTTGTACCGTTATAACGATATCTTATACCTTCTACAACAATGGTATAAAGGCCATTTAGGTTAATCATTGCACCGTTGTTTAGGCCTGCTACAATATGGTTTTCGTACTTAACATAACTAAACTCTTTATTTTCAAGGCTTATAGCATCGTCACTAAATTCGAAAGCAAACTTGTTGCAATCTCTATCAAGTAAGATTTCTCTACCAAGATTCAAGAAGTAATAATATGTTTTGCCTTCATATTCAACATATGTTTCAGGAATATAAATTAAGATATCTACAACATCGCCTGCACCATAAGTTAGTTTGTTTCTAACAAAATCGATATAAGTGATTGTGTATGGGAATGCTGTATCATTGTCGAGAGAAACAAAGGTATCGTTTTTGAAGATATACTTTGTACCTTCAACTTCTGCAACAGCAATTGTAACATCATAGTTTTCTTGCTTATAGATTGTTGTTGTGAACTTTTCAGCTGGTGCAAGTGGTAAGCAATATGTAAGGATATCTTTATTGATACTTACAATCTTATAAACTTCGATTACAGAAGAATCAGTTGGGTTTCTTAATACGAAAGCATCATATACTGCACCATCGTTATAATTTGCTTCGAAGTAGTATTTATCTCCGTCTTCATTTTCAACGTAATGGGTTGAAGTATAATTGTTTTCAACTAAGATTTCACCATTATATGTTTCGCCTGTACCAAGGACGCTACCTGTGATTGTTCTATCAAACAATGAATAACCTGTGATATTAACAACCGTAGAAATGCTACCTTCATCTTCGTTTACAAAATCGCCTGTTTCTGCGTTGTAATAGAAGTTTTTGTTTCCACCATTTACATTATAAACAATGTAGTATTTAAGTGGTAATTTGCCGGTTACAACATCGATTGTGTGTGAAGCATCACTTGCATCTGTATAATACAACTTGCCACCATTTGCAAGATTTGTTTTGTTGTAATCAATTTCGAATTCGAATTCTGTATTATAACCATCTGTACTTACAAATACTTTCTTGTAGTAATATTTTACAGCAAAGTCATCAATAATAACTTTCTTGATATAATATACGCCTTCAGATTCTTCGAACAAATCAATTGAACCATTTACATACCCAATTGCTTCGTCATGTGGGTTTGCAGTGTCAACTGAAGTGATTGCACCTGGATATTTTGTATCTGTTTTTACAACAAGCTCTGGAACATATTTATATTGACTTCCACCATAAGTGAAGTATTTATATGTTGCTGAACTTAACAAGTCTACAGTTGTTTGATCAAATGTAACTTTGTTATTTACAAGGTCGACAGTTGTCTTTGTTGGGAATTTTGCACCACCTACAATGTTGTAGAAGTTTTGTTGATAAACAAATTCTACCCCACCGATTGTTGCTGTTAATTCGCCATTATTTTCAAATAGATAAATAAATCCAAGTTGAGCATCGTTTACACCGTCGACTGTTTCAGACATAACTGTAATATAACCATCATTTATGTGTGTAACATCTGTTTGCAAACCAAAGATATATTTACCACTGCTAATGAATTGTCCACTACCAGGGTTATATTTGAATGTTCTGCCATTGTATTCTATTGTTATATTTTCGCCATCGACTGTAACAGGAATTCTGTTCATAGCAAAGTAAACTGTACTTCCAACTGTTGGGCTATAGCCTGGGATAATATAGAATGGGAATACTGTGCCTGATGTTGTTTTGAAAACAGGATTGTCAACATCTGTAGCATCATAAATGTATTTACCATTGATATCTGCGTCATAACCTGCTAATTCAATGTAGTTATCTGTACCATCGTTTAAGATAGTAAGTTCGTTTTTCTTTACGTGATATTTAACAATAATAGCATCTTCATTTGTAATATAATCTGTTGTAAGTTCATATGGGAACTTAACATCTTCTTTTGTTACAAATGTATCAGAATATACATAGTCAACACCGTCGTAAGTAATTTTGATTTCATCTCCAACTACAACAACGTTTAATGTATGTTCTGCATCATCTTCGTTGATATATGTAATAACACCATTTTCCCAAGAAGTAATTTCGTATACAAATGCTCTGCCATTTGATGTCATAAATTCTTCTGTATCTTTGTTGTAGAAATATGTTTCTCCATCAAATTCGAAAGAATATGCACCATCATTTAAAGCAATGATTGTATCATACTTTTGACC
>JAZSQZ010000094.1:0-5958 GCA_045538175.1 Clostridia bacterium
CAAGCAACGGGCTGTCCAAAAATTTTCTCCTTTTTCAAAAGAAACTTCTTCCTTATTCACTATTACCTATTACTTTCCAAAAATCGACAAGTATTTTTAAGGAATCGTGAATAGGGAATAGGGAATAAAGTAAAATCGACAAGATTCTGTCGAACCTCGTCGATTTTTGGTGGGCCTTCAGGGACTCGAACCCCGGACCGACCGGTTATGAGCCGGTTGCTCTAACCAACTGAGCTAAAGGCCCAAAGTAAACCTATCAACTAAAGTTTTAATGGTCGGGGTGGAGAGACTCGAACTCCCGACCCCATGGTCCCAAACCACGTGCGCTACCAACTGCGCTACACCCCGATTTCAGTTGACTTTCAAATAATACAACATTAAGAAAGAAATGTCAACAAAAATTTTAAAATTTTTTTAATTTTTTTTAAAAATATTTTTTTAATAATTTTCTACAAATTTAGTGTCGTTTTTACAAAGTAACTTAAACCACTTTTTTTTAGATAAACTAAACTGATTATGGTAAAGGAGAACAATATGGAAATAAAACACAGAGTATATAACAGTGTCTTGTATGTATCTCTAAATGGTGAGTTAGACGAGAGCACAGCCAAGCACACAAGCAGAACATTAGATAATATATTGCTTAACGAAAACTTTAGACAAGTGATTTTGGATTTATCAGAAATGGGTTTTATGGATAGCACAGGCATAGGGGTGCTTATAGGAAGATATAAAAAAATGAAAGATATGGGTGTTGGAATGTTTATAACAAATCCATCATATCACGCCGAAAAGATTTTCAAATTAACAGGGCTATACGATATTATGCCTAAAATTTCTTAAAGGAGAATAGTATGGAAAAAATAAATGAAATGGAAATAAAGTTTAAGGCAATCTCTCAAAACGAATCGTTTGCAAGAGCAGTAGTTTCTGGGTTTTGTATAAATACAGGTCTTACCGTTGACGAGTTGACAGACATAAAAACTGCTGTGTCCGAAGCCGTCACAAACTCAGTTGTGCACGCATACCCAAATAAAAATGGTTATATCTATATGAAGGTGGAGTTGTACAAAAGTTATATAAATATAGAAATAAAAGATGATGGGGTGGGGATAGAAAATATACAAAAAGCAAGAGAGCCATTTTTTACAACCAAGCCAAATGAAGATAGAAGTGGTATGGGTTTTACCGTAATGGAAAGTTTTATGGATAGTCTTGAAATTTTAAAAAATGCCGATAAAGGTTTAGTTGTTAAAATGAAAAAATTTATAAAAAACGACAGCGTGGTTTTAAGTGAAACTGTCTAAGGGGGAAAGCGTTGTTAGAGTATGATAAAACAATAGAATACATTTTAAAGGCGCAAAATGGCGACGAGACGGCAAAAACCATACTAATCGAAGAGAATTCTCCACTCGTGAAAAGTATCGTCAAAAGGTATAAAAACAAGGGCGTAGATTATGATGATTTGTATCAATTAGGGTGCGTTGGGTTCTTAAAAGCAATCAATAATTTTGACCCAAATTACGAAGTAAAATTCTCAACATATGCAGTCCCCATGATTGCAGGAGAAATAAAAAGATTCTTAAGAGACGATGGCAGTATAAAAGTTTCAAGGTCGATTAAAGGTATGTATTACCAAATGCAAAAGTATATTGAAAAAAGAAAAGTTGAAGATAACGAAATTCCAACAACCGAAGAACTCTCAAAAAAGTTTAATGTAGAAGAAGCCGAAATATTTTTTATAATGGAATCTTCTCATATGCCGGTATCCCTTTATGAAGAAGTCGGCAAAGACGGTGGCGGTCAAACCCTAATAGATAAAGTGGGAGATATAGAAGATAACGAAAAACTTATAAATAAAATCGTTATAAAAGACCTGCTTAAAAGTTTAGATAGTAAAGATAGGAAAATTATAATGTTAAGATACTTTAGAGATAAAACCCAAAGCGAAGTTGCCGAAATGTTAAAAGTGTCTCAAGTGCAAGTAAGTAGACTAGAAAACAAAATTTTATCAAAATTAAAATCAAAGTTAGAATAAATAGCAGACACAAGTTGTCTGTTATTTTTATAAAAACCGTTGCAATTTTTAAAAGTTTAATATATACTACTTTACGTAACTTAAGGGGGTATAGCTCAGTTGGTAGAGCGCTTGAATGGCATTCAAGAGGTCGCCGGTTCGAACCCGACTATCTCCACCAAAATAAAAAAGAACATCTGCTTTGGTGTTCTTTTTTTATAAAAATCTTGTAAAGTATATTGTTTTGATATATAATTAAATTAGGTGAGAAATTTCTACACCGAAAGGAGCAGATATGAATACAGTTCCATTTTTTAGTAGACCAAGGTATTTTCTTACAACTGAGCGATACAAGATGATGCAATATGGTTCGGAAGGTTGGTATTTAACAACATTGGCAAAAGAAAGCAGTCGTTCTTTCCACTATTCATGGAGAGATGATTTGATTACTGCAAAAGGCGAAGAATATCAACACTTTAGACCACTTAAAGATGATGCTGTTGCAACTCAAATTAGAGCATTGTATGACTCAGGAAATTTTTCACTTGCCGAAGCTGGTAGAATTTTAAACCCTGATTGTGAAGAAGAACTTGTTTCTCCAGATGGTAAAGATTTATTCTTGTTTGGTGATGACGGTTCTGTTAAGTTCGACTTGATTAGGGTTGACTTTGACCACTTAACACAAAAATGGCAAGATGCAAACTTTGATGCAGCGATGTTTGCTTTGTGTTTGGTTCAGGATTGTATTTGGCATCAAGTTCCATTTACTTTTGAAAACTTTGAAAAAATGTCATCGGATATCCACGAATATTGGTGTGAAAATAATAATTATCCTGGACAATCAGCAAAACTTATGACAATTTATAAAAACTTGCCGGTTGACGCCTTAAGAAACAACCAAAAGGATAAGGATAGAGCACACATCGGTTTAACAGTTGGAAGTTTAAGTTTGCCTTTAACTGAAGCATCTAAGAACAGACAAATTGTTTTAAACGCTATGAATGCTATATTTAAACATTACCAAGAAAACGGAATGCTAGACCCAAGATTTTCAGAGCAACTTGAATCTTTGCAAACACAAATTGACCAAAAGAATGTTGAAGATTTTACAAAATACAAAATACTTCAGTCACAAACAAAAGAGCAACTTGTGGTGTTATTGCAAGATAAAACAGAAGTAGACCTTGAAACATTTGAAGGGTTGGCAGCAGTTTTCCACGATCAATGGAGAAGTATCTACGGAGAAGACCAAGACGCAAACATTGTTTTAGACTACGATAAACTTCCTGTAAACGACCCATTGTTTAACCAAAAACAATTTTCAAGAGAGTGTGTACAAACATTTTTAGGTGAAATGGTACAAGAAGGATTGATTCCAGAAACTGTTACAGAAAGTGTCGCAGGTCTTGAAAAAGAAATTGCAGCACAAAACCAAGCAGACTTTTTGTTGTATCAACAAGCACAAACTGACACACCAACTGAATAAAAATTTTAATAACTTAAGCAAAACCATTTTTAAACTTACAATAAGTTTGATTTTGGTTTTGTTTTTTATATAATAAAAACATAAAAAATGGAAAAGATTTGCAAATACAATGACTTTATAACACATATAAAATAATTTTATTATTAAGTTGGTCAAAGATTTTTGAGTTTTTTATTTATTGACAAAGATATTTTTATAACATATAATGTAAATAGATTTAAGAAAGGAGAAATTTTTAATGTTTAATTCATTTACATGGTGGCGCAAATAATTTAAGTATTCGTAAACTATGGTGTTTTGCGAATGCTTTTTTACGCGTCGCAAAACATATAAATGGATTAGGTATTTTATATATATAAATTCAATGCCCGTTGGTATGTTTTGTCTTAAAACAATCAACGGGTTTTTATTTTAATTTAAAAGGAATTTATGTATTATGAAAAAAGGATATTTTGGTGAATTTGGTGGCAGTTTTGTTTCAAACCAAATTCAAAAAGAGTTAGATAAAATAGAAAAGGAATATTTAATCTTAAAAAACAATAAAGAATTTAAAAAAGAATTACAACTTCTTAGGAAATATTTTCAAGGAAGACCAACACCTATGTATTACTGCAAAAACTTAACAGAGAGCATAGGTGGTGCAAAAATTTATTTAAAAAGAGAAGACTTAAACCATACAGGTGCACACAAAATAAATCACGCAATAGGAGAAGCGTTGCTTGCAAAATATTTAGGCAAAACAAAAATTATTGCCGAAACAGGTGCTGGTCAACACGGCGTTGCAATTGCAACCGTTTGTGCCCGTATGGGACTTGGGTGTGAAGTGCATATGGGAAGTGTCGACATACAAAAACAAAAAATAAATGTTGAAAAAATGAAGTTGCTAGGGGCAGAAGTTGTGTCGGTTGACTTTGGGTCAAAATCTCTAAAGGAAGCAGCACAAAGTGCACTTGATTCCTATGCAAAACAATTAGATACATCAATTTATTGTATAGGCTCGGTTGTAGGTCCACACCCATTTCCAACAATAGTTAAAGATTTTCAAAGCGTAATAGGAAAAGAAGCAAAAAAACAACTAAAAGTACTTGAAGGCAAAAACCCAGACTATATTGTAGCGTGCGTTGGTGGTGGGTCAAATGCTATGGGAATATTTAATGACTTTCTAAAAGAAAAAGAAGTAAATCTAATCGGTGTCGAATCTCTAGGCAGGGGCGAAGGAGTAGGGGACAACTCGGCAACCATAAAATTTGGCGTAACAGATATATACGACGGCTATAAAACAAAAGTTATCAAAAACGATAAAGGCGAAGTTGCCGAAGCATATTCAATCGCAAGTGGACTCGATTACCCGGGTGTAGGGCCAGAGCACGCCTACCTTAATCAAATAAAAAGAGTAGAATATGTCACTGTAAACGATAAAGAGTGCCTTGACGCCTTTTATACATTATCTAAAGTTGAAGGAATTATTCCAGCCCTAGAGAGCTCTCACGCGGTCGCATACGGACTTAAACTTGCAAAAAAACTAGATAAAGACAAAATTGTTTTAATAAACTTATCCGGTAGAGGAGATAAAGATGTCGAATTTGTTTTATCTTTAAATAATTAAAAAAAGACCTTTAAGGTCTTTTTTTTATAGGTCGTCGGCGTCTTGGATAGGTTTTTCGTTATCTGTTGCGTTTCCTGTGTATGAACCCTGTGGGTCGTTTGTTTTGTTTTTAAAATTATTTTTTTTATTTTTCATATAAATAGTATTTGTGTTTTAAAAATTTTTATTTATAATTTGGATAAAAATATTTTTGTGATATAATTTGTGTATGATAAAGTTTCATTTTTTGCAAAAGAATAAAGAAAGGATTGATGGGGAAGAGATTGTTTATCACGGGTCAATGAAACCTGATATGAAAGAAATTGCCCCAAACAAGTGTAAGCACGATAAGGCATATGTTTATGCAAGCGAGAATATTGCTTTGTGTGTTATATTTGGTCTTAAAAGAAAAGGCGAGAATATTGACTTTGGCGTAAGTCGTTTTGGTAAAACATTTATAAGAGAATTTTATCCTGGTGGTTTTGAAGATAGATTTAAGGGAAGGGCTTGCTATCTATATAAGTTAAACAAAAAAGATTTTTCTTATGAGACTGAATATATCGAACTTGTGTCAACAAAACCTGTAAAGGTTGTAGATTGTATAAAAATAGAAGACGCAAGTGAATATCTACTTCAACTTGAAAAACAAAAACAACTTAAAATTTATCGTTATGAAAAAATGTCAAAAAAAGATAAAAGAGAAGTTGATGATATTTTGAGAAAAAGGATAAAAGAGTATCTCAATTTGAAAGATTTAAGCAAAAAAGAGTATGAGAGTTTAGACGAAAAAGAAAAACTTTCTTATACAATTAAAAAAGAAAGAAAAGATTTCTGTTTAGACAAATTCCCAGAAATTGTAAAAGAAATAAA
>JAZSQZ010000027.1:0-2471 GCA_045538175.1 Clostridia bacterium
GATTTTTTGTCTCTTGCAAAGATAAAAAGTTTGTCGTGTGAAGAATAAACTTTTTTGAAGTTTTCTATATCTTTTTCCTTGTTTCCATCATTTTCACAAAAGAAGATAGATTGTGGAAAACTTACAATAAAATTATCCTTAAAAGTTTTAATTAAGGTTTGGCGTGTGTTTTCTTCTTTTGCGTATTGATTGCCCATATTGCCACCACCTATTATTGTGATGATGTCTTTTGTGGTAATCTCACTTTTAAGTTTTTCAAACACATTTTCAAACTCGTAACTTGTAACTTCTACAACTTCATAAGTTTTGAAAACTTCTTGAATAAATCTCTTTTGTATTATACAAATTGCATGGTCGCCAAGATTGAAGTGTTCTGGCGTGCCAAAAATAAAAACCCTGTTTTTCTCTTTCATGTTTTTAATATAACACCTAGTTTGTTTTTTTGTCAAACAATGTTTCAAAGTAAAGTTTTTTCGTTGCATTTTATTACATAAAATGTTAATATTTTTACATAATGGAGAGACATATGAAAAGCGTTCTAGATAAAAAAGTTTCAATAATTATGCCTGTGTTTAACACAAACATTGACTTGCTTAAAAAAGGCGTTGATTCGCTTGAACAACAAACTCTTAAAAACATAGAAGTTATCATTGTTGATGACAAGTCAACAAATACACAAATTCCTGTTGTTTTAGATGAATTGAAAGCAAAATATGAAAATATCAAAGTTGTCCACCATGAAGTCAATGGTGGCTCTTTTAGAGCACGCCTAACCGGTATAAAGGAAGCAACCGGTGACTATATCGCTTTTATTGACAGTGATGACACAGCAACACAAGATTATTATAGAACACTTTTAAACGCAATTGTAAAAGACAACTCTGACATTGTTGTTTCACCTTTCATTTTAGACAACCCTAGGGGAGAAAAAAAATATTACCCACTTGACCCATTTAGAAACAACGATTTCAATTTAGAAAACGATGAAGTTTTTGATGCTTTTATGCAACAACAAGGGGCCTGTTATTCTTGGTATATTATGTGGAACAAGATTTATAAAAAAGAACTTGTTGAAAAAATCTACGACAAACTTTTGACCTTTTCAGACAATCACCCAAATCTTATAATGACAGATGATATCGCTTTTAACACACTTGCATTTTTAAATGCAAAAAAACTTACAAGTTGCAAAGGCGAAGGAATATATTACCTTCTTCACGACACACAAAGCACAAACAATGGCGGAAGCTTCAAAAAATGGGAAAGAAACTTAAACGACACAACTGCTGTTTTTGACTTTATGGAAGAAATTTTGAAGCAAAATTCTATTTATGAAAAACACTTACACAACTTCACAGAATGGAAAAATTGCTTTGCAAGAAACTATTATGGAAATGGTGCTGAATGTGGAAACAAATTGCAAGCAGGACAACTTGTAAAAACAAAATTCAAAGTTGAAAAAGTAGAATTCTGGCACGAAGTTGACAACTACTATTACAGCATTTCAAACGACTGCACAGGTTCAGAAGTTGCAAAAGAAAACTTAATCAGAAACATTGTTGCACCTGAAACAAAAGTTGTAAGTTTTGACATTTTTGACACATTACTTACACGTAAAGTTTATACACCAAAAGATATATTTGCCCTACTTAACCTTGAATACAACAAAAAAGTTAAGGGGTCATATAGAGATTTTAAAAAAATAAGAGAAGTTGCCGAAGAAAAAACAAGATGCGAAATCAAAAAAGAAGAAATCACCCTTGACGAAATATACAATTATATTGAAACCAAATATGGCATTTCAAAACAAGACTGCGACTTTTTAAAACAAAAAGAAATCGAACTTGAATTAAAATACATAACAACTCGCAACTTTGGTAGAAAACTTTATGATATTGCAAAAAATGCAGGAAAGAAGGTAATTTTCACTTCTGATATGTATTTAGCTAGACAAACTATCAAAAAACTTTTAGAAAAATGTGGATATTGCGACGATGACACTTTCTACCTTTCTTGCGACAATAGACAAACAAAACACGTTGGCACACTTTATGCGCACGTTTTGAAAGAAGAAAATATTTCTGCAAATGAAATGGTTCATATTGGAGACAACTTCCACTCCGACGTTGAAATCCCTACACAAAAAGGTATAAGGGCTTTCCATCTTCCAAACGCACACGATATGTTTAATCAAATCGTTTTTGTTAACCTTTTCTGTGCAGGTTTCCAACACATTGAAACTTATCATTCAAGCGAAAGATACCAAACAGTTAGAAATATGTTAGGTCTTGTTAAAAACAAATTCTTTGACGACCCATTTGTAAGTTTCAACCCAGAAACAGTTTTCAACTCTCAACCAGCACTTCTTGGTTATTTTGCTGTTGGTATGGACTTGATTGCACTTAACGACTGGTTATACAAAAATTCAAAAGAAAGTAAGAAAATTCATTTCGTTGCAAGAGATGGACACC
>JAZSQZ010000092.1:0-2786 GCA_045538175.1 Clostridia bacterium
AAAGATTTTGCACTTTTTGGCTTGGCTATGGGTTTTCTCGTTGGAGAAGGTCAGGAACAGTTTGTCCACGGGACATCTGAAGAAGAAAACGCAGTTAGCGGCGGTCCCACTCTGGAAACCGAAAATTCACTTGAACGAAAGGAGTAATCAATGAAAGACATTTTCAAGAAAATTCAGAACTGGTTGATTGGTGCGACTGACAAAGCAGTCGTTCCGGTCTATTCAGCTGCAAATAAACTTGACAAGTTCCTGGGAACTGCCAATGTTGAACCAAACAACCACGTTGGAAAGGACATTTGGTCTCACCCGCTGACTGGTTGTTATGAACACAAGGACGAAAATGGCAACTGGGTTGAAGGTCCGTCTCTTGGTCACGGTTACCACGGTGGGTATGCTGACTATTCCAAGGAACACAAGACCAAGCTTGACAAGTGGCTTGAAAAGAAAGGTATTATCAAGGAGTAAAAAATATGAAATATTATCTTGTATTTGAAGTCTTCCACAACGATGCAGACGGACACGATGACCCGCTGAACCTTCGTTATAAGTTTGAAGTTCCGTTTCCTGTGATGGTTGACTGGGGTCAGCAACTGTATGGAATGGCAGACCGCGAAATTTCAGATGGTGATTGGGATATGGTCTGTGATAAGTTTGGTATTACAGACAAGATTGATGTGAGTAATCAGGAAATTGGTTCAGTTGCTTGTATTGCTGACAAGGAAGATGGCAGTGAACCCGAGTATTGGGAATGGGCTAGTGGTGGCGACTCGTACGGTTCCGCATGTGCTGAACAGGTTGGTCAAGACATCAATCCGGTCACTTGGACAGATGACGATTATCAGTATTTGGAATAAGGAAAAATTATGAACGAATTAAATATTAAAGGTTTTAACTTTATCCTTTCCATTTATGGATTTGGTTTTAAAATTGTCCGGAAAATTTACAACAAGGTAATTGTTCGTGGTTTGAAGATTCTTTGGAAGATTTCTAATCTTATTCCTGAAGAAAAAGAAGACGCAAATCCACTTGCACTTGAAAAGATTGGAAATGCTGTGGGTCGCGGTATCTGTTTCGTGATGGATGATGTGATTTTCAAGACCAAAGAACTTGAAAGTGAAAAGTGGCTTAAAGAACACAAGGAGTTTCAGTAATGGAAAGAATTAAGAATGGTTTTATGAACGGTTATCCAAACTTAATCAAGAACTTTAAGTTTTTGTTTGGTTTGGAAACAATTGAAGTGTTTAAAGTTGTTTGGTATCAATTCCTTTACAGCATTCCAGTTTCATTGTTTGTTTCCTTGGTGTTTACCATCATTGAAGTTGCAACTGAAGCAGAAATGAATTTCCAGGTAATGATAACAGGATTTTTGATTATGCCATTTCTTCTTGATATGGCAGTAGACAAATATAAGGAAAAAAAGAATGATTGATAAAATGGGTGACAGACTTAAAATGTTTGAAGGAATAGAAGCCGGTAGGATTCTTATTCCTAATCTTCCAATTTGCGTGAGAGTAGATGGAAGAGCTTTCCATACTTTCACTCGTGGAATGAACAGACCCTATGATGAAAGAATGAGTAAAGCGATGATTGAAACAATGAAATATCTTGTTAAGAAAACAGATGCTTGTATTGGTTATGTTCAGTCAGATGAAATTTCGCTTGTGTTGAGTGACAGTAAGGATCCGCTGTTTGGTGGTCGAGTTCAGAAATTGACTTCCATTATTGCGGCTATGGCAACTGCTAAGTTCAATGATGAAATTCACAAGTCATTCCCTGACAAGCCATTGGCTGAATTTGATTGCCGTGTGTGGAATGTTCCCAACAGAACTGAAGCTGCAAACACAATTCTCTGGCGTGAATTTGATGCAACTAAGAACTCTATTTCTATGGCTGCTCGTTCTGTTTACTCTGATAACCAGCTCTTGGGCAAGAATTCATCAGACAAACAGGAAATGCTCTGGCAAAAGGGAATTAATTGGGATAAGTACCCTGTGTTCTTCAAACGCGGTACTTATGCTCGCCGTGTGGTGATGGAACGCAAACTCACTCCTGATGAATTGAAGGATTTGTCTGAACACCACGAAGCACGAAAAAATCCTGATATGGTTTTCACTCGTTCTGAAATTAAGGAAATTGAAATGCCTATTTTCAGTGCTGTTGAAAATCGTGAAGCGGTAATTTTTGAAGGTGCTGAACCAAAGGTAAAATAATGACTGAAATATTCTTGGACATTGAGAATACTGTTATAGATAGTTTGTTTGACAATAACTTTATGCAGGATAATTGTGAACGAATTAAACAGTTCATTCTCAAGTCCAAGCCTTCAAAAGTCAACATTTTCACTTGGGGTTGGAAAAACAAGAGTGAAATCAAACTTTACATTGTTGATGCGATTTTTGACAAGTTAGAAATTCCTGTTGAACAGCGTGGAAGAATAATTGTCAAAGAAGATTCTGTTCGCACAGCAATTAAAGTTGGTTGGTTACACGAAGAAGATGCTTCATTTGCTATTGAACCGGGAATGATGCAAGAATTTGGTATTTCAAAGGTTTCTTGTTTTATTGAAATGGTCACAGCCATTAAGGACATTGACATTAAAGAACAAAATCTTGAAATTATTTTGATTGATGATTTAGTAGATGAAGATGAAGAACTTACATACTTTGGTGGTAAACAAAAGGTTAAACTTTTAAATCCAGTGAGGATATAATGATTACAAAATCGCTTTTTATTTCGCAGCCAATGAGTGGTTTAACGGAAGAAGAAATTCTTCGTAACCGTCAAGA
>JAZSQZ010000021.1:0-3715 GCA_045538175.1 Clostridia bacterium
TTTTTTCAACTGTTCCCAAGTAATTGTATGTAGATAATTTTCCTGTGTGAGAAGATTTTTTCTTAAATATCTTCCATAAACCCAGTTATCTTTATCTGAGAAGAGAACTGCACCAACAATACTGAATTTGTAGCCGTTATCTTGTTTTACAACACCGGCTTTACCTTCATCAGTAAATACACATTCTTCATCAAAATATACAGTCTGTGTTTTGTTCATTTATTCCTCATAGTATTTATCATTAATCGCCGAACTCGAAATTATCAGAACAAACGATGTAATCTGTTCCAGGAATATAATCAATTTCCATTTCAATATAAGACTGAGTAATGTAAGTGTTTTCGTATGAACTTACAGTCATATTAATGTAAGAATTTAACATATTAAATAATGAAGTCATACCAAAACCACCACTGGAACCAATAGCAAACATTCCTGGGTTAAGAGCGAGGTTTCTTCTACTATATGGAATACGATAGTAGGTAACTATATCCTTTGTAAATCCACGGACACTTTCTTTCTTTGTGCACTTAAACACTATATCTGATTTACAACATTCAAAGAGCTTTCCAATGATGTTATAATAGTTGCTTAATTGTTCTTCATTGTCACCTGCCTTTATAACTTTTGACTTGTTAGGCTTATATGGTAAACTTAAAGATTTACATTGACGAAGTTTATTATCCACGAATGCAGTTTGAAGGATAGTATAAACCATATCATAAACTCTTTTTCCAGTATCAGTATAATCCATACAATCCCAATGTAATCTATATTTGATTAAATCTTTATTTTCATTGGAATTTATATAGTGTGTGAAAGCCATATCCTTACTCTGTGAAACAGTATATTTGATACTGTCAAGAATCTTGGTAATTGGCTTAATTGATTTTACCAAGTCAATAAAGAAATCCAAGTGTTCGTTAAAAATTTCAAAATAGTTATTAGAAGCAACTTCTACATTAAATCTACCTGTTTGGAAAAATTCAGCCTTTGAAAGCAATCTATCTTCTTCAATGAAGTTTGGTTCTTCTTCAATCGTGTTCTTTATACGAATCCAAAGGTTTACAACTTTACAAGTGAAACCAAACATCTTTAATGCAGCTGCACAACCAATGTTAGAACCCTTGTAACGGTTATATGCAGGTAAGTTTGCCATTACATACTTAATAGTATTATCTACTTCTTCATCGTCTTTTACTTCCCAACCAACCTTTGAGAATAAAGTATTTACTTCCTGAATAGCTTTTTTATCAAAAGGCATTTCATTTGCATACTGCTTTTCATAGTGCATTAACAGTGCATTTTCAATTCTGTCAATATCATTAAAGTTTCCTATTCTTGCAATCTTTTCAAGTGCAGAAATGTTTCTGTTTTTGTCTAAGGAAGTATACATTGTGTTTGCAAAGAGCTGGAACCATTCAATAAAGTCATTAAATTCGGTATTACGAAGATAACTTGGTACAAAACGAAGCAAATCATATTTTCTGCCATCATCTTCAAAAATCCAAGGACCACATTTACCAGTATTATAAGTGCGTTCTTTCAAAAGAGCGTCAATTTTCTTGTTACCAGTTTCAACCCAGGCTTCTACTTCTATAAAACCGTGTTCTGTGATATTATGAAGTTTAAATATTCTACAACCTGTAAGAACATTGTAAACACCTTTATCTATGGTTTTATCTTTCCATTCTACTTTTCCATAAGTTGAAGCATCAATTGTTCCTACAGAAGTATCTAAAGTTTGTGCGACAACAGGAAATCTCCACAAAGCAGGTAATAAATCCTGTGCATTACACCAAACAGAACCGTGGATATTTTCACTAACAAAATAAGTACTTGGTTCTACATCAAAGAACAATATTTTTACTGGTTCTATCTTGTCAATATCATCTACATCAATAGTCCAGAATTCTTTTGCGACAAGATATTCTGTATAGTTACCTGCAAGATCATATACACAGATTTTTAAATTACCTTCGGCTCTTTCACCTGTTTCAAGTAAATCAATCCAATCACCAATAGTAGAAACACCTTCAGGTACCTTGTTCAAAAACAAGGCATTTGGAATAGCATCTGTCTTTTTATAACCAATCTTTAGCAATTCATAAGGAGTAGCAAAGAATCTGTTTAATGGATTGTCACCTGTATATGCTTCAAGACCAGAAACTAAATCAAATTCTACACTATAAAGATTACAACCATCGTATTTAATCTTAATGTTCTTAATCCAGCGATTTTGTGGGTCAGCATCAGGTGGATAATAAGTTCCTTGATAGTTTTCATCCGTATCTAATTTAGGTCTGTAATAGTTATATAATTCTGTATCACCAAGAGTAATAGCAAATTGTTTAAAATCTAATCCTGCTTTATCTTTAAATTGAAATTCAAGATGACGAGTACTATCTGCTACAATTTTATAAACTGGTTTACCATCTTTTTCTTCTTCATTGTAAGTAGGAGATAGAATAACATAATCAGTATTTTCATCAGAAATAAATTCAGGTGGAATAGGGTCAACTGTTACATCACCTACTTCAGTAGTCATTGTAAGGAATGAGTTATATGGTCTTAAGTATCTTTGTTCACCTTTAAATCTACCATACCAAGTAGCATCTAAGTGGTTTCTTGGAGTACCATCTGCTTCAGAATATTCACCTGGCAATTCTGTGTTAAGAGTATTTTGATTAGCACCGGTATCTTCATCAGGTGCGAAATACCAAGTTTTGTCATTGTTCTTGTCATATATTACTGGGTTTAAGAATACAGTACCTTCCTTTTCTGGGGTATCTACGTCCCATTCATACTTCCAAGTAGTATCTTGTCTTCTAACACCAATGTTAATTATGGTTTCGGTATTCTTTTTCATTAACCCTCCCACATAGAAAGAGAATCAAAACTTCTTTTATCCAAAGTGGTGAATTTAATTACAGGCCAATCGTTCTCACATTGTTTAGCATAACTTGAAACGATGAATATTCTTTTGATAATTGGATTTTTAACTGTAATTACGGTTTCACGCTTACTATTATTTTGTATATGGTGCATCAGTTCGTGTCTGTATTTTTGTAACTTTTGACAGCACATTGTAGAAAGAGCTTTTGTTGCTCTTGCCAAGTCACTTTCATTACAACATTCAATATAACCATATAAGTCATTAGACATTAGAACTTTAGCTTTAAAACTATCCCAATCGGTTGCTAATTTTATTCTATCTTCACCGAGAAGTGCAACGAATTTTTCTTCGCACCAAGTTTCAATGTTTTGTGTACTCCACAAATATTTCTTAATTACGGCTTCTTTTGCTGATTTGAGTTCACCACGGAATGTTTCAGAATAAGTAACGAAATCAGTCCATTCTTTAGCATCTTCGGTAGTAACAACACGATTAATAAATTCTTCGTAAAAACGAGTTCCTTCAATTTGGATAATAACTTCGGCTTTCAAAAATGGGTTATTACCATTTTGATACATTTCTTCAGGATTAATAGTGCATTTATATGTTTCAGCTGTAGAAATCTCTTTAAGAGTTTGAACCAAAACATTATAAGGACACTGTACATATCCTGTAAATACACTCTTAGACAATAAACCTTCTAATTCCTTTTTGGAAATTGGAAGTGTAGTTTTCTGTATATTAAAAATTTCTTGATAACTTAACATAATAAATCACTCTTCTTTCTATATTTATGAACCTCCTTTGTAAATTAATTTT
>JAZSQZ010000006.1:0-33949 GCA_045538175.1 Clostridia bacterium
CCCAAAACAGTACCACCTTCTCCATCTATTTCATAAGATAAGTTTTGTCTTTCTAGTTTTAAAATAGCATTATAAAGAGATAACCCTGTATAGTCATCTACCTTTATAGTTTTTATATTTACTTTGCTTGTTGTAGGCTTATCATTTCTATATTCGATTATTCTTTCAAACAGCATTTGACCATATGGTTTTGCAACTACACTACCGTAATAGGCGCCACAAGACGCTTCGTCAACACAAATAAGCATTGCATATTTAGGTTTATCTGTTGGATAAAAACCAAAAAAACTTGAAACATACTTCCCACGTGCAATTGACCCGTTTTCATACTTTTGTGCCGTGCCTGTTTTGCCACCCACAGAAAAACCAGAAATAAAAGGATTGTTTGTATCTTTATTTACAGATTGTTCCAACAAATAGGAAATTGTTTTTGATGTTTCGGCCGTAATTGTGTTTGTTGTTTTTATTGATTTGTTTTCTTGTAAAATTTTGCCATTAGAATCTTCTATACTTTTTAAAATTTTAGGTTTATATAAATTGCCGCCATTTATACTTGCGCAAAAAGCAGAAAGTAATTGTATTTGCGACACGGCCACTGCCTGACCGAAACCTATTCTTGCAAGGTCTACGGTTTGCACAGAATCTAAATTCATCAAAATACCACTACTTTCACCACTTATATCTACACCGGTTTTTGCACCTATACCAAAATTTTGTAGATAAGAATATAATTTTTCTTTTCCAAGTCTTAATGCCAAATCCATAAAAGCACAGTTGCAAGAATTTTGCACAACTTCAACAAGACTTTGATCTCCGTGCCCTATTGTGCGCCAACACTTAATTTTTTCTCCATCAATAATTCTATAACCAGGACAATAAAATCTATCTTTTAAATTTACAACACCTTCACTAAGAGCAGCACATAAAGTCAAAATTTTAAAAGTTGAGCCTGGCTCATATACATCACTTACAACTATGTTTTTTGTCATTTCTAGGAGAGCCGAAATATCGTCTCTTGGAATATCGTTTAGATCAAAAGATGGAGTTATAGCAAGAGAAACAATATCCCCATTGTTTGGATCCATAATCAAAATTGATGCTTTTTTAGGATTATGGTCTACAACAATTTGACTTAAAACTTCTTCTGTTGCCTTTTGAATATTTGCGTCAATGGTCAAATTTAGATTGCAACCATCTTCTGCTTCGATATAGTAACTTAAACTTTCGTTTAAATTTAAACCCTTTACATCACTTTGAGTTAAGTATTTACCATCAACACCAGATAAAAGTTTATTATAGTAAGATTCCACCCCTGCTTGTCCTACACCGTCTGCAGTTATAAAACCAAGAACTTGAGTAAGCAAATTACCATACGGATAATTTCTTGCAATATTTTCACTTACAAAAACACCCTTTAAATCCTTTTCAACAATCTCTCTTGCAATTTCTTTGTCTACTTGAAGTTTTAAAAGAACTTCCGATACGTATATGTTTTTTACTTTTTCGTATACAGTTTCAAATTTTAAATTTAATTTCTTAGATAAAAACTCTGCAACTTCTATTGCGTTTTCAACTTCTTTTGCCCTAACATAAACATCATAGGTTGTATAAGTTGTTGCTAGCACCGCACCATTTGCGTCCTTGATTTCTCCACGCGTTGCTGTAAGAGGCAAAGTTCTTACCCACTGTTCAACTGCCTTAAGTTGCAAAGTTTTTGAATTTTTGCCTTGCAATATAATTAACCTTACAAAAAGGCATATAAAACAAAAGGTTATTAGCATTAGTAATGCTAATAACCTCTTTCGTAATGATAATGTTGAAAATTCGGCACTCAAAAATATTAACCCCCGAACAAGTTTGATATAAACTCGCAAACTGAGTCAAACCAGTTTGATTCTTCTAGGTATTGTACTTTTTGTTGTCTTTCAATTGTATTTACTGTGATTGTGTCAGCCGAAGTTTGAGACATTCCCAAACCTTCTGGCATAAACTCGAAACTTGTCTCCATTGTACTTAACTCGTTTACAAGTTCAGTTGAAATGGTTTCCATTTCAGCTAAAGTTTGATAACCTGTTGCGATTTGAGCGTTATATGAGCCAATCAAGACAGCGTTATATATCAATAATATGCTAAGCAAAGCCATAATAGAAGAACAAACTGCAATAAGCAACTTGCCTTTTAAACTTAAAGTAAATGCAACTTTTTCTTCTACAACTTCTGCTACTTCTGTTTTTTCTTTTAAAGAAGGCATAAATTCGTCGATATCCAAGTCAACATCAACTTCTGTTTTTGTTTGACTTTCTGTCATACCGACAACTTCTTCTCTAAACTTTCTGTAGCTTTCTTGAGAAGTTGCTTGAGTTTTATAAATTTGGTCAAAGTCTTTTAATTGCTGTGTTGCAATTTCAGAAATATCGCTGACAGCGTTAAAATTCTTCTCGTCTATTTCAGCAGTGCTGACAGCAACACGAGATGAATTCTTGTAATCATTATATTCCATAACTTTAACCCCCTTTTTCTATATTTTCTCTGCAACCCTTAACTTGCAAGATTTACTACGACTGTTTTCAAGCTGTTCTTTTTCGCTTGGTAAAATTGGTTTATTGTATGGCAACTTGATTTTTTCTTTATGGTTACAAACACATATTGGAAAAGTTTTTGGACAAATGCAACCTGTTGCATTTTCCTTAAAAACGGTTTTAGCAATTCTATCTTCAAGTGAGTGGAATGTTAAAACACACAATCTACCACCTGGATTTAGAGAATCAATCATATCTACTAAAACATCATTTAGGCCGTCAAGTTCGCCATTAACTTCAATTCTAATCGCTTGAAAAGTTTTCTTTGCTACGCTTCCTCCTTTGTGCAAAACCTTTGCAGGCACACTTTTTTCTATGATATCAACCAACTCTTTTGTTGTTGAAATTGGTTGTTTTTCTCTTTCGTTTATAATATTTCTTACAATGTTTTTTGCAAAACTTTCCTCACCATATTCGTAAAGAATTTTGACAAGTTTTTCATAAGAATAGTTGTTAACCACATCATATGCTGAAAACTTTTGATTTTGATTCATTCTCATATCAAGTTTTCCATCGCCTATGTAGCTAAAACCCCTTTCCTTGTTGTCAATTTGGTAGGAAGATACACCTAAATCAATCAATACCCCATCAACTTTTTCGATGTTTAGGTTTTGCAAGATTTGTTTGTAATTCTTAAAATCATCATTTACAAACTCAATTTTACATTTTGCTTGTTTTAGTCTTTCTTTAGATGCTGAAATTGCTTCCATATCTTTATCAATACCAATAAGCAAACCATCACTTGATAAGTTTTCTGCAATCTTGCTACTATGCCCTGCACCACCTAGTGTCGCATCAACATAGATACCATTGGGTTTTATCAAAAGATTATTTATGCAATCGTTAAGCATAATAGGCACATGTTTAAATTCCATTTTTACCAAGCTCCGAAATAATTTCATCAAAGTTTGCTTCGTTATCTAAACAATATTTATTCCACCTATCTTCGCTCCACAACTCAGCTCTGTTTCCTACACCAACGAAAACAACATCTTTTGTTATGCCGGCAAACTCTCTTAAGTTTGCTGGTAGTAAGAATCTGCCTTGATTGTCTTCTTCGATTTCTACTGCAGAAGAAAACAAAAATCTCAAAGGCTTTTGTAACTGACTATTGAAGATGGATAAATTTTCTAGTTTACCTAAGATATTATCCATCTCCACCTTAGGCAATAAAAACAAACAACCATCGTTGCCTTTGGTTATGACACAATTCTCGCCTAACTCTTTTTTGAGCTTGGCAGGAATTCTTAATCTAAACTTAGCATCGCATTGGTGTTTGTACTCACCGCCTAACATAGCCATTTCCCTCCTTACATGGCTTATTATACAACAAATTTTGCCCACTTCCAACCACTTTTGACCACTTTTTAAAAAAATTTTTAAATTTTTATGATTTTTTTGATAATTTTACCCTCTTTTTCCACTTTTTGCCCTAAAAAACAAAAATACAATAAAAAAACAGGCTTGCGCCTGTTTAAAATTTTTATTTAGATAATCTCTACTAATTTGTTTTTCGTTTTGTCACAAGATGTTAAATAATAGGTTACACCATTTTTTTCTACAACTAAATCACTCTTTGGAAAGTTTCCGTGTAAGTGACCATAAACAACTGTTGTGATGCCATACTTTTCGAATAATTGTGTAAAACCTGTATCTTCCCTTTTTGTATTAAATGGTGGAAAGTGAATCATACAAATAATCTTTTCGCCATTTTGTTGTTTTTCTTTTGCACTTTTTAAGGACATTTCAAGCCTTATAAGTTCTCTGTCATAAATCTTTTTATCTTCTTGTCCAAGTTCTCTTATTTCTGGAACAGTCCAACCTCGACTGCCACAAATTATATAATCTCCAATTTTTATACTGTCATTTTGGACAGCGTAGAAATTTGGACCCAAGTTGTTTCTAACGCCACTTATAGTGCCCCACAAATAATCGTGGTTTCCCCTTATAATAACTTTATTGCCCTTAAGTTTTGCAACATAATCAATATCGCTTTTGGCATCTTCCAACTTCATTGCCCAACTTAAATCGCCAGCAAGCAAAACTAAATCATCATCACTTACTTTTTCAGCCCAATCTTTTTCGATATCTTCAAGATAATTGTCCCAAACAGGTCCAAAGATATCCATTGGTTTAGGATTGTTTATCGATAGGTGTAAATCCGAGATAGCAAAAACTTTCAAAGTGTCCTCCATTTTTATAGTACTATTATTACATAAAACTACAAATTTGTAAAACTAAAAATAATAAAGCCCCAAGAGTTTGGGGCTTTATTGTTATATTCTTTGGTTTTGTATTGCAGTTGGGAAAATCGGAAGTTCTGTATTTCCTGGACATATATCTTGGGTAAAATCCTGACAAGTAGGCGGACTACAGTATCCATAACTTGGGACTAAAATTTCTGCTTCGACAACAACTCTTAAAATCACAGTAATGCAAGCTGTGATTGAAAAAGTATTATCAGTAACATATTGACCGATTGGACTTGTACTCGAACCAAAAGCTTCTATTCTAAATGGAACAATTGATGGTTGTGGAACAAACAATATAACATCAACAGGAACTGTGATTGAAGTTGTGCCCGTACCACTAACACCGTTTGCGTCAGTATATGTAACTAATACCGGAATATTAACTGTTCCTGACACCCTAGCAAAATTAGGTTTATCTTGTAGTCTTTCGACAATAAGATTTGTAAGAGTGGCTTCTCCGTTAGTGTTTGCAGAAATAAAAGTTAAAGGCAAAACAGGGTCTGCAGGTGTAAGGTTTTGAAGGGTCACTTGCAAATTTGTTTCTTGAAGTTGTTTCATACAAGAATCTAATACCTTATCAACTTTTATACACGCTTTTTCGCAAATACCATTTATTGGATTTCCAGAAATAACGCCCGGGAAATTACCACTTCTATTACAAGTATAAAATGACATTAAAAAAACACCTCCTTTTTTTAGTATCACTAAATAATATGCGAGATGTTTTTAAATAGTTAACAAATTTAATTATTCAACGGAAATTCTTTTTTCAATACTTTCCATAAGTTGTTCATAACCCTTCTTGTCTTGAGAAGAAGTTAAAATAAGGTCAGACTTATTTACGCCAAGTTTTGCTGTAATAATCATAAGTTGATTGTTAACTTGACTTTTTGATAGAGTGTCAGTTTTTGTAACAACTAAAACTGTTGGGATTTGATTTGCATAAAGGTATTTTAGCATTTGCTCATCTTGAGCAGTTGGAGTTCTTCTAACATCTAAAAGCAAGTAAACACACTTAAGGTTTTTGCTTGTTTTTAAATACTCGTCAAGAAACTCAGCCCATTGACCTTGAGCATCTCTTGAAACTTGTGCATAACCATATCCTGGCAAGTCTACAAGTAAAAAAGTTTTGTTGATTAAAAAGTAATTTATAAGTTTAGTTTTGCCAGGTGTAGCAGAAGTGTTTGCAAGTTTTCTTCTTCTTGCAATAAAATTTATGAGTGAACTTTTACCTACATTACTTCTACCAACAAAAGCAACTTCAGGATAATCACTTTCATAATACTTTCTATCATTACCTGTACTTTTTATAAATTCAGCAGATTTAATAACCACTCTATTCTCCTTTGTGTTTTTAAGCACTAACCCCACTTTCTACATCACTGTTACTTACTTCTTCTACAGGAGCAGTAACCTTTTTTCTAATATACTCTGGCTCAATTTTGCCATCTTCATTGATAAATTCTTCGTTTACGATAATACTTTCGATAGTTTTATCAGATGGTGCTGAGTACATAAGACCAAGCATACAACCTTCCAAAATTGTACGAAGACCACGTGCGCCTGTTTTGAGTTTCATAGCGCGTTTTGCAACAGCACTGACAGCTTCGTCTTTAAATATAAGATTGATGTTATCCATATCGAACATTGTTTTATATTGTTTTGCAATAGAATTTTTAGGTTTTGTTAAAATTTCAACCAAAGCTTCTTCAGTCAAGTCGTGAAGACCTACAACAATAGGAAGACGACCAACAAATTCTGGAATCAAACCAAATTTAATCAAGTCTTGTGGTTGGATATTTTTAACAAACTCATAAAACTCTCTATCTTTTGCAGATCTAACACCTGCACCAAAACCAAGTGAAGAATCATCAACTCTCTTTTCAATAATTTTATCTAGCCCTACAAAAGCACCACCACAAATAAATAAGATATTTGAAGTGTCAATAGTAATCATTTCTTGTTGTGGGTGTTTTCTTCCACCTTGTGGTGGAACATTGGCAACAGTACTTTCTAAAATTTTTAGAAGTGCTTGTTGTACACCTTCACCTGAAACATCACGAGTGATTGAACGGTTTTCGCCTTTTCTTGAAATCTTATCGATTTCGTCGATATAGATGATACCCCTTTCAGCCTTCGCAATGTCATAATCAGCATTTTGAATAAGTTTTAATAAAACATTTTCAACGTCATCACCAACATAACCTGCTTCGGTTAAAGTTGTTGCATCACAACTTGCAAAAGGAACTTTTAATATTTTTGCTAAAGTTCTTGCAAGAAGTGTTTTTCCGCATCCTGTTGGACCTATTAAGAGAACGTTACTCTTTTCAAGTTCGATAGGTGCTTTGTCTGATTTTTTGCTCTTGAGTTCTGCATTATAGTTAATTCTTTTGTAGTGATTGTAAACTGCAACTGCTAAAACTTTTTTAGCTTCGTCTTGGCCTACAATATAATCATCAAGTCGTTCTTTAATTTCACTAGGCATAGGCAAATCAATTTTTGCTTGAGTTGAGTGTGAAGAAATTTTTTCTTCTTTTATGATTTCCTTACAGATATCAATACACTCATCACAAATATAACTATCACCTGTTGGACTAGCAATTAGTCTTTTAACTTCTGCCTGTGTTTTTCCACAAAACGAACAACACAATTCTTTTTGCATAATCTCTCCTCGTAAATCATATTTGGAAATTTTTTATTGTTTTTTTCTTGTATAGAAAATCTCATCAACAAGGCCATATTCTTTTGCTTGCTCAGCAGTCATATAATAATCTCTATCGGTATCCTTTTGGACTTTTTCGATAGCTTGACCTGTAACTTCGCTCAAAACATTGTTGATTTTTTCTTTAATGCGTTGGATATGTCTTGCTTGAATTTCGATATCACTAGCTTGACCTTGAGCACCACCTAAAGGTTGGTGAATCATAATCTCGCTGTTTGGAAGAGCATATCTTTTGCCTTTAGTTCCACTTGCAAGTAAAAATGCGCCCATAGATGCTGCAAGACCAATACAAATTGTAGAAACATCACATTTGATGTATCTAATTGTATCGAAAATTGCAAGACCTGCAGAAACACTTCCACCAGGGCTGTTGATATACAAACTTATATCCTTGTCTGGGTTTTTGCTCTCAAGGTAAATAAGTTGAGCAACAACTGTGTTTGCAACAGAGTCGTTAATTTCACCTGTAAGGAAAATAATTCTATCTTCTAGAAGTCTTGAATAGATATCATAACTTCTTTCACCAGAACTAGTCTGATCAACTACCATAGGTACTAACATATTTATCTCCTAATTATGCTAAATTATTATTTTTCTTTAAGAAAGTGATAAGTTTGTTTAACAATAAGCTGTTTTGGAAGTATGCAAATTGTTCTGGACCCATTTCCTTCTTAATTTCTTCGATAGTTTTCTTTGTTTCGCCATCTAAGACTTTTTCGTTAAATTTCTTTTCAACGTCTTTATCTGTAACTGCAAGTTTTTCTTTTTCAATGATTTGTTCTAAGACTAATCTTGTTTTTACAGTCTTCTTAGCGTCTTCTCTACGTGATGCCTTAAGTTGTTCGATAGTTGAACCTGTGTACATAAGGTATCCTTCTAAGCTTAAACCTTGATATTGAAGGTTTCTTGAGAAATCTTCGATATAATCTTCGAGTTGTTGTTCAACCATAACATCAGGAATATTAACTTTGCAGTTTGCAACAACCTTTTCGACTAAGTCGTTTTCTTGTTTTCTTTCTGCTTCAACTTTTGCTTTTTCTTTAAGTTTTGTTTCGATATCTTTCTTCCAATCAGCAAGAGTTTCGAATTCGCTTACAGAACTTGCAAATTCATCATTAACTTCTGGATATTTCTTTTCTTTGATTGCTTTAACTGTAACAGCAAAAACTGCTGGTTTACCTTTAAGGCTTTCTTGATGATAATTTTCTGGGAAGTTAACTTTAACGTCTTTGCTATCTCCTACCTTAAGGCCAACAAGTTGATCTTCAAAGTTGTCAATAAAGCTGTGTGAACCGATTTCCAAATCATAATCAGTTGCTGTGCCACCATCAAATTTAACACCATCAATACTTCCTGAGAAGTCAATTGTTGCAATGTCGCCAACTTTAACTGCTCTATCAGTTACTTCTTCGAACTTAACTTGTGATTTAACTGCTTTGTCGATTTCAGCATCAACATCTTTCTTTGTAACTTTAACTTCTGTTGCTTTAATTTCTAAGCCTTTATATTCGCCCATTTCAACATCAGGTTTACATTGTACAGTAACAACTAAAGTTAAACCTTTTTCTTTTGAAATTTCTTTAATGTCAAGGTCTGGTGCTGCAACAGGTTGAATTTCTTTTTCTTTTGAAAGCATTTCAAAATAGTATCTATAGAAACTGCCATCGATTGCATCTTCATAGAACATATTTTCACCATAAGTTTTTTCTAAAACTTTTCTTGGTGTGTGACCCTTTCTAAAACCTTGAACACTGTATTTGCCTTTGTTTTTTTGGTAAGCTTGTTCAACAGCTTCTTCCCATTCTTTTGCATCAAGTGTCATTGTAAGCTCATACTTATTATCTTTGAGTTCTTTCTTTTCGTATTTCATATATTTCTCCTTAAAATTTTGACATCAATGTTTAGCATTTTGGCATAAAATAAAAGATGTCCGTGTAAAACAATAATATTGTACCACAAGACACCTATAAATTACAAGTTAAATTATTAGCATTTTTAGATTTTTTTAAAATATAATATCGTTTTTTGTCCTTAAATAAACAAGATTCTTATTGCCATAAAAACAAAAACTGCGCCTAGTATATAGCACATAACTGCTGGAGTTAAAGCATCAAGTTTTGAAAGCATTTTTTTCTTTAAAGGTTTTTCTTTTGTTTGGTTTGGCATCATATAAACATCTTCGTCGTAGTCATACTCTCTTGCGTCAAAATAATTATCTTCTTCGTCGACATCTAAACGCTTGTTATAGTGCCTATGGAACTTTGCACCAAGAGTAAAACAACCACCTGCAATTATTGCAGAACCTATCACAATACACCACAAACTCAAAGTTCCAAAAAAACATACAATAATACCTAAAAGAAGTTGAGATATAATGGCAATATTTAATTTTGACTTAAAAAATTTTTTCATCTTACACCCTTACCAAATAAAGTAGAAACAAATGATTACAACTATACAAACAACATAAAAAATCATAAATGTTTTGCTTCTTTTACTTTTTGCATAAAAGAAACCCAACATTGCTGTTGCAATCATACTAAAAATAAATGAAATCGTATTACACCAAGCAATAATGTCAGATGCAACATCTGGGAATATTTTTGAGAGTGTAAATCTTACAATTAAAGCAATCGCCACCGCGCAAATAGCGATATACCCTATCAAATTAACAAATTTTTTTGTACTTACGTTTGACATTTCTTTACCTCAAATAACATTATAATAAAATTTGCAAAATTGTAAAACTAGTTTAGGAATTTATTTAGAAAATCTTCAAAATAATCAGGAAGGTCTGCCACAAATTCCATCTTTTCTTTTGTTTTAGGATGAGTAAACTCTAACTTGTATGCGTGTAAAAGTTGACCGTTTAAAAAATCAAATCTTTCGTCCTTTCTACCATACAATGGGTCTCCTACAATAGGGTGACCCAAGTGGGATGCGTGTACTCTTATTTGATGGGTCCTTCCTGTTTTTAATTCAAATTCTACATAAGAAAAACCCTTAACTGTTTTAAGTATTTTATATTTTGTTATCGCAAGGCGTCCTTCTCCTTCTCTTACAACAAAAATCTTTTGATGTTCGGTTTTGCCCCTTGCAAGATAATTTTCTATAATACCTTCGTCTTCTCTAAACTTTCCATAAATAATTGCCCTATAGACCCTATGGCACTCTTTTGTTTGAATTTGTTTTTGCAAATCTAAATGTGCTTTATCATTTTTTGCAATTACAATAAGTCCAGATGTGTCTTTATCAAGTCTATGTACAATACCAGGTCTAATCTCACCATTTATAGAACTAAGTTTGTTTATATGATACATTATAGCATTTACAAGTGTCCCAGAATAATAACCCCTTGCAGGATGTACAACCATACCTTGTTTTTTGTTTATTACTGCCAAATCATCATCTTCATAGACAATATCAAGTGGAATGTCTTCAGCCACAATATCAGTTGAAACAACATCTTCTATCTCAACTTCGATTTTGTCATCAAGTTTAACTTTATAACCTGCCTTTACAACCTTTCCGTTTACAAAAACCTTATCGTTATCAATAAGGGTTTTTATATAACTTCTTGTCCTATCATTAAGTTTTTCAAGCAAAAAGTTATCAAGTCTGCTTCCTGCAACATCTACGGTAAATTCATAATTATTTGCCATTTTTATTTACCGTCCTTTGTTTATTTTGTTTTACAGTTTTAGATTCTGTTGCTACGTTTTTATCTGCCTTTACTTCTTTATCAACTTTTACTGTCTTTTTAGTATCAACTAAAACCTCTTTTGTATCTTGATTTTCCTTTTTCTCTTCTTTTGGTTTTAAAAAGAAAATAACATAAATTGCAATCAAAATAATACCAACAATTAAAAATGTGTCAGCGATATTAAATGTAGGATATGTTTCCCAAAATTCAAAGAAAATAAAATCTCTAACACCACCAAGGAAAATTCTGTCAATCAAATTTCCAACAGCACCACCTATAACAAAAGAAATACCAACATTATACAAATTGTTTTCAAACTTAGAAAAGAAATCAAAAACGGCAATACCGATTATGAATACAATTGTAAAAGCAATTAAAAGCCAAGTGTGGTCTGATAAAACGCTCCAAGCAGCACCTGTGTTAAGGCCTACAGAGCGTGTTCCAAACACATATGGTATTATGGTATAATCTGTTGCATAAAAAATCTCCTTGGTTATCAAATCAAGGCAAATTACACCTAAAACAATTGCTAGTTTAATAAAGTGAAATTTTTTCATAATTTTTCCTAATACAACAATTATACATTATAGATCATTTTTTTTAAAACAAAAAGCGACTGTTTTTGTCGCTTTTTTAATTTTTGTTATCTTCTGTTTGTGTCATAATATTGACCCCTTCAGGAGTTAAAACAAACAAATCCCCTTGAAGTCTTTTTATACTACCACGAAGTGCATACACTGCACCACTTAAAAAGTCTAAGATTTTTTCTGCATCGTTTGGTTGAAGTTTGCCAAGGTCAACAATGCAAGGCTCCTTTCTTCTTAAACACTCAATTAAAATTTTTATATCCTTATTTTCTTTTGGTGCGTATATTACCACATTGCCACCCCCTGTTGGAAATGTTGGGATAGAATTTGCTGTTGTGTTTTCGTTTAAACTTGAAACAGAAAAAGACTTAGCAAGGCCTTTATCAAAGTTTGAATACTTTTCTTGCTTAGGTTGTGGCTCAGCTACGACTGTTGTTGTGGCTGACTTTTTTTCCTTTTTGGTTTCGTTTTCGTCCTTAAATCCCATACCTTTAAAAATATAATTAAAAAGCCCCATAATTTCTCCTACAAAATTAGAATATCAAATTTTAAAAACTAAATCAACAAAATAAACTAGTTTGTATAAATAAAAACTACTTAACCAATATTTTATCCCATTTATAATACAAATTCTCTGCCATGACCTGGATAAATCGTAAAACCAGAAAATGTCTCACTTATCATTTTTAAAGACTCTCTAAGTTTTTTCGAACTGCCGGTCGGCAAATCTGTTCTTCCATAAGTGCCATAAAAAATTGTGTCACCACTGAACAAAATTTCTTGTCCAAATTTAAGGCAGACCCCACAGTCAGTATGCCCCGGTGTTTGATACACACAAACAGGATAATCATCAATAAAATCAAGGCAATCATCGTTTTTTACGAACGAAAAGTCGAAACCCGTTAGTCGTGTTTTATAAACAAGTCCAAAAACATTGCAACAATTTGTTTCTGCATTGTTTAATTTATCAAAACATTCTTTTGTTGCATAAACTTTTACCTTAAATTTTTCAACAATTTCATCAAGGTTTGCAACGTGGTCATAGTGCCCATGTGTCAAAAAAACAGCAACTAGTTTTCTTTCTCCTAAACACTTATTTATTTGCTCAACCGAGCATGCTGCATCAATTAAAACTGCCTTATCATTATCCATTACAAGATATGTATTGTTATCACAAGGACCACTAAAAATTGTTTTTATTTCCACAACTATCTCCTTCTTATTACATCTATCGGTTTCATTTTTACAAATTTAATTAAAGGTAAAACAATACTCAAAACACCTATTGCAAGTGTTGTAATTGCTACAATAAGTGCAGGTACAACACCCATTGTTAAGAGTGAAATTTTGCTTATCGACATTGAGTGTAGATACCCCATAAAACCAGACACGAGCAAACTGTTTAGTCCCATTGTGCCAAGCCACATAAACAAAATTGAAAACAAGATTACACACAAAAGTACAACAGCAACTTCAAGTAAAAATATTTTTAGGATATCAAAACCACTTGCACCGATTGCTCTAAACAAACCTATCTCTTTTTGTCTTTGCATAATACTGTGTCCAACAAAATTAACAAGCAAAATTACTGAGAAAATTGCCAAAATTAGTGCCACCCACTTTATAACAAGAGAAAAAATTGCAAAAATATTATTAACCAAATATATGTTTTTTGATATCTCTGTTTGGTGGTACATATAGTTATTGTTAACTGCTTTTATAAGTTTATATGCTAAGTTATAATCACTTGGTAAGTTTACATACATACCCACTTTTGACATATGGGTGATGTTAAATTGTTTTATAAAACTGTTGTTTGCAATACCCCTTAAAACAGTTGATACAACTTCGCTGTTTATGTTTAAACCTTCTAAATTATCTGTTGAAAAATCATAAACACCTACAACGATTGCGTCAATTTCGTTGTATGGATTTCCACTTCCGTCAAGGGGTTCGAACTCCCCTATTTTTATTCTAAGGCTCCCTTCACTTATAGAATCAAAATCAAAGTCGCTTATTGTTTTTAAATCTTCATCAAAAACATTGTTATATTCTTCAATAGACAAAACTATTGCATTGTTATAATTTTTAATCAAACTAAATGCATTTTTACTAAAAAGTTTGTTTACGGCCAATTCCCTTTCAGTTTCTGTTTTTGTATCTAAACCAAACAAAGAATAAAAACCTTCAACATCAAACATATAACCTATTGATGACAAGTTTGTATCAATTAGAGTATTTGCAACATATTCTCCATTTTGTTTTTTAATCTTATAATTTTCTATTGCAGAATATTTTATTGTTTCTACAATATAATCCCTTATAAGATTTTCATTTGGAGTATATAAAACAGAATAGTAATTTTTGACATCATTTACAAAGGCATCATACTTTTCGTGAATAGTAAAAGTGTTAGGGTCAGTTTCAAATTGGTTTATTAAGTCTTTGTATTTTTCCTTATACCCGGTTTCAATTACGCCTAAAACCTTAATTTTAAACCCTAAAACGTCACAAATCTCATAACCTATAATATCATTATAATCAAACTTTAAATCAAGATTATTATCTTCGACAACTCTTAGTCTAATCAAAGAGTCTGCAAGATAATCCGTAATCGCAACAGCATTTGAAGTTTTAGACGGATATTCCCCTAAAATTGATGCTTTATCTAAAAAGTCTGTTAAATTTTCTTTATTTGTCACAAGCAATCCATTTGTTTTTGTCACATATGGAGAAACTAGTTCTTTTCCTACTACTGAAAGAATTGTTGAAAGAACATCGTCGCTAGTTATTTTTCCAAATTGAAACTTGGCAGAGTATAAATAATCTATATTTCCACTATACGCATTTTCAACTGCCATGATACTTTGTAGACTAATTGTTTTTTCTGCGTTGTTATTAAACGAATTAAGCGTAGAGCTGTACTCCCCCTGTTTTAACACAATATTTGTTATATTATTGTTTTTAAAACTCTTTACTGAAGAATCAATTATGTTGTAACTATTAAAAATTTGCCCTAGACCAAATAAAGACATCGCAACAATCATAAGAAGAATTGTAAAAACAAGTCTTATAGGTTTTATAAAAAGATTTTTGGTTGCAACACGAAAAACATATTTTGGTGATATTTTGTATTGCTTTAGGTTAATTTGTTGCGTTTTTTTGCTTTCTTTTGAACTTCTATTTGATTTTTTATCCTTCTTAACAACAATCTCTGCCTTATTTTCTAAGACATATTTATTTATCTTTTTAATTTCGTTTGCAGTTAACTTTTTATCTTTTGGAAGATACACCTTGTCTTCTTTATAGACAATTTTGTTGTCTTTATCTGTATATTCTTCGTCTTTTACAACTTTACCGTCACTTAAAGTAATGATTCTATCTGCATATTTTTTTGCGAATTCTTCATCATGACTTACAACTACGACAAGTTTATCTTTTGATAGTTTTTTAAGAGTACTAAATATATCTTTTGAAAGGCTTGTATCTAAGTTTCCTGTTGGTTCGTCACACAAAACAATGTTTGGGTCTTTTACAATTGCACGTGCTATTGCAACCCTTTGTTTTTGACCACCACTGATTTCGTATGGTTTTCTATCTTTAATGTCTTCGATTTTAAGTTGTTTTAAAACATCGTTTACTTTTTTATGGTCAGCTTCTCTGTTTTGAAGGTTTAATGCAAGCAAAATATTATCAAAAACAGAAAAATCTTCTAGCATATTACACTCTTGAAAAACAAAACCTACACAAGTGTTTCTATATGCGTCAAGTTGTATTTGTGTAAACGACGCAAGGGATTTATTGTTTAAAAGTATGTCGCCACCGTCGCACACATCTAAACCACCGATAAGGTTAAGCAAAGTTGACTTACCACTACCACTCTTTCCCAAAATAAAAACCATGCCACAACTTGGGAGTGATAAATTCACTCCTTTTATTGCGACACAGCTTTCGTTTTTATTTATAATGTAAGTCTTGTTTACTTCCCTTAAATCAAGCATTATTTCTTTTCTAATCCTATAAATTCTCTAACCAAACTATCTTTTGGTACGAGTTTTTCCTTTACAACTACAAATGGTTGTAATCTTTCACAAATTTCGTTTGCTAAGCCATTTCTTTTTGCGTCTTTAAGGTTTTCAAGCATTTCTTCTTTATACAAACCTGGTTCATAGAAATGACTACTGTTTAATCTATAATTTGCTAGCCCCTTAAATGGTCTAATGTTTTTATCTTCGCCCTTACAAATTGCGTTCCATCTTTCAATGGTTTCTATAACAGAAACTCCCCTATCTCTTTCGTCTCTGATAACCCTTCTAATAAGTCTTAACATTCTAGCAGGGAGATATGGTACATCGTTATAACAGAAGTTTGTGTTACAGTGAACATAAACTCTGTAAATTTTGCTAGGGTCTTCAAAACCTTCTGTAAAAACAGGGTTTAGGGCGTGTATACCTTCCATAATAAGAATACCATCTTCGCCCAAGTCACAAGGTGTCCACTCTTCCATTCTAGCGTGTGCCTTAAAATCAAATTTAGGGAACATTGTTTTTTTGTTTGCTAAGATATCTGCAAGACAACCCTTTACACAATCAACATCAAGTGCACAAAGGTTTTCGATATCTCTTTCACCTAATTCGTTAAAAGGAACTTTATCATCATCAAAGAAAAAGTCGTCCATAGACATAACAAAAGCTGTTTTGCCCCTTCTAATCAAACCTTCTTTGATTTTATATGATGAAGTTGTTTTTCCTGCAGAAGAAGGACCTGCAACTAAGATAATTCTTGAACCTTGTTCTAAAATTCCGTCAAGAATTTGTTCGATTTGGTTTGCGTATGCTTCTTCTCCCCTTGCAACCATTTTCTTTGGATCTTCAGTTGCTTTTTCGTTAATAGTATCAATTTCTACTGCGAATCTTGAATAAGCTGTATTCATTAAAACCTTCCTTAATTGTCATAAAATATTCTTTTTGCACAATCGACAATGCCTTCATAGTCGTTTTTTCTTGTTGCTTTAAGTAAAACTTTTACGTTTTCGTTTTCAACTTCGTCTTCGTCAATATCAAGACCTTTAATGAGTGTACACCAATCTTTAAGAGATCTTTCTGCAATAAGCAATGTAATTAAGACAAAGTCGTCTTTTTCAAAGAAATTATTGAAATAATATTGCCACTTATCATCTGAAATATTTTCAAGAATTTGCAATGCTGTCATATGAGATTCGTTGATATATCCAAAAGAATTGCCAAGATATGTAATGATACAAGGTGTAATATAGTTTCTCAAAAACAATTTTGGAACTTGTGTATATTCTTGAAGTGACAAAAGCGAACTTGCTTCACCTTTGTGATTGTTTATGCTAAAGTGTGCAGAAATGATTTCTTGAGATGTTTTTAAAAGTTTTGTAGCAACAGAAACATCCATAGAAAAATCTTGCATTTTGATTTGGCTTGAGATTTCTTCCATAACACTTGTTAAGATAGACTCTTCTGGTGCAACTTTAATATAATATGCAAAGAATTTTTTATCGTTAAGACCGATATTTTCCCAAAGCAAAGGAAATAAATTTTTAACATTTACAATAAGACTTGTGCAATCTTTTTCTTCTTCCTTTTTAACAGATTTTAAAAGGACAAACATAAGTCTAAGTAAAAAGTTGATTTCATGTTTTGGTGCGTTAATAATTTTTACATATTCTTCGCTAAATGGTTGAATTTCAACTTCCTTAAGTGTTTTCATAAGGTCGTTAAAAGATGTTGTAAACTCTGAAAAATCTTTAAGTAATACAATATCAAAACAAGCTCTAATATATTTAACAACGTCTGCTTTTGACAACTCTGCAACTTCGTCAGAACCTGCTTTATCTTTTCTGTTTTGTAAAACATCGTTAATATAGACAAGAGACACTCTATCTTCTTTTGTCATAAGTTCCAACTGACTTGCAAGTCTTAAAACGAAGATGTCAAAAAACTTGATAAGAATATTCTTATCTACCCAATGACAAATACCAACAACAACTTCTTCACCGATAGTGAAGACAACATCTTCTAGCACTTTCATTGATTTATTAAAAATGTATTCCAAAACATATCCGTATTTACCTGCGTTAAAACTAGCCAAGATAAACTCTTTATCTTCTTGCTCTAGGTAACTACATTTTTCAATCATATTTTCAATATTAGAGTCTACGTCTTCTTTCCTAGTTCCCGAACTCCATAATGTACTCATTTTTTCTGTACCTCTTCATAAAAAATTTCACCATCTTGTGATTGGAAATAAACACCAATAATTCTTCTTAATTTAGTATTTACAACAGCATATGCTGCTCTTTTTCTAGCACCACCGGCAATATTCTTCTTACCACTTTTATCTGTGCTAATAAAAACATTATATGCCCTAATTCTTCCAACATTATCAACAATTGTTATACCATCACAGTTAAGCATTGAAATAAACAATTCTGAGATATTTGTCAATTTACTTTCTGAATAACTCTTACTTTGTAAGAAAACTTTTGACAAATCAATAGGGGTTTCAAGCCAAATACCATCAGCAAAGAAACCTTTATCAACATATTCTTTATCGACAATTACACAAATTGCCCCATGAATATCGTTAAACGCTTTTTTGAAAATATTTTCATAAAGAGTTTTAACTTCTGCTAATTTTCTTTTTGTTGTTTTAAGTTTTGACAAACTTGCGTTAACAAATCTCTTTACAACACCTTCTCTATTTGAAACATTAACATCGTTTATTGAGAAGTTAATAACAACTTCATTTCCCCTTATACCTTTCATCGAAATTGCATAAGAACTGATTGCTTCCAAATTTATAAAGTTAAATTTATCTGTATTGTCTAATAACTCTTGATTTTCTAAAACAAGCGAAACTAGGCCCTTATCTTTCATTGTGTTAAACACTTTACAAATTCCGTAGACAATCTTTTCTTCCTTGATTTCAACGTAAACGTTCCAATCTTTTTTACAAAAGGACATAATGGACTTCATACGAGAATTAAACATAGATGAGTCGTCATCAGCAAATAACTGCAACTTAAAACTCAAAGGTATGTTTTTAATAATTTGATTTATATCATTACAGAAAATGATACTTGGGCGAATTTTTAACCCTTCTTCTTCATAACTACAGAACTTATAAAAATAATTTATTAAGTTTGTAATCAATGGCTCTGGCATTGTTGCAAATTCTTTCATAATGAATTTCAACACCATCTCTCTAGCGTCGTTGTAAAATAGATTGTCAGCCATTATGTTCTCCTTTTATAATATTTATCTTAAAAACTTTTAAAAGTTTTGTTTAACCAAACATTTTATAAATGCATTTATGTAAAAGTTTTGCTGGAACAAGTCTTTTTGCAAAATATAACCACTTATACTTGCAACCAACAATAATAAATGGTTTTGGACTTTTCTTTAAACTATACTTATATGTTGCCTTTGCAACAACGATAGGATCCATTCTCTTATCTTGATTTTTATCAATTTTCTCAGCACAGTTTTTGATCCTATCACCATATCTTTCGTTGGTGTCAAAAATCTTAACTCTATTTTTTGTAAAGTTTGTTTTAACATCACCTGGACATATTGCCCCAACGTGAATCCCAAAAGGTTTGCACTCAAGGTTTTGAGAAAAAGTTAACATATTTACAGCAGATTTTGTTGCACAGTAATATCCCCTAAATTGCAAAGGAAACAATGCGCAAACTGAACTTATATTTATAATTCTGCCACCCTTTTCCATTGATGGAAGTGCTGCCTTTGTACAGTTAACAATCCCAAAAAGGTTTACGTCAAACATAGCTTTTGCGTCTTTATTATCAATAAGTTCAACAGCACCAGAAAGGCCGTAACCAGCGTTGTTTATAAGCACATCAATCTTGCCATAAACTTCATTTATCTTTTTAAAAGTGTCATAAACTTGTTTTTCGTCAACAACATTACAAGCAAAAAAATCTTCAAGATTTTCAGGATTTTTTCTTGCAAGAATAACAACCTTATCACCCTTTGAGATAAAGTAATCTCTACAAGATTTTCCAATGCCACTTGTACCCCCGGTAATTACAACTGTCCTCATAATATCTCCTAACAAATATTTTACTATAATAAATAAAATAAAGCAAATAAAAAGGTATTTCAAAATCAATATTTTTCTTTTGAATAAAAGATTTTTATCTCTTCATACTAACTTTGTGGAGGTAAATTTAATGATAGAAACAGGCGAAAGAGTAATTACTAATTCAAACCTAATTTGTCGTAATTGTGGACAAAGGGTCGATGTGGGTGCAAACGATTCCGTACCACCCTGTCCAAGATGTGGAAATACAACATTTGACAGATAAAAAAATGCAATCTTTCGATTGCATTTTTATTTTTTACTTTGAAGGAGTTGTTGGTTTTTCTACCATTGTTTTTGAGAAAGCAATTTCTCTTACAATTGCTGCGTGAACAACAATATATAAAATTGGTAAAATGTTAAATGCGATTTGACCATATCCTACAAATAAAGATGTAAAAGCATATGAAGACAAACCAATATTTTGATTGATAATCAAGTTTGATAAAACGATAACCAAAATTGTGACTGCAACAAAAATAAATAAGTTAATAAAAATAAGTGTACTTATATATTTTTCAGTGTTAAATTTCTTTGTCAAACCCATAATTCCCAAAATAAGAGCAACAGACGAAAAGATTGTGCCTAGGAATACAAGTAAGCCTATAATAATTAAAACTGCACCTGCCCCACCGACAACGCTGTAACCACCAAGTGCACTTCCGGAGAAACAAACAGCCATTACATCAAAAGCAGTTGCGCCCCCTGAAACACCATTAGCAACAAAAGAAATGGTTGGTGCGAACAAAAATGCAATATAAAAAATTCCATAAAAAACAGAGAGCAAATACATAGGGTTTAAAATCATATTGTAATGAGATGTTTTTTCCATAATTCCCTCCAAATACAAACTAATTTTATCAAATAAGTAATTGAAGGTCAAACAATTTACTAAATTATATAATTTTTGCTAAATTATAATATTCATTTACAATGCTACAACAAACATTTTTAATCTTACTGTTAAGGGTTAAATCCACACCATTATGGGTTAAAATTGTGTTAATAGATACCTTAACTCGCCCTAATGCATCAATAATCTCTTTTTGAAAATCAAACTTTTCTTTTTGATATATGGCATCAAAATTAGATATTTTTTCACTAAAATCGGCACTTATTTTATTTATATTGCTTTTCAACTCTTGCATAGTAATATCTCCCAAATCAAAATCTATTGATAAACTATAGACAGAATCGAACAATGTTTTAAACAAAGAAAACACTTCTTCGTTTTCTTTTTTGTGTGCACCTTTGTAATTTAAATTTATGACGGGAACATTTATATTTATAATTTTTGCTTCAATATTATCGCTAACTAATTTTTCTTTAACTTCAACAGCATCTTCATGACTTAAATATATCCCACCTAAAACATAATACTCACCCATACAATAAACAAAACCTGCACCACCTTGTTTTATAATATCTTTTGCTTGCTCTTCACTTTTTTGCTTTTCTGTTGAGTTATACAAACTTACACCATAATAAATTGTGTTACTTATCCTTATCTTCTCGCCATACAAAATGCTTCCCTTGTTTGTAATTGCGCTAGAAAATAAATCAGCAACATTAAAAACAACTAAAACAAAAACAACAATAAAAATAAGCAAAAAAATAAAAGAAACTTTTTTTGCCCTGCTTTTTAATTTTCTTGTGCAAAACTTAAAACTTGTTGTCATACAATATTGAAAACCCACTTTTTCATATTTTATAATTATTAAGATTTATATGAGAAAATCAAAATATATATTCGTAAAGGAGAAAATATGAAAATTAAACCTTTGTTTGATAGAGTGCTTGTATGCCCTAACGAAAAAGAAACCACAACAAAAAGTGGACTTATACTCTCGTTTAGAGATGACACAGAAGTTGCAAATTTAGGCAAAGTTGTTGCCGTAGGAGACGGAAAATAAAGCAATGGAAATATATAAAATATATATCTAAAAGAAGGGCAAACTGTTTTGTTTGAAGAACATATGGCAGCAAAACTTATTGTAGAAAACACAACATATTTTCTTTTAAGACAACTAGATATTTTAGCTGTGGTGGAGGAAGAATAATGGAAAATAAAATAATAAGTGGCAAAAATGCCCAAAAACTACTTGAAAACGGTGTCAATGCCGTTGCAAACCTTGTAAAAACAACTTTAGGGCCTAAGGGCAAAAATGTTGTGATTGACAGAAAGTTTTTATCCCCCATTATCACAAACGACGGTGCAACAATTGCAAAAGAAGTTGTTTTAGAGGACTCTTGTGAAAATATGGGCGTTAAACTTATAAACGAAGTTTGTCAAAAAACAAATGATGTTTCAGGAGACGGCACAACAACTGCAATTGTTTTAGCGCAAGCACTTTTAAACGAAGGCCTAAAACAACTATCCAACGGGCACAACCCAATTGATATAAACAATGGTATAAGAAAAACTGTTGAAAATTGTGTCAAAATTATAAAAGAAAAAAGCAAACTTATAAAAAGCAATAACGAAATTGAGCAAGTTGCAACCATATCTTCGGGCATAAGTGAAATAGGAAAACTTATTGCCGAAGCAAAACAAAAAATAGGTATAAACGGAAGTATCCTTTTGCAAGATAGCAATACCGAAAAAACAACACTATCTATCCTAAGCGGTATGGAATTTGATAGGGGTTACCTATCCCCTTATATGTGTAATGATTTAGAAAAAATGCAAGTTGTTTATGATGATTGCCTTTTACTTATAACAGATAAAAAAATCACATCTATACAAGAAATATTACCAATACTTGAGCAAACCATAAAAACAAACAAACCACTTTTAATTATTTGTGACGATATGGACGACGAAGTGTTGTCTGCAATTATTGTTAACAAAATGAAAGGCACAATAAAGTGTGCTGTTGTAAGAGCTCCTTTGTTTGGGGATAAAAAATTTGCATTGCTTGAAGACATAGCATCACTATGTGATACAAATGTTTTTTCTGCTTCTAAGGGAGATAACTTAAAGGATATAAACGTCGAAAACTTGCCTATTTTAGAGAAAGTAAAAATAACCAAGGAAGCAACAACAATTATTCCCCAAACAAATACTCAATCAGCACTAAAAACCCGTATAGACGCAATTAAAGCCCAAATAAACGATACCAAAAACGAATTTGAGAAAGAACAACTGAAAATTAGACTATCAAAACTAACCGGTGGAGTTGCCACAATTTGGGTCGGAGCAAACACCGAAGTCGAACAAAAAGAGCTTAAACTTAGGATTGAAGACGCAATCAACGCAACAAACTCTGCTTGCGAAATGGGAATTGTTGCCGGTGGTGGAATTACACTCTTAAACTGCAAAACGCAAATTAAAAGGTTTATCACTACCCTTCCTAAAGAAGAAAGAATTGGTGGTGAAATTGTCTTAAAAATTTTGAGCGCTCCTATAAAACAAATTTTGATAAATGCAGAATTAAACCCAGAAACAATCATAGAAAAAATTGAAAGAACAAAAAAAGAAAATTATGGTTTTAATGCAAAAACAAATAAGTATGGAGATATGTTATCCCTTGGCGTAATCGACCCTACAAAAGTAACAATAACTGCCCTACTAAACGCAACAAGTGTCGTAACAACAATGCTAACAACAAATGGTCTAATCTATAAAGAATAAAAAAAGACTAAACTACCGTTTAGTCTTTTTTTTAGTTTAAGTGTTTTTCGATATCAAAGTCTTTCCAAGGGTTTTCGTCTTTTGGTGGGAAAACTTTGAAAGTTAATCTTTGTTTTGTGACAGGGTGATTAAGTTTAAGTGAAGTTGCCCACAAAGCCATATTTGTTTTTGCTTTTTCAACTTTTCCATATTTTGTGTCCCCTACAATAGGACAACCGATGCCTGCCATTTGAACTCTGATTTGGTGGCTTCTGCCTGTAATAAGGTTTACTTTAACAAGAGAATGCTTTTCGTTGCTTGCCAAAACTTGATAGTCAAGTTCTGCTTTTTTTGCACCGTTTTCAAACTCTGGGCAAATTTTTACAATATTGTTTCTCTCGTCTTTTTTCAAGAAGTTTACAAGGCGAGCTCTATCAAGTCTAGGTTTGCCGTTTACAACTGCAAGGTATGTTTTTTCGAACTCGTCAGTTTTGATTTGGTCGCAAAGTCTACCTGCAGCTTTTGATGTTTTTGCAAAAACCATTACCCCACCTGTTGGTCTATCGAGTCTATGGACAAGACCGACATAAGCGTCCCCTGGTTTATTGTATTTTTCGACAAGATATCTTTTAAGTTTCCTTAACATATCATCATCTTTACTGTCATCTTCTTGGACAGGAATATTTTGTGGTTTAATAACAACCAACAAATGATTATCTTCAAAAATAATATCACACATAATTCTTTTTCCTTATGGATATATTCTATCAAATTAAAACTAATTTTTCAATATAAATTTAAAGGAATAGAAAAATTTTCTATTCCTTTTTTATTTTTATTTCTTATTTACATACATTGCACTACAACCACAAGGAAGTACGATTGTTTCGTTTGTAGGAAGACCGACTTCATATGCTTCGATTTTGTTATAAGGGACATCTAATGCCCTTGAGATAATATTTTGCATAACTGTTGGTTGAAGCCCTGTAGTATAACTGTTAATTAGGAAAAATAATGGATTTTTTGATAGGACAGATTTGCAAAGCTCAACAAGGTCAAATAGGTCGCTTTCAATTTTCCACATCTCTCCTGTTGGTCCCCTGCCGTAACTTGGTGGGTCCATAATGATTGCGTCATAAAAGTGACCACGTTTGATTTCTCTTTGGATAAACTTCTTACAATCGTCAACAATAAATCTTACAGGTCTATCACGAAGGCCAGACAACTCTAAGTTTTGTTTTGCCCTTTCGACCATATTTTTTGCACTATCAACGTGGACAACACTTGCCCCTGCACTTGCACAAGCAACAGTTGCACCACCGGTATATGCAAAAAGATTTAAGACAGAGATTGGTCTGTTTGCACCCTTTATAAGATCAATCATTTTTTGCCAATTAACAGCTTGCTCTGGGAAAAGACCTGTGTGCTTAAAGCCCATAGGCTTAACCAAAAACTTCAAGTTTTTCCAAGACACTTTCCACTCGGAAGGAAATTTGTTAAGGTAATTCCACTCGCCGCCACCACCGATACGGGTGTATTTTGCATCTAGCCCCTTATAATTTTCTAGGTCGAATTTGCTTTTCCAAATAACTTGTGGGTCTGGACGAAGAAGAGTGACATTGCCCCATCGCTCTAACTTCATTCCGTCCCCTGTTGCTATAATCTCATAATCTTTCCAATCAGTATTTTTTTGCATTTTTCCCTACTTTTTAACAACTTTAAGTTTAATGACTAATTTTTCGTCGCCAATTTCTACTTCTTTTTCAACATCTGGGGTTTGAACACCTTCGTTGAGTTTTACAACCAAGACATCTTGTTTGATTTTGTCAGCAAAAGTTTCGACAACCTTGTTTAATGTTTCGCTATCAGTTACAGTATCCATTTCGACCCTGTCTTCAATATTAAAATCTGCTTCTTTTCTTAATACTTGTGCTGAACGGACAAGTTCTCTAAACAAACCTTCAAGCATTAAGTTTTCGTCGATTGTGATATCTAGAACTAAAGTTTTATCTTCTACGGTTGAAATTACGTAGTCAGGTTTTGATTTGTAATTTACCAAAAAGATATTTGCATCAAGGTCACTAAACTCACCTACTGTTACTTTACCATTATTATATTGATTTACAAGGTCTGCCATTTCTTCTTCGCTTAAGCCTTGTAAAACATTTCTAAGTTTTTGAACTTCACCTTTTAAGACTGCGCCTGCTGTTTTGAAGTTGATTGTAAGGTATGGAACATTAAACTTTGTATAATCGTCTTCAAAGACAACTGTTTTGATGTTTAATTCTTCCTTAATTACATTTTCAAATTGCAATACACCTTTCTTGTCTTCTTCTTTTAAAATTAAGAACAATGTTTTTAAAGGTTGTTTTACTTTTAAGCAGTTTTCATTTCTTAAGCGTTGTGCAACAGTAATAATTTCTCTTGCGACATCTGCATTTCTGATTGTGTCGCTTACTTTGACTTCTTCAACTTCTGTTGGGAAATCGCTAAGTAAGATTGAAACAGGTGCGTCTTTTTCGAATTCCCTTACCATATTTTGCCAGATATAATCTGTAAGGAAAGGAATAATAGGCGCCATTGCTTGAGAAACTTTCTTAAGTGCAGTATACAAGCAATAATATGCTGTAAGTTGATCGTTTTTATCTTCACTCTTCCAGAATCTCTTTCTGTTTACTCTGATATAGAAGTTTGTGATATCGTCAACAAGTGTTTCAAAATCTTTTACGATTAAGTAACTCTTTTGTACTGCATAACTTTCGTCTGCAAGTTTAACAAAAGCATTAACTCTCTCAAGCAACCATCTATCAGTTACAGACAAGTTATCAAAGTCTGGTTTGAAGTTTGCAAGGTCTGGGTTGTCGATACAAGCGTATGTATTAAAGAATACATAAGCGTTCCAGAATCCCATAACCTTTCTTCTTGCTTCGTCTGTTAGTGGATAACCGAATCTCATATCGTTTGTTGGGTTTGAGCCTGCATATAGATATCTAATCATATCTGCACCTGCTTTATCAGCAACAATATCGCATTCCAAACTGTTACCACCACTCTTATGGAATTCGTTTCCGTTTTCGTCTTTAACATATTGATATGTGACAATCTTTTTGTATGGTGCTTTTCCTGTGATTACAACACTCATAACAAGAAGTGAATAGAACCAAAGTTTGAGTTGCTCGACCATTTCGCAAACATAATCGCTTGGGAAATTGTTTTCGAAGAACTTTTTATCTGTAAAATATTTCTTTGTGCTAAATGGTGTAATACCAGCGTCAAGCCAGCAGTCACCTACTTCGCTAACTCTTGCAATTGTTTCGCCACAATCTTGACATTTGATTTTTACATTGTCAATCCAAGGACGGTGTAAGTGTGGAATCTTGTCGATTTCTTCTGGGTTTACAGCAAGGCTTCTTAATTCTTCAATACTGCCTACAACGTGGACTTTGCCACATTTTTCGCATACATAGAAAGGAAGTGGAAGGCCATAGAAACGGCTTCTTGAGATATTCCAATCTCCCATATTGTTAAGCCAATCTGCCATTCTCTTTTTTGCGTATTCTGGTTGGAATTCAACATCATCAATTGCTTTTAAAAGAAGTGGTCTAAGTTCGTCAACTTTAATGTACCAAGTTGAGATGAGTTTATATACAAGGTCTGTTTTGCATCTCCAGCAGAATGGATAACTGTGTTTATATTTATGTGCGTAATGAAGTTTTCCGTCTTTATCAAGTCTTTCAACAACCATTTCAACAACATCAGTTGTTTTCTTTCCTGCAAGGAAACCACAGTTGTCAAGCATAACGCCTTGTTCGTCGATTGGACAAATTTCTGGAAGACCTAATCTTTGACCTAACTCAAAGTCTTCTGCACCACAACCAGGAGCAATGTGAACAACACCACAACCTTCTGTTGCATCAACATCTTCCCAAGCAACAACTTTGTGCTCAAATTGTTGTTCTGTTAACTCTGGGAAGCAAGTTTCGTATGTTTTACCTACAAGTTTGTCACCCTTAAATTCTTCAACAACACTATATTCGCCTTTTAAAACTTTAAGTGCGTCTTTACCTAAAACTACTCTTTCTTTTGTGTCTTTAAATTCAACTTTTGCATATTCGATTTCTGGATTTACTGCAAGGGCAACGTTTGCTGACAATGTCCAAGGAGTTGTTGTCCAAGCCATAAGCTTAAAGTCTTCACCTTTTACAGGGAACTTTGCAAAGATTGCTGTGTGAACAACATCGTGATAACTTCCAGCCATTTCGTGTTCGCTTAAGCTTGTACCACATCTTGGGCACCATACCATTGGTCTGTTTTTCTTAACAATCCAACCCTTTTCGTTACAAATCTTTAGGAAGTGCCAGATTGCTTTGATGTTTTCATCTGTGTTTGTGTAATAACTGTTATCCCAATCCATCCATTGTCCCATACGGATACTTTGGTTTGTGATTTCGTTTGCAAAGTATTTAACTCTGTCCATACATTTATTTGTAAACTTATCAATTCCGTACTTTACAATTTCTGGTTTGCCGTTAAGACCAAGTTCTTTTTCAACGTTAACTTCAACCCACATACCTTGTGCGTCAAAACCATTTTGATAATGGCAATCTCTGCCCTTCATTGCGTTGTACTTGATGGTAACGTCTTTAAGTGTTCTTCCCCATACGTGGTGGACACCAAGCCTGTTGTTTGCTGTAACAGGACCATCTAAGAATCTAAAATTTTCTTTTCCTTTGTTTTTTGCTACAAGTTTTTCAAAACATTTTTCCTTGTCCCAAAACTTTAGCATTTCGTGTTCCATTTCCACGAAATTTGGCATTGATACTTCTTTTTTCATTTTTATCTCCTTTTTACAATATACAAAAGCCAACAAAAAAGACCTTCCGTCATAAGAAAAACGAAAGGTCCCGTATTAAACCACTTATAACTAAAGCACACTGTTGATGCCCTTGTCCTATAACGGGAACAACCCGAAATCTCTTACTTAATTTCAGAAATTTGGCTATTAGGTGATACCCTTATCCCCGTTGTATCAATTTTCACCAACCATTGACTCTCTAAACAACTACAAGATAAAAGCTTGTCCTAAATAATCGCTTCTATATATTTACAAGACAAAGTTTAATATAATTTTAAAAACTTGTCAATCCTTATTTGCCTTTTTTAGTAAAAACAGATAAATATTCGATATCGGTTTTTTTATAATCAAAGTTTTCTAAAACATAATCCATAAAGGCTTTTTGTTTTTCTAATTCTTTGTAGCTTTCAGAATAAAAATAAATCTTATCGAAAGACAAAATCCAAGTATATATATCTTCAACTTTTTTGTCTTCTATTCTTTTTCCGTTTTTAACAAATTGTGTGAAATAATTATCAAAATAAACATCTAAGTGAGAAGAAACTATATTTTGTGGCAACTCCTTACTCTTATCAACAAAATAATAATCAACCCAAGTTGAACCACAAGTTGCCAAAACAAGTGTTGTTTCTTTTTTTATGTCTTCTTGACTTAAAACATATTCAACAAGTTGTTTGTACCCATTGCTTACAGTCTTTAATTGATCGATACAAACCATATTTGCAGGCACCGAAAAAACAACAAAAAGTACAGCCGTAAAAACTATAACTATTTCTTTCTTTTTTACTATAATAAAATCTAAAACCTTTTTTGCACCATATAAAAATACAATGTTTATAAATGGTAGTAAGGTTAAAAAATACCTAAAAACACAAAGCGACGAATTTCTATTTATAACAAGCGAATAAAACTGCACCACAAAAAAGGTTAAAAATATAGTTAATATAAAGAACAATAAATATCCTATATTTTCTTTTTCTTCTTTTTTAAATACATATCTATATCCAAAGTAGACAATAAAAATTGCGCCGACACAAAACAAGACAAATGAAAAAATATTACAGTTAAGAAATACCGAAACACATTCAATTCCAAATGCAATGCTTGCTGTATCTGTCCAATAGTAATCAATTGAGTATCTACTCTTTAGAATAACCATTATAAAATAAGGCAAAAACAAAGTTAGCATAACAATATATGAAACAATTGTTTTTATTGGTTTAATTTTTTTAAAAATTTTTATTAAGTCAAATACACCAAATGCCACAATAAACAAAGATCCAAACCAATGCGTGTACATAAGCAGTATTGAAACAATGGCATAAAAAACATTGTTTTTAGGGCTATTTTCCTTCTCTCTTTTAAACCAAACAAAAAGAAATACACACACTAAAAAAAGCATAAGTGCATATGGCCTAAACTGAACCAAATATTCCAAAAGCGAATAATTAAAAACTGTGACGGTCAACAAACATATTGCAAAAACATTATTTTTAAAATCCTTTGCAAACAAATACAAAAACACAAAACCTGCAATTGACAACAAAATATTTGGAAGATACAACCAAATCTCATTATGTGGAAATAGATTGTATATAGGATAACCTAAAATATAAAACAAAGGTAGATTATATAATCCCGTTGACAACTGCTCTAGCATACTAAAAAAACTTTCGTCCATAAAGTTTATTGTCCACTCCAATTCATCAAAAGATAGAGAGCGATTAAGACCATAAACAATAGAAGCAACAAAAAAAACTGCTAGTACAATTACTATAGCAGAAACTTCAACCTTTTTTTTGCTAAAAAATTCTTGAACTTTTTGATACATAAACTTTACTCTTTATGAGTTTATTATACCAAACACCAAAACAAATACAAAACAATTTTAATCATAAAAAAACAGTAGTTTAAACTACTGTTTTATGCTTTTTTAGTAAATTTGTATAAATTATGATACACAAGTTCCAAGTCATAGTCCAAAATCAATTCATTATACAAATAGTTGTCGTTTAAATCTATACCTGATGGGTGATCATAAAATAAATATACAATATTAAACTCTTCTATATCTTCTAACAAACCTATAGGATCAGTTTTTTCTGTTGTTTTGTTTCCGTCTTTTACAAGAATATCTATTTCCTTACTAAAACAATGTGTATAATAGTTTTGGATAGAATAATCACCTTTGTTTCCAACATAATATTTAAGCCAAACATCGCTTGAATCAATTTGCAACAACACAACATCTTCCCTTTCCATATCTCCACTTGCATCAAGATAGGTTGCAACCTCACCATACATTTCGTTTGGAACCATATATTTTTGTTTTAGGGCTAATGAATAAGAAGAGTAAAACATATAAGGAACAATCAGCATTAAAATCAAACCAATAATTATGTTTGAAATAAGTTGTCTCTTTATAAACTTTTTGATTATGCAAAACAAAAAATACACAAAGTATGCCGTAAAAAACACAACAAATGGAAAAATAATTATGAAATACCTATCGACACACAATGAGCCACTAGGATTTATAACTCCACTATAAAACATAACCAAAGCAAAAACTATAGGTATAATAATTGAAAACAATAATGTTATTCTTTTATTTGCAAAGTTTTCTTTTTTTAATAGCGCTACAATATGTTGCACAATATAGCTTATATATCCCAAAAAGAACATATACGAAAAAACTATATTGCCGTTTGTAAATGCCGATATTACATACATAGGATATTTTAGTGTTGGCTTTGATGCCCAATAATCTGTTAAACTATAAACCGAATTTATGACGGCAACCAAAAACCAAGGTATAAATAATACAACAGCTATCACATATGATATAAGCACTTTAAATGTTTGTTTTTTAATACAGCAAAGTACAAAATCATAAACACCAAGTACTGCAACAAAAAGTATGCCAAACCAATGAGTGTATGCAAGCAACAAATACATAACACCAAGAAGTAAAATGTTTTTTATTGATGGATTACTTAATCTTTTTTGATAAAAGTAAAGACACAAACAAACGAGCATAAACATCAAAGCATATGGCCTAAACTGAAGCCCGGCAAAAGAAATAAGCACAAGAGATACTGATGCTATAAATGAAGCAAGTGTTGCAAGTTCAAAACCATATAAATTTTTAATTGTAAGATATAAAAACCAAACACCACAGATAACAAAAATTATTGATGGCAACATCAACCATATTTCCCCTACCGGAAATATCTTATAAGTAAAAAATCCTACAATATAAAATAATGGCAAATTATAAAGTGTTGTTGAAAGTGAAGACAACATTTCAAAAAAACCACCTTGCACATATCCCATTGTCCATCTAAGTTCGTCAAGCCACAAACTTTGTCTATTTGCTGTAAGCAACATAAAAAGAGCCATTGCAAGTAAAATTACAATGTTTAAAATTAAATATATTTTTACTTTGTGTTTGTTATAAAACTCCGTTAAATTCACTTAAACAAAAACTCCTTAAATTGCTTGTTTCTTTTTGTTTTTTTAGTGCTCAAAATTACACAATCTACACCCGCACTCTCAGCACACTTCCCGTCTTTTTCTTGCCTATCTCCCACGAACAATGTTTGATTATGACTTACACTAAATTTATTCATAATTGCCATTAAACCCTTAATTTCGGGCTTAAAACAGCATATATCTTTGTCTGTTGCACAAAAAACACCGTCTATATCAAGGTTTATAGCCTTCATCTTTTCGTCTGCAGGATTGTCAGAATATACTACAATTTTAACACCTTTTTCCTTTGCTTTTTGCAATACACTAACAAGGTTTTTATCTTCATATTTTTTGATATATTTAAAAGGTTTTTCTATCATCCAAAAGTGAATAATATTTTTAACATTATCAACACCTTTTTTATATTTAGTTGCAAGAGTTTCTATAATCTTTTCTTCAATATTCTCTTCACCGTTAAAGGCTGTTTTTTCTCTTAGTTTTCTATAATCTTTAATAACCAACAATTCTTTTATTTTGTGTGGTCTAAAAGCATAGTAAAACAATAAAGAAAAAGCCATTTTTATTCTCAATGGCTTTTGATAATATAATGTGCCGTCTAAGTCGACAACGATAAGTTTGTAATCATCAATTTTATTCATATTAAACCTTAATAAGAGATTAGAGTTTTATCGAGCAATCCTTGTAAAAATGGCATATCGATAAACATCAAAGCAACAACAACTATCATTACAACAAACACAAAAAGCATCAAACCTTTTTCCTTTAAAAGTTTTTCTGGTTTTTGTGCAGAAGAATCTGGTTTGTTGCTAAGATATAAATAATAACAGAACAAACCACAAACAAAAGGAATTGCAAAAATAAGCTCTATTCTATACTTTAGCATAAATATTCCACAGAAAAACACTGAAACAAGTGCATAGAATATTGCAGAAATCAAAAGTGAAGTTTCTGTATATTTTGCAAAAGATTTGCGATATAGTGATGCTGTTGATTTGTCGTCAATCATTTTATATTCTGCATATCTCTTTGTTGCCATCAAGAATGCCCCACCAGCCCAATAGCCAATGATTATGCTTATTGGTGGAAGATAAACTGCTGTTACTACAAACCAACCAATCAAAAGTCTGATTGCATTGTTTAAAGATTCGGTAATAACATCAAGATATGCAATCTCTTTTGTTCTCATAGGTTTTACGTTATAAAGGATACCCATTACAAGTAAAAATGCTTCAAGTCCAAAAACCCACCATGAAACAAAGAAGGCAGCAACTAAGCCGATTACAGCAAAGATAACATATTCTAGTGCAACCCATTTTGCCTTCATGCCACCTGCAACAACAGGTCTTTCTTTTTTTGTTGGGTGAAACTTATCAAACTCTGCATCAAGCCACTCGTTTATAACGTAGTTTGCTGAAGCACAGCAAGATGTGGAAATAAAAGCAAGTGCTGTTGCAATAGCAACACTTGCCCAATCCCAACTAGAAGCGTCTATAATACATAATGCAAAAACAATGCCAGGTAAAATAAACAATTGCTTTATCCAATGGTCAAACCTAGCAATCTTTAGATAATTTTTAAACATAATACAATTCCTAAAAACTAATAGTTTTCAATAACTTCGTTCATATCCAAGATGTCTGCTGCTGTAACAATGCCTATAGGTTTTTCTGTATATGTACCATTTTCGGTAATGATAATTACAAGCAATCTTCTATCAACAAAGAACAAGTTGAGTGCTTTTTCAATTGTGAGAGCCTTATCAGCAACCTTAAAACATTGTGCACTGTCAATGTCGTTTTGAATAACGTCTTTTATTGGTGTCTTTGCAAGGAATTGATTCATATCAACACCTTCTGCACTCTTTTTACCAATATACTTAATAATTCTGCTACCAGAAGCAACACCCATCAAACGAGTGCCAGCATAAATAGGAATATTGCCATATCCAGAAGAACCAAAAAGTTCAACGATTTCTTTTAGAGAAACGTTTTCATCTTGAGTTAAAACATCTTT
>JAZSQZ010000019.1:0-2349 GCA_045538175.1 Clostridia bacterium
CAATGAAAAAACATATTGGTGGTCTTACAAATGAAGAACAGAATGAAAGATTAAAAAAATCATTGTGGTCTTGTAATCAAATTGAAAGAGGTAAATTAATAAGTCAAAGTAAGAAAGGTAAAAAAACAAATCAATTATCAATAATGGGTAATCGTTTTGCAGATATGACTGATGAAGAATTTGCTTCATATTTACAAACTAAATCTGTTTATGTACACACTCGTTATACAAATTTACGAAATAGGTTTATAAATGAAAGAAATAGAAATAACAATTCGGTGAATTAAAGAAAAAATATAAAAACTACAATAATATTGAAGTATACGATGAAACCACAGGTCAGTGGGTAAAATATGAAGAATCTTGTTATAAAGATATATCAGGATTTCCATACGCTGACAAAGCTGAAGTTCCAATTAATCTAATCACTTGTTATTCATCAAAAACAGACCAAACATATACTTGGGGTACTGAGGCATATACTGGTACAGACCCATCTGTAAAAAATTATCGTGCTTTTACAACTGAAAGTGCGATGTTGACTGACTGGCTGAAATGGTTTGACAAACAACATTTTGACCTTTGGTCTGGTTGGAACTCTAAATTGTTTGACGTACCTTATATCGTAAACAGAATTAAAAAAATTCGTGAAGAATTGGGTATTACAAGAGCCATTGAAAATAAATTATCACCAGTAGGAAAAGCACCAATTTTGGTAGAAGTTACTGACCGAGTATCAGGTACTAAAATGGGTGAAACTTACGATATTCCTGGTTTGCTTCATCACGATTATATGGATTTGTATAAGTCCTTTGCGAAGCACGACCCATTACCATCTTATTCATTAAACTACATTACACACAAGGAATTGGGTGAAGGAAAGTTGGAATATGAAGGAACAATTAACGATATTTACAAGACTAACTGGAATAGATTTACTGAGTATAATATTCAGGACGTATTGTTGCTTGTTAGACTTGAAAAGAAGCTAAAGTTGTTCTCACTAATTATTGAATATGCTTACGATTGTGTTACTACAGTAGATAAAGTATTCCAAAAGGTACCTACCACTGAAGGTTATATTCTTAAGTTCATTCACGGTAAAAACAAATTAATGAATGACCGTAAGGACCACCACGAAGACTGGTGGCACAATGAAGGCTGTTTCAAAGTCAAAGATAAAAATGGTAACGATTATTTCCAGAACTGTTACTGGGAAGATGAAAGATACGATTTCAAGGAATTTGCGATTAAGGCTGGATACTGTTATGACTATCCAGGACGATATGATAACTGTATGTCCTTTGATATTACTTCGTCTTACCCACACCATATTATGCAGTTCAATATTTCTCCTGAAGTTAAGGTAATTCACCCAACAAAGGAACAAATTGAAAGTGGTGAAGTAATTCCAACCGATATTAATGAACTTGGATTTAAGAGAACAGACGATGCTATCCTTCCTAACCTCGTTAAGTTAGTATTTGACGAAAGAAAGGAATACAAGCGTTTGATGAAAGAAGCACACAAAAATGGTAACAAGGATTTGGAAGACCTTTATGACGCTCGTCAGGGAGTTAAGAAGATTATTATTAACTCAATGTATGGTGTATGTCTAACAAGTTCATTCCACTTGTATGATATTGACTGTGCAAGAGCTATTACTCGTTGTGCTCGTGTAACTCTTCGTGACTGGCTTGCAAAGAACGCAAATGACTTTTATCCAACTGCCGGCTTCATTGGTGAATTGGAAAAGGAATTTGGTATCAAGATGAAGGACAGAACACCACTTAAGATTACTAATCGTGATGTTATGTTGGTTCACTCAGATACTGACTCTGTGTATTTGTGTTTCAATGAAGCAATTCAGAGACTTAAAAAAGAAGGTGTACCATTCAATACTGAAGACGAAAAGAGAGAAGTATATGCTCACATTGAAAATATAATGCAAAACTTCTTTAATACAGTATTGGAAATTAGAGCTCAAAAATCGCACACAACCAATAAGATTAAATTCAACCGCGAAAATATATTTACAAATATGTTCTGTTTCGCAAAGAAGTTATATATTGGTTCTGTAATTGATAGTGAAGGTGCCAAATATCCATTTAATGCTCCAAAACACAAGATTATGGGTGTGCCTATTAAACGCTCAGATATGCCAGAATTTTGTAAGGAAGCCGCTGAAAAACTTGCATTTGATATTTGTGCAGGTCAATCACAGTCTGACGCTTACCAGTTCATTCTTGACACTTATAAGAAATTCCAGGAAACATCTGTTGAAGAAATTTCTGGTAAGAAGTCAATTAAGGACTATAAGAAATATGTTCCAGACCCAATAGAAAAATA
>JAZSQZ010000121.1:0-1731 GCA_045538175.1 Clostridia bacterium
AACTTCGTAAAAAAGAATTAACAAAAGACTTTGAATAAATATTTGACATTTTTAGCAAAATTTACTATATTGTCACATTATGAAAAAGTTATTATTTATTATGTTATTCTTTGTTGGTATGTGTTTCGCAGGAAACAATACTGATATCTTCCACATCAATAAAGGTGCTGAGATAGTTCAGCAAATTAACCGAGCCATTGATGATGAAACTGCTTTACAAATAAGTTCAATAGTATGGCAGGAAACCGATAAACAAAATATTGACTTTCATTTTGTTATGGGTATAATTGGAACTGAAAGTCGTTTCAACCAAAAAGCAAAATCATACTGTGGTGCTATTGGTCTAATGCAACTTATGCCAAAAACTGCAGAATATATTGCGAAAAAATATAAGATTGAATTTACTGACCTGTGGGATATGGAAACGAATATCAGAATTGGAGTTGCATATCTTTGTCATTTGAAAAAGAAGTTCAACAGTTACGAATTAGCTGCAGCTGGTTACAATGGTGGAAATGTTGGAGCGAGAAAATATAAAGAATGGATGGTTGGAACAAGAGATAAAACTACAGTACCGAATGAAACTTTTAAATATGTTCCAAAAGTAATGAATTACACGAAAGAATTTAGATTATGGAAAATATAACAGTCAATGAACTCAAAACATTAATGGATTGTTGTTATTTGGCAGCATCAGCATATCTTAGTGAAACAGAACAAGCTAATCGTGATTTTAGAACACTGTTTGAAAAGCCACAAGATATTGCGATGGAATTAATGCGAAGGAAAGAAAGAGATGATTGGTTCAAACAAATTAGACAAAATGTGCCTAAAGCCCAGATCGTGGAGGGAATCCGAAAGATACTCTTGGCAGAACACAAAAAAGAACAAATACAAAAAGACTTTGAAACCGATGCCGTCTGATGAAGAAATTATGGAATTAATGCGATTACAGTTAACAAATGTAAGGTTTGTAGAAGATAAAACACACTTCTATGCAACAGTCCATACTGATAATTCCCTCGCAGTAGCTGTCTATTTTCACAAAGGTGAAGGACGAATTTATTTTGCACCGAGACTTGGTGTTGTTATTCCATATACAAAATATTCTCTGGCCGATGTTGAACCATTTATTCAAGCACAAACAAGTGACGGTCATTTCCTTTGGGCTGAAAGCTATGAAATGATAGACAAACGAAATAAAGCTGCTATTGAGGCACGTCTAAAACGAATGACCAAACAAATTAAAGATGTTTTGGTTGAATACAGTAAAACTCGTATTGAACAGGACTTTAAAAATGACCGTAGCTGAATTGTTCCAGATGTTGGGTAATAAGTTTAATATCACCAGTATGCTTGGAAGTGCAAGATATCCAAAATATGAAATTTATAGTAAAGGATTAATGACTTCCACAAGACCGATTTTTTATTATTTTCCACAAGGATATGATTTTGGAAGTTATGGAAGTTCTAGAGCGACTTACTTTATTCCTGAACATTTGACTTTATCAGTTGATATTGAACAAGATGAAGTTCTATATCGTGTCAGTCCTGCTACTGTAGATTATACTGCTTACAACAATTTCAGCAATTATACTGAATTTGGTGAACACCAAGACGATTTAATCAAGGAAAGAATTAACATTCTTATGGGTGATTTGAAACTTGTTGAAAATGTTAAACATAAAATTGACCTTGAACTTGAATTTGTAAAGGAGTCTTAATGCTTCT
>JAZSQZ010000012.1:0-2599 GCA_045538175.1 Clostridia bacterium
ATTACTAAAGGTTATATTTGTCACTTGGCTTCCTACGAAGAACCACAATTCAAGCGTGATGGTCAAGCACAAGCAATTACTGTAAGTGCTTCATTTATTGTAGATACAGTAATTGACTCATTTACTGCTGATAAAGCTGTGTCAGGAAATGTCAATGTTAGACAATCTGGTGAATATAACACAAGCATTAATACACTTGTTATTGACGACCAAAATCAAGATTTTAAATGGGGTAACTTGAGATTACCAGTTGATACTTCACAATTCGGTGGAGGAACTTATGGTGGACAGAATAGATACAAACAAGCGGCTGCATTTAAATCTGGTGGAACAGTTGCCGCAACTCGTGGTGGTGGAACCGGTTATAGTAATTTTGAAGTTAATTCTGCATTTAATGTTGTATATGATACTTCCAAAGGAACAATGACACTTTATGATGAAAAAGGAAATATAATTAAACAAACAACAAAAGCATTTACTTCTAATAAAGGTAAGGAAACTGAAAAATGTGGTTCTATTCCTAAAGGTAAATATATTATGAACAATGATGCAAACAGTCATAACCAAGGAAAGAATACTCGTGAAAGAAATGGTGAAAAAGTAAATGCTAATGCTATGTCTTTATATGGTGTTCAAGGTTCTGCCGGTGATACTTTACAAACAAATAATCGTGCTGGTATTAATATGCACTATGGCGAAAATTCTAATTGGTCTGAAGGTTGTGCCGTAACACCAGATGTTGAATTTATGAATACAGTATCTGAAATGACTGGTAATTCAAATATTATGTTTACAGTAATTTAATATGGCTCTAAATGTTATTGGAAATTATTTTGCTTATAAAAGTATAAAGCTATCAGATGCTTTTGCTGTCTATATTAAGCAAAAGAAAGGTGGAAAAGAACAAATGTCTGAATATCCAGAATGTACTTCTTTCACCATTCCTAAGTTTGAACAAGAAGAAGATACTATGGTTTATGGTAATACTTCACAAACTTTCCTTATTCCAAAATATGACAGTTGCCGTGAAATGTCTTTGACTTTCTATGAGTCACTCTTTGATGGTAACAGTAAATTAGACTTTATTAGAAATAATGCTTCGTATAACTTGACACAGAAATTTGATGGTGGTAGTTTAGCTGCTAATGAAGGAACATATCACTATAATATGATTGATACCATCTTGATTAAAGTTGCGAACAATGTCTTGCATAAATTCGTTTATGCTTATGAGTTCAAAAATCTAAAAGTTATCAATTATTCTCTTTATAATCTTGATAACCAAACAGATGCACCTTGTCAGATTACTGTTAATTTTGCTTTTGAAAGTTTTAGAAAATATGTTCTTGATGAAGATATTATACAAATTAAGAAACAAACAGAATCTACACTTCAACCAGCTAAAACAGAATATGTACCTAATGGTAAAGTAGAAGCCGCTCCAATTGACCCTAAACAAATTGAAGCTAACTGGCAAGGTCAAATGAACGAAGATGATTTGGATATGATTAGAAATGAAGAACTAATTAATCCTTTATATGGTGAATTACCAGACCTTGATGATGAAAGTGATACATCACCTGAAATTACTACCGAAATGTGGAAACAAGAAGCCAACAAACAAGACTTAGATATGAACAATAATGAACTTATGCGACCAGAAATTGCTGAACTGGAAGACCTTGAACTTGATGATACTGGTACTGAAAAGATGAAACAAAATACTGAAGATAGAAAACCAGAATTGGCAACGCCAGTAGAAAATAAAGGTGCTACAACTGGTGGTGATAAACAACCTGCTCTTGTTGGTGGTTCTGATGGTCACAGCGAAACAGGTGGAAGTGCTGCGGCTAATGCTGCAAAGAAAGCACAAGAAAAGGCTAATACAGCAATACCACCAAAGGAAGAGAAAAAACAAACTAAGGAAAAGACTTATTCAGGTGGATTGACCGCAAACGAATTAGGAATAGCCGCTGCCAGATATGATAAACAGAATGGTGGTGATATGTACAAGAATGTTGTTCTTGGTCAATTAGGAACTGATGCCAGTGAACGAAACAAGTTTAATGCTGCATATAATGAAGAAAAGAAACGAAAATAAATATAGTGAAGGTTTAATATGGCAGATAAAAAAGAATATCCATCAATAACTTCTATATGGAACAATGATTTTTACAATGCTCCACCAATTCCTAAGTGGTCTTGGGAGTTGTCTTTTGATTTTGTTGTATATGGTGATGAAGCAAAAACTGCGTCTTATAACAATACTCTTAACAAAGCAGCTGTATCGTGTCAATGGGGAGCAAGAACAGGTAATTTAATATCTGTATATTATGCTGGAATTGAAGCCAAATTACCAGGCCGTTCTTCAACTGCAGGTGACTTGACTATTAAATTCAATGAAAATTCTAATTTGATGGTTACTAAAGTATTAGAAGAACTTTATCACGCTGAGATTACTTGTGATTCATACTTTGCTAACAAGGAAGGATACGCTTTCAATAAAAATTTTAATAAAATAAATAGAACAATTACTTTGAAAATTCATAAGCCAGGTGTTCAAATGGCTCATAACTCAAACGCAAAGAATTATAAAAAA
>JAZSQZ010000057.1:0-4219 GCA_045538175.1 Clostridia bacterium
TCTTTTTGTTTAATTTACCGAAGGCCGGACTCGAACCGGCACGCAGGGTGAGCTGCGTCAGATTTTGAGTCTGATGCGTCTACCAATTTCGCCACTCCGGCTTAATTGCTTTCGCTATTAGCTATACTACATTAAATATAATTTTTTTTCAATAATATTTGTAATATCTTTTGCTTCTTCAGCAAATAAATATCCACCGTTTTTCAACAAAAATTCCTTATCTCTATATCCCCATAACACACTTATACACGGCATTCCACCATTCTTAGCAGTATTTACATCTGTATCTGCATCACCTATATAAATCGTCCTACTCAAATCGCTATCCAACAACTTACAAGCCTTTTCAACACCCGAAGTATCAGGCTTACAAATAACATCTCCACCTTCACCAATAGCCACAGAAATATATTCGCTAAAATAATGCTGGCACAAAGCCTTTACGCCCTCATCATATTTATTAGAAACAACACCTAACTTATAACCCTTTTGTTTCAACTCATCAAGCATTTGCAAAATTCCATCATAAGGCACAGTTTCAACCGTCATATGCGTACGATAATACTCAACAAACTCATCATAAATCTTTTTAAAAGTCGCCTCATCAACCTTACAAGGCAAAGCCAACTCTATCGCCCTTTCAACACCATTACCCACAAAACTTTGAATTTCTTCAATCGTTCTTGGTGCAAAACCAAACTGCCCAATCGCATAATTAAACGCAATATGCAAATCACCCATAGTATTTAAAAGAGTGCCATCTAAATCAAAAAGTATTGTATCTTTTTCCATAACTAAGCCTTTTTATCTCGTAATGCGTAATGCAAAATTACTATCGCCAAAACTATTATACTTGAACCAATTACAAAATTAAGCACGTTTATCTTCTCGTGAAAAATCACCAACGAAAACAACACACCCAATGGAATTTTTAAATTATTCATAACTGCAAGTGTTGAATATTTAACCTTATCAGCACCTTTATTCCACAACCAAAAACCAATACCTGTAGGAATTAACGCCAAATACAAGATTGACAAAATCTGCCCTGTAGTTAAACTCAAACTACCAAAATCAACACAAACCAAAGCGAACGGCAACACAAACAAGGTCGCACCCAAATAAGCACTTGCCATTATGTTAGACTCTGCCTCGCCAATGTATTTTTTCCACAAAACTTGCCCTAAAGCAAAGGAACAATTAGTTGTTTCCATTAAAACAACGCCTTTTACAATCATATCAAACGACATGTTTTGCCAAACAATAACCCCAGCCCCAATCACAGAAAGTAAAATACAAGTAATATAAATCGGACGAAACTTCTCGCCCAACAAATACGACCAAATTCCAACAAAAACAGGAGTAGTTGTTGTCAAAAGTGCAATTTCATTACCTTGCAAATACTTAAATGCCTTAATAAAACAAAGGTACATCACCCCAAATTGAAGCATGCCGATTAACATGGCTTTGGCATGCCTGCCCCAATTAAGTTTTTTCACAAACGGCAAAAATAGTAACATGGCTAAAAATAAACGAGCCAACACAACAAACTCACTTGGCAGAAAAGCCAACTGCGACTTGATTAAGCCGAATGATAACGAAAAACAAATTGTTGCGATAATCAAATAAATCATATTACTAATTTACAATAAAAAAACTTCCTTAAATACTTAAGGAAGAAAATTAGTAAAAGAGACATCAATAACATGTTTACTCATGCTCAAATTTTCGACTACAAAACGTAACAAAATTGCATAAAAGGGGTTGTTTAAAATCCTTGTGTGGAGTATATTAGGCAAGGAATATTAATCTTTGTAAACAAATGCCGAAAAAGTGTAAAATTCACGCAAATTATATTTTGTCGAATTGTTTATAAAAGAAGGGAAAAGGTAAGTATTTTTTAGGGACAATATGAAAATCAATAATATCAACAATGCCGGTCCAAAAAGGTTAATTAGACAAGGTTCAGAACAAAAAAGACAAAACATTAATAACACAGTTTTAAATTCAAACATTAATAACAATAAAGTTAATTCAACACCTGCATTTAAAGGTCCTATTGATGGTTTTTGCTTGGGTTTAGCAAATTTAATTGAAAACGGTGGTTTAGTAGTATCTTTCACTTTACAAGATATGTTAGGTACAAACTTACCTCGTCCAATTATGGGTTTAAAAAGAAACTCTAAAGAAAATTCAGGCAAAGCAAACAAAAGTTTTGCCGCAAAAGAACTTGTTCGTGAAATGTTAACAGGTCCAAGTATGTTTGCAATCCCAGCCGGAATATTATATGCAGGCCAAAAGATTTTTGGTAAAAATGTTAAAGTTCCTATGCAATTTATTCAAGACTTCGGTTCTATTCACGCAAAAACTCCTGTAAATGAAGCAGGCAAAGCTATTACTACAAACGAATTCTATTCAAATACTTTTGCTGAAATGATTAAAAATGCAAAAGGCGAAACAGAAGTTGGCGAAGCTACAAAAACAACAGCAAAAAAATGGGCTGATTCTTTATCTGAAGCATTATCTAAAGCAACAAATAAAGAAGGTAAAAAAGCATTAAAAGGTAAAATTAACGAATTATCAGATGAATTTACAGCAATTGCAAAAGGTGCTGCTATTAATCCTAAATATGCAGACTTTACAACTGTAACTCTTGATAAGGCTTCTGGTTCATTTAAAGATGCAACTGAATTTATGACATTCTACGCAGATAGCGCTATCAAAAAAGCGAAATCTCATATTGAAGAAAATGGCAAAGATGCAGCAGTTAACTTCATCAAAAAAATGACAGATGAAAACACTTTAAAACGTTTAGGTACAAATATTGCAATGTTTGCAGGGGTAATTAGTTTCTTAACTATTATTCCAAAAATTTATAATAAAGCTGAAGGCGAAGGAAACTCTGGCTTAACAGGTTTAATGAAAGAAGAAACATTAAATTCTACTACTCCTGAAAAAACAGCTAATAAAAATACACAACAACCAACATTTAAAGGCGATGTAAACAATGCACAACAACCTTCATTCAAAGGTAACTTCGTTGCTGATGCAGCCAAAACATTAACATCAGGCAAACTTGGTTCAAAACTTGCTAACACAGAATTTAAAGGTTTTAACTTATCATTACCTTTATTATTAGGTGTAATGGGTTTAGGTGTTTTAGCTCCAAGAGTTAAACAAGCTAAAGATAAGTATGATATGGAAGAAATCCTTAGACGTGACTTAGTAACATGTGCGGTAATGGCTTTTGGTGAAAAAGTTTTATGTAAACTATTATCCAAAGCAAATGAAGCAAAATCTGGTTTTATTTTAACAAATAAAGCAGCTAATTTTGATAAATTACCAACTCATAAAAAAGCTTGGGATTATATCAGACCTCAAAAAGGTATTGGCATTTTATCTTCAGATAAGATTATTGCTAAATACTCAAATGTTGATCAATACAAAGACGGCATTGTTGGTTTCGCACAATCTATCAGCGATGAAGGTGGTAACTTAGCTAAAATGTTCAGCCTTGACGACAAATCTGCAGAAGCTAAAACAGCAAAAGAACTTATTGAAAAAATGTTAGGTAACGGCAAAAAAATAGCTAATGCTGATAACAACTCTATCATTGAAGCACTTAAAAATGCAAAAGGATCAGCCGAAGAAGCTCAACTTGTTAAAATGTTTGCAAGAGGTGCAGAAACAGAAAAAGGTTATGACTGGGCAAACATCTTAAAAACTGGATTTAAAAAAGTAGATATTATAAAAGAAAACCCTTGGGTTAAAAGAGCAAAAACATTAAACGCAAGATTTACAGCATTTTCAGTATTAATATTAGTTCCTGTATTCTTAGGCTTTATGTTGCCAGCTATCAACGAACGCGCTACAAAAAAACGTATTCGTGAAGAACAAGCAGCTGCAGAAGCTCAAAAAGCAAAAGCAATGACTAATATCAACCACCCAACAGCAAACAAAATTTTTGATGATATCAAACCACAAAGCAAATAATAGTTAAACAATTATTTCAGTTTCATTTTTATAAGTAATAAAAGCTAACTTATTGTTGGCTTTTTTTACGTACTTACGTTTTGTGTAAATAATTGAGCATTTTGAGTTGTTTTTTTGAGAAGAAATCTCTTTAGTTCACTCTGCTGCTTTTAATTAAACATCATCACTAACAACATCTTTTGGATTATTCAATTTATCTATAACGTGCGCACCTGCAGCATTTAAT
>JAZSQZ010000062.1:0-8034 GCA_045538175.1 Clostridia bacterium
TTACTAAAATTATTAAAAAAACTATAGTATATATAATATAAATATTAAAAAATTTTTATATATTTTTAGTTAATTTTTTGTTAGTTTTTAAGTGTTTTTTGTATAAATTTTTATACGTTTTTTTGTGATAAAAATAAAAAAAAGACGGTATAAAAACCGTCTAATTTTGTCTTTTTTTGTCTGTTTTAAAGGGTTTTAGGGCTTAATTTTTTTGTAGAATTTTGATGTTTTTTGCTGTTTTTTTCAACATTTTGTTTTAAGTTTGTGGATATTTTTAAATAAAAAAACCGATATTTCTATCGGATTTTTGTTTATTGTTGGCTAATAATTCTTACAGGTAAAATCAAATACAAGAATTCATCGCCTTCGTTTGGTGTAATTACGCAAGGAGATGATGGAAGGTTGAATCCAATTTTAACAACATCGTCTGTTGTTACTCTTAAACTTTCTGTAAAGTATCTTGCATTAAAAGCAATAAGAAGGTCATTACCTTTAAGTGAAATACCAATGTTTTCTTTGATGTTTCCAATATCGCTGTTTGATGTAAGAGTTAAAACTTTTTCTTTGATATCGAATTTTACAAGATTGTTTCTGTCAACTCTTGATAAAACTGCTGTTCTATCAAGTGCTTCTTCTAAAACAAGTTTGTTGATTGTAACGGTTGAAGTAAATTCTTTTGGTAAAATTTCTTTGTATTTAATAAAATCACCATCGATAAGTCTTGTAATAATCTTTGTGTTATCAAGATCAACCATAAGGAAGTTCTTTTCAATGTAAACATTTATTTCTTCATCGGTTTCTTCTAAGAGTTTGCTGATTTCGCTTAAACTTTTTGCTGGAACAATAATATTTGCTTTTGCTGTGGTTTTGATAATGTCTTTTTTAATCATTGCAAGACGATATCCGTCAAGTGCTACTGCTGTAACATAATCATCTGTGATTTCAAACAAGCAACCTTTAAGGATTGGTCTAGAATCATCAAGTGCTACAGCAAAAATGCTTTTGTTTATAAGTTCTTTAAGTTTCTTTTGAGTAATTGTGAAGAAATCTCCATCTTCAATTGTTTTTAAATTTGGGAATTCTAAAACGTTTAAACATTGAATATAAGTTTCGCTATCGGTGTATTTAATTTTGAGTTGATTTTTTTCGTTTAGTGTAAGTTCGATTTGTTCGTTTGATAATTTCTTTATAAATTCGGAGAAGAATTTTCCAGGTATAACTGTTTCTCCTTCTTCTTTAACTTCTGCTCTAATTGTTTTTTCAATACCAAGTTCTAAATCTGTTGCTGAAAGTATAAGTTTTCCGTTTTCAGCTGTAAGTTTGATACCTTCTAAAATTGGATTTGTTGTCCTACTTGAAATTGCCTTTATAACCTGTGTTGTAGCTCCTCCAAGTTCTAGTCCTTCGCAAACAACCTTCATCTCATTTTCTCCTTTTTTAAAATTATTATTATTGTTATTAGCGCTGTGTAAAAGTGGATAACTTTTTTTACACACAATATTTAGTTATTTTTAAATTTTTTTTAAATAATTTCCACAAGATTTAGTAAAAATAATTTTACACAATTTGTTGATAACTTCAAAATAGTTTTCAACTTCTTAACATTTTGATTGTGGATTAGTTGTCTTTTTTGATCATTGCAATGATGTCCGAAACGGTAGTTTTTAAACCTTTATTTGTCTTAATATTGGTTGCAACTTTGTCCCTTGCGTGTATGATTGTTGTGTGATCTCTACCCCCTAGGGCCTTACCGATACTTTCTAGTGGAACATCTAAAAGTTCAGTTATTATATAGACACAAATTTGTCTAGGATCAACGATTTCTTTGTTACGTTTCTTTCCTATAAGGTCTGATTTTTTAACATTATAATATCCACAAATTGTTTCTATAATCTTATCAATTGTGATTTGTTCTTTGTTGTTATCTTCAATATCTTTTAATGCTTCTTCAGCTTCTTCAACTGTAGCATATCTTTTACCTATTAAACTTGCAAGGGATACTGTTTTGTTTAACATTCCTTCAAGTTCACGAATATTTGTGTCAATCTTTTCTGCAATCATAGGTAAAACTTCTGGCATAACGTGATAATCTTCAACTTCAACCTTCTTTTTTAAGATTGCAAGCCTTGTTTCAAAATCAGGTTTTTGCATATCTTGAATAAGACCACCTGTAAAACGAGAACGAAGTCTTTCTTCAAAAGATTCTAAGTTTCTAGGGTGTTTATCACTTGTTATGATAATTTGCTTATTTGATTGATGTAAATCATTAAATGTATAGAAGAATTCTTCTTGTGTACTCATTTTTGCTGCCATAAATTGAATATCGTCAATCATAAGCACATCAACATTTCTATATTTACCACGGAAAATTTTGTTTGCATTTTCTTTTTTGTCAGCACGAAGAGAGTCAACATAGTCAGTTGTAAACTTTTCGCTTGTGCAATAAAGAACTTTTTTCTCTGGAAAATTCTTTTGAATATAGTTTCCTATAGCATAAAGCAAGTGAGTTTTACCAAGACCTGAGCCACCGTGAATAAATAGTGGGTTATATTTAAGTCCAGGGTTTTCGGCAACTGCACGAGATGCTGCATAACAGAATTGATTGCTTTTACCTATAACAAAGTTATCAAAAGTATACTTTGTGTTAAGGTTAGAATTTGCAGGCTCACTTGTTGCAACAGTTTCTACAACTTCTTTTTGCTCGTTTTGTTCTAAATAGTCTTCTTTTTCATCTGGCTCTAAAACAACAATGTCTTCAACATTATCATAAACAGATTTTACAACAGATAAAAGTTTTTCTTTATGTAGTTTTAAAAGTTGCCTTTTGTTGTTTGCTGTTGATGCAAGTAAAACCAAAACACCATCTTGTTGTCTTATAGGTTCAAGTGTTTCGATATACAAGTCATAACTTACAGCAGTTACAAGGTTTTGCATTTCTTTTAATACTGATTCCCATTTATTATCCAAAATGTACACACTTCCTTTAGTATAAATAATATATAATTATAATATAATAGTTATCCACAAAAGTCAACCGTATAAATTATCAAAACACCCTTTTTGCTTTGAAAATAAATAAATTTGTGCTAATATAACAAAGATGGAAATAAAGTCAATTCAGCTAGAAAATTTTAGAAATTACGATAAAATAAAAATAAACCTTCACCCAAAACTTAATGTGTTTGTTGGTAACAACGCCCAAGGTAAAACAAATTTGGTGGAGGCTGTTTATCTATGCGGAATTGGAAAATCAACTCGAACCACAAAAGAAAAAGAAATGATAAAAATGGATAAAGAAAAATCCAAAATTATCGTCGAAGCACAAAAAGAGTATAATAAGAGTAAAGTTGAAATAATTCTTTCAAAAACCGACAAAAAAGCAATAAAAATCAACGACCTTCCTATTAAAAGAATAGGTGAGCTTATGGGTGAAATACCTGTTGTATATTTTTCTCCAGACGAAATGGCGTTGATTAAAGATGGCCCACAGGACAGAAGAAGATTTATGGATACCGATATCAGCCAACTAAATAAGACATATTTTTATTTGCTTTGTAGATATGATAAAGTTTTGCAAGAAAGAAACAAACTTTTAAAACAAACAAAAAGTTTAGATGTCCTAAAAGACACAATTTCTATCTGGGACGAGCAGTTAAGCGATATTGCAAGTAAAATTATCGCACATCGCATCAATTTTATTGCAAAATTGTCAAAACCGGCAGAAAGTGTCCATAACGAAATCACAAATGGTAAAGAAAAGTTAGAAATAGGATATTTTGGCACCGTTGGTAAAACTATCGAAGAAATAAAACAAAAATTACTTGTTCAATACGAAAAAAATATCCAAAAAGATTGGGATTTGGGTTATACTACCGTAGGTCCACATAGAGATGATATAAAAGTTATCATAAATGGTATTGATACACGCAGTTTTGGGTCACAAGGTCAACAACGTCTTGCAACCTTGTCGCTTAAAATTGCAGAATTGCAAATTTTTAAACAAGAAAAAGGCGAAAACCCTGTGCTTTTGCTTGACGATGTCTTAAGTGAGTTAGACGAAACCCGAAAACTAAATTTGCTTAAATGTGTCAAAGATATTCAAACAATAATAACTTGCACAAAATTTAGTTATAAACCATCTTGGGATTATAAAATTTTTAATATCGAAAATGGAAGTGTTAAAGAGTAAAAATCTTTAGCACTTTTTTGTGTTTTTTTAATAAATTTTTGCTAATTTTCTTTCCTTATATATATAGGATAAAAAAGTGGCAAAAAAATATATAAATTTTTAAGATAAAAAAAGATATAAAAAAACAGAAAAAAATACTAAAAAAATATAAAATTTTAAGTCAAAAATAATAGTTTTTTTCTATAAAAATTAAACCAAAATCAATAAAAATTTGTAAATTTTACCCCTTAATTTTGCTAAAAATTTAGTTTTAACAACAAAAAACAAACGCCATATTTAATAAAAAACAGTACAAAAACAAGAGCGAAAAAGCAAATTTTTATCATTTTTAAGGTGTAAATTTTAGTAAAAATACTTAAAAAAACACCTAAAACAAAGACAAAATTTTTATACAAAATTTACAAAAAACCACCAAATCTTCCTAAAAACCCTATCGAAATTTATAATAAAATTTGCTTGTTTTTTATATAAATTTAATCAAAATTTCGTTATGTGTTTTAAAAAATTTTTCCACAAAAAGTTGTTTGTTTGTGCATAAGTTTTTTAATTAAAAAACAGTTAAAATCAATAAAAATTTTTTAATTTCAACATTGTTTTTAAAAGCAGTTTTGTGTCAAAAAAACTTCAAAAAACAAAGGGAAAATTTCGCCTGTTTAGTATTTTTAAACAAAAGTACAAAAATATTGTTTTATACACTACGGCTTTTTAAGGCTTAAATTTGGGCGAAAATGACAAAAATTTTAAAAATTTTTGTCAAAAGGGGTGGCATTTTCATAAAGTATATGTTATAATATATACATAAATAATAGAAACAATTTTAAGGGTTAAATCAAACCTTAAATTTTTCTTTTTTTAAAATTTAATTTTGGGGGATAAATATGAAAAAAACTGATATTGAAGAAATCTCAAAAGAAGAGAAAAAACTCACCAAAACAACTAAATATGATGAAGAAGATATTCAGGTTTTAGAAGGCTTAGAACCGGTTAGAAAAAGGCCTGGTATGTATATTGGTTCCACCGATACTCGTGGTCTTCACCACCTTATTACAGAAATTGTCGACAACAGTATCGACGAAGCTATTGCAGGATATTGTAACAAAATCGAAGTTACTTTAGAAAAAAATGGTTCCGTTACTGTTTTAGATAATGGTCGTGGTATTCCTACAGGTATTCACAAAACCGAAAAGAAGAGTGCTGTTGAAGTTGTTTTAACAAAACTTCACGCCGGTGGTAAATTCGGTGGCAGTGGTTATAAGATTTCTGGTGGTCTTCACGGTGTTGGTTTGTCTGTTGTTAACGCTTTGTCTAAAAAACTTACAGTTCAAATCTATCAAAACGGAAATCATTATAAACAAGAATATACAAGGGGTGTTCCTAAATATCCACTTGAAGTTATCGGCAAATCTGAAAAAACAGGTACACTTGTTAACTTCCTTCCTGATGAAGAAATTTTCGAAACTGTCGAGTTTAGTTACGAAACCTTAAAAGGTAGATTTAGAGAAATTGCTTTCCTTAATAAAGGTCTTACAATTATCCTAAAAGACAAGAGAGAAGGTAAGGAAAAACAAGACGAATTCTACTTTAAAGGTGGAATTATCGAGTTTGTTAAATATCTCAACACAGGTAAAACAACAGTTTTCGACGAACCTATATATATAAATAAGATTACAAAAAACAGCGAAGTCGAAATTAGTTTCCAATATAACGACAGTTACAACGAAGTTATAAACGCATACGCAAACAACATTAACACCGAAGAAGGTGGTACACACTTAGTTGGTTTTAAAAATGCTTTAACAAAAGTTATCTGCGAGTATGCAGTTAAAAACAAAATTGCAAGAGCAAACGAAAAAATCACAGGTGAAGACTGTAGAGAAGGTTTAACAGCAGTTATCAGTGTTAAACTTCAAAATCCACAATTCGAAGGTCAAACAAAAACAAAACTTGGCAACTCTGAAATGAGAGCCCTTGTCGAAAAAGTTATGATAAACGGTTTTGGTGACTTCTTAGAAGAAAACCCAAATATCGGTAGAGAACTTGTACTTAAAACTTTAACTGCAAAAAGAGCAAGAGAAGCAGCAAGAAATGCAAGGGAAATCACAAGAAGAAAGAGTGTTTTAGAAAACACAACACTTCCAGGAAAACTTGCAGACTGTACAGATAAAGACGCAAGCCATTGTGAAATTTATCTTGTTGAAGGTGACTCTGCTGGTGGTACAGCAAAACAAGGTAGAGATAGACGTTTCCAAGCAATCTTACCACTTCGTGGAAAAATCTTAAACGTTGAAAAAGCAAGACTTAACAGAATCTTAGAAAACGCAGAAATCAAAGCAATGATTACAGCTTTTGGTTGTGGTATCCACGATCAATTTAACGAAAATAAACTTAGGTATCACAAAATCGTCATTATGACTGATGCTGACGTCGATGGCGCTCACATTAGAATATTGATGCTTACATTCTTCTTTAGATTTATGAGACCTTTGATTGAAAAGGGTTATGTATACTGTGCACAACCACCACTTTACAGGATTTCAAAGGGTAGAGAAGAAAAGTATGTCTATAGTGACGAAGAACTCGAAAAAGAACTTGCAAATTGGGGCAGAAAGGGCGTTGATATCCAAAGATACAAAGGTCTTGGTGAAATGTCTAGCGAACAATTGTGGCAAACAACAATGAATCCAGAGAAGAGAACACTCCTACAAGTTCAACTTGACGACGCTATGGAAGCAGATGGAATTTTCTCAACACTTATGGGCGAAAATCCAGAACTTAGAAGACAATTTATCGAAGAAAACGCAAGCCTTGTAAAAGACTTAGACATCTAACACAAAAACAAAACAAAAACTTATTACCTTAGGGCCCATAAAAGCCCTAGGGTAGAAAATATAAGGAAAAATTATGGATATAGTTGAAATGCAAAAGCAAATATATCAAAACAAAATTGATAAGGGTTTTGATATAAGAAATTGTAAGGAAAACATTTATAAACAATTTAATTTTATATCAGGCGAAGTTGCCGAAGCATTTGAAGCATATCACAAAAATCTCGGTACCGTTGGCGAAGAGCTTGCCGATGTTGTGATTTATATTATGGGTTTGTGTGAGATTTTAGGCATAAACTTAAAAGACGAAATCGAAAACAAAATGGCAATCAACAAAAACAGAGTTTACAAAAACGTAAACGGTGCAATGTTAAAACAAAGTGACGACAAAAAATAAAATCTTATAGTATACTTAGTCTAAAAACTTTTGGTCGGCAAACAATCCCCTTTGTTTTAAAGGGAATTAAGCAAAACCATTTAGTTTTATATAAACACAAAAAACCAACAAGTTTTTATTTTAAAAGGAAAATTTTATGGACAGAACTGACGCCTATAAACAATTTTTAGAAGGTTGGGGTTATGACGCACAGGCTTTAATGACAATCGAAGAAATGAGTGAACTTACAAAAGCGTTGTGTAAATACAAAAGATACGGTAAAGAAAACGGCGACCCTAAACTTAAAGAAGATATTATAGAAGAAATCGCAGATGTTTTAAATATGGCTGAGCAAATGGCACATTATTTCGGCAAAGACGCTGTCGAAAAAGTTAGAGACGAAAAGATTGAAAGGTCACTTAAAAGATTAAACAAACAAAATAAATAAATTTGCTAACTATTTTTGGTTTTTTACCAAAGTGAAAATATAAAAATTTTATTAGGGGGACAACAATGAAAAATAATGAAATTGAAAAACCTATGCCAGAAGATAAAACAAGGTACATAAAAGTCCACGTAAACGAAGAAATGAAAAAGTCCTTCATTTCATACGCTATGGCTGTTAACGTATCTCGTGCTATCCC
>JAZSQZ010000015.1:0-3365 GCA_045538175.1 Clostridia bacterium
ATTAAAAATGGATAAACTGTTGTTGGATGGAGTAATCTTCAAGTCCATTTGAAAAAGGTCTTTTTTGATTTTAACTTAAAATAGGAGAAACATAATGATTGTTAAAGCTAATGTAGTTGATAGAAAAACTGGCGAACGCAAGGACGAATATTTCCTTGTTCGTTTTGACCACTCACAGGTAGATAAGGTAAAGCAGGCAAAGGGTATTCCACAGCGCCGTTCTGGTATCTGCTCAATTTATTATTTGGCAGACGCCGCAACTTGGACTGATGCTGTCGGTAAGAAGATTACAGGTGAATTTTTTGCTTCTCGCATTTGCAAGGAAAAGCATAAGTTCTTCGTTGTAGATCAGAAGATTGTCTGTCACGAAAACGATAATTATTGCAAGGCTTATTCTCGTTTGGTAACTATGCAGATGGCTTTGAATTGGATTATCAAGAACCAAGACACTGAAGACTTCTTGAAGACGCTTCCATTTAAGTTTGATAACGAAACCTTTAAGTCGTTCGTTACTACTTTGAATGAACAGCATCCTCACGGCAAGGACCAGGCAATGTCTTTGATTAAGAACCACGATTATCGTGTTACACAGCGTGCTGCTGCTGACGGTGAAGGTGATGATGAAAAGATCCATCTTACTCTTGATGTGGCAACTATCAAGACCTTCCTTACGCTTGCTCAGAAACTGATTGGTAACAAGAGTGAAGAATAATTGGATACTTTTTGTTTGATTGAGTGAATGACTGGGTATTGACAAAATACCCAGCATTTTTTATATTGTTATGAAACGAAGCACATTTGAAAAATATGTTGAAGAGTTTTGTGAAGATTTGGCATTGAAACCGAAAACTTGTTATCATCGTTGCAGACATGCTTGTGTGTTAACTTATAACAATGCGATTATTTCATCTGGAGTAAATGTAAACTTAAAAAATGATTTCACGAAACAGTACAACAATTTGAAGGCTTTACACGCTGAACCACTTGCAATTATGCGAGCCATTAAGCACCACCATAGGATAATTCACAAATGCGAGTTATGGGTATGCAGAAACAACCAGAATACAAAGGAGAGCAGACCTTGCCCGATGTGTATGCGAATTATCAAACAGTGGGGAATTAAAAAGATACACTATACTACTGACAAAGGAACGTGGGTAGAAGAAAACATAGAGGACTAGATATGGCACAAGACACAGAAAAACTTAAACTCAGAGAACATCTTAAATCCTTAGGTGTTAAAAATGGTTACTGGACTGGTTCAGATGGTGAACAGTATAAAGTCTGTCACCAAGGTATGTTTTACATTCATACAATTACAGTTACAAGAATACCTGAAGTTTACAATGTTTGTTCACCTTGGGATTATAAAGGTTCAGATTTTGATTGGCTTAAAGAACATGGACAAGATGTTGGTGATTCGTCCCGTCAAGTTTGTTATGAACGAATGAAGGACTGTGAAGGCCGAAATACCTATTCAGTAGATTATAAAACACCAGAAGAATTTGATATTCTGTTTAATCAATTTTTGCTTGGTTATAAGGAATATCAAGCATTGTTGAAAAAGACCGCTATTGAGGACGACTTCGCTTGATTGATAAAGATTATGTACCGAATGTAGATGAAGATGCCAGAGAATATTTTAATAAGTCTCTGTTAGCAGGACCAGATTATTCTACTTTGTTTGATACTAATTTTTACGAATGTATGATGTTAAATGATTCCAGGAATAAGTACAGAGAATATGATGCTGAACATTGGAATATTTTAACTGAAATTTGGTACAGAATTTTTGGAGTAAGTGACCAGAATGTTACTTTAGATGAAATGAAACAGTTCATTGAGTATGGCATTGAATATATGGGTTTCGTCGGTAAAGAAGATAAACTTATTGATATTAACAAACGAATAAAAAATCTTAACAAGGATTTCCAATGAAAACAGATAAGTTAGATTGGCAGACAAAGGCTATGAACTTTGTTAAAGACTACATTGAACACCGTGGTGGTGAAGATTACTGGAACATAGAAGAAAACTATGCGACAAAGGGCTTTAAAGTATACAAAAAGGCAAGAGGTGCTTGGGGAAGTAATATGTATTTCTTCTTCTTGCTTTACCGAAACAGTAAGAGTTTTGGTTTTGCTTTGGCTACTGATTCTTCATTGGGTGACGAAAAGTTCAGAGATTATCCAATTTGGAATTATGTAGGCGATGGTCCTGATAATGATTTAACTGAAGAAGAAAAAGACGCTCTAATTAAAAGAACAGAATATGTTATGCAGATTACAAATGGTCTGAATGATTCTTTGAAAAAGAGTATTAATGTATTGGAAGAAAAGTTCTTGATTGAAAAGAGCTTTGAACCGAGGGAATAATGAAGATTTATTTTATCAATGATTTGCATTGGGATTTTTGGAAGAGAGAAGGATATACTTTTGAAAAATATTTTGACCAGTATTTTCTTCCAGCTGATGTATGTTGTGTAGCGGGTGATATTGCAAATGACTTTGATAAATCAGCCGAAATTTTGAAGTATCTGAAAAGTCGTTATTTTAAGGTAGTTTATACTTTAGGTAATCACGATTACGGTATCTTCAATAAAGACAAATATAAACTTAATTTGTTGAAAACAGAACAGAAGAAACACGCTTTCAGCAAGAAAGTTGGCCCGCATTTAGACGGCACCATTATGAAGGTTAATGGAGTTACTTTCGGTGGTGGCTGTGGTAGTTGTGATTGGACTTGGGCAAAGCAAAATTTCAAGGAAACAGACGATACCGATTTCTTCAACAGATGGCAAGAATGGTTTGATGGTCGCTGGTGGAAAATGAGTTGTAATGCTCCAATGGTATTGTTTAATCACGAAATAGAGAAGTTAAAGACTGTTGCGGAACAAAAACCAGATATTTTTGTTACACATTTTCAGCCTATTACTTGTCCTATTGCTGACCCATATAAGAATGATATTATGACAGGAATGTTTGTTTTTGATGATAGTCAGTTAAATCTGAAACCTGGCACAATTTATCATTTTGGGCATACACATTCTAAACTTAAGATGGAACAGAATGGTATAACTTATTTGAATAATTGTGTTGGTTATCCTGAAGAACTATTCCTTGACGCTTTTGGTAAATTTGAAAAAGAAGATTTCCTTATAGAGGTAGAGGATAAAAATGACCGAAAATCACTTCTTCAAACTGGGGAGAAAAGCGAAATTTCTAAAGTTTGATAGAAATTATACTTACCTGTATTACACAAATCCTGAAACCGGTAAAAATGAATTTGTTAAAAAAGTAAAACATTTTTGTTTCTATGGCCGTGTTCCAATTTATGATGAAACAGGTTATTGTGTAAATTCTACA
>JAZSQZ010000098.1:0-3392 GCA_045538175.1 Clostridia bacterium
AAAATAATGTTTGCATATTATTAGAACAAGATATGGAACCTTATTTAAACTACATCCAAAATAATTATGGTAAATTTTATCTTATGGAGTTTAAATGCGAACAAAAATAGACACAATATACTGCGATATGGATGGTGTATTAGTGGACTTCCGTAAAGGCTGCGAAGCTCTAAATGCGATTGAAGGCTATGTTGTGGATTGGCCTGTTGTTCACGCAGCCGGAGCTGAGTTTTGGGCAGAATTGCCTTGGACACCAGAGGGAGAACGCTTCTATTATTGGTTAGAAAAGTTCTGTGACCAACAGGGAATAGAATTGTGTATTTTGTCACAAGTCACTTATGAAGATGGAGTTCAAGGAAAATTAGAATGGTTGAGAAATAACTGTAGAGTACCAAATAAGAACATTTACATTGTTAAGAAAGGTTCTGACAAAGCAAAATTTGCGAATGATACTAGCTTACTCATTGATGATTTTGGAAAGAACATAGAAGCATTTGTGATGGCAGGTGGAAAAGCAATTAAATTTAAATCTGCCGGTCAAGCCAGACAAGAATTATTAGGTTTATAAGGAGAGAATATGGCTGTTAGTTCACACTTAGATGAAAGTATGCACGTATTTGGAAACGGCACTACTGCTCGTTTAATGGTTACACCTTGGACTCGTAATACTGTTGCAGATGGTTACTGGCAAAACACAAATACTATTAGACCATTAAGTGCTCGTGATGTTTACCTTGCAGAATGTATTGATAAATTAAGTGCAAGTCAGGTGGCTTATAATGCAGGCCCAGGTATAGCAATTACACCATCTGAAACAAGCCCAAATCAATACATTATTTCCTATGATGCAGATAGTTATAAAGAAACTACTTATACTTTTGATGCTGGGCTTACAGTTGAAGACGAAGGTGAGAATAATTATAAAGTCGGCGTAAATGTGGATAATAAAACAATCGGTTTAAGAAATGGTTGTTTGTATTGTAATTTGGATGGTATTGCTGTAAAAAATGTAACTGCCATTTATGAGAAGAAAGCTCATACTTACGAATACACTTATAACACAGGAACAGCAAATTTTTCCATTACTTCTACTTTACCCGAAAACCCAGACCCAGGAACAGTTTATTTAATAGGTTAATATGTCTGCAATTACACACTTATATGAAAGTGCACACTGTTTTGATGAAACAAGTGAACAATTAAGTGCAGTAAATCTTATTCCACAAGAATGGAATAGAATTACTGTTACTGATGGTCAAGCGATGAGCGAAGATACTTTGTCAGCATTAAAATGGCGAGATGTTTATCTTGCTAATACCATTGAAGCTGTTTCAGGTGAATTAGAAGACAAATATATCGGTGGTAAAGGAATTAAAATTGACAAGTCAACTCATACAATTTCAAGATGTGACTGTAAAGACAATTTCATTTTTACATCAGGTTTGTCTTACAATGAAGAATTTGGAAATTTAGTTTATCCTGTATCAGATGAAAGTGAACAAAACAAACTAACAGTCAATGAAGAAAACAAATTTGCTTATAACGGTTCACAGGAAACATCTGTAATAAGAGAAGTTGATGAAGTGTATAGTGCTTGGATTAATTCTGGTGCTGATAAATTTACGGCATTTCCCGCTGGTTGTGACTTAGTTTGTGTATCTAATACATTTTCTTCTTATTCTTACGAATTTCACGGTGGTGACCCTACTGAAAGACCTAATGGAACAACTACAACTTATGAAGATTTTGACCCATTGTCTGGTGCTGATGTAATAGGAAATTTTTATGCTTATTCAGCAGAAAGCTATAAAGTATATTATTGGCCTGAAGAACATTCACAAGCAATTCCTGAAAATGGTTATGAAGTATGGACTACTATTGATTGTGACAAAGGATATTCAAGTTGTAATGATTGTTTTGACCCATCAGACCAAACAGAAATTAAAATGATAGAAGAACAAGGAAAACCAGTGTTTACAGGTGGTCCTAATTACATTAAAGATGGTGTAAATATGGCTCCATCAGGTGTTTTGTATATTTGGTAAAGGTGAAGAATGAGTTATTATATTAGAGATGTGAACGGACAAGGATATAGTGATACAGTACCAAACTGTAATCCATTAAAGTATGCTGGTATATGTACAAAATCACAAACAACAATTTCAAGTGTAACTACTGGTACTCCTTATCTTGCTATTAAAGATGGCACATTACCTATATGTGTCGGTACATCAATAAAAAGTTACAATGAAGCAATTCAACTGATGGAAAATAACGAATTGACCTATTCTTACCACAGATGTATATTTGTAGGATCTTATCAGAGTAGAAGTAATGAGTATATTCTTGAATGGAACGATAATGATAAAAAACCATATCCTAAATTTCAATGGATTAATAAAACTTGGAATTATAAAGAATTATACAAAGGTAATGAACCTGTTATAAGTTATTTTAATAAAGATTATGGTAATATTTTAACTTGGAATTTAAAAGATAGTAGAAGTTTACAGAACTATTATCGTCCACAAGACACTAATTTTGGACCGCATAAAGCTGATACAACAGATAAATGTTTATTGGGTAATGTAGGCGATGAATGGAAAGGAACTTATGATGTAGGTGGTTCCTATAATGATTTCAATTCAGACCTTACTGTAAGTAATGTTTCAAATATAAAATATTTTACAACAGCACCAGATAACTATAATACTTTATTTGGTTATAGTTATAAACAAATAACTGACGCAAATAAAGATATTTCCTATTTTACTTTGAATATTGGAGATATTAAAAATACAGGTAAAAATAAATTAAAAATAAAGTATTATTGGAATGTTTTGTTTGCAAATAAAACTTACAATAGTACACCTGATATATTACCTGAATTACAAAGTAAATTTAATTCTGTATCATTGGATAATCATTTATTTGTAACCAATTATTTTGCTTCAGATGATGAAAATTGGATTCCTGAAGAAAATGGTAAACCATATCAGAAAAATGTAAATCTTAGTTCTACTGTATATTATGATAACAACACAAGTAAATGGAAAATTACTGCGACAGATATTATTAAAGATGCTAATTTTTATAAATTTAAAAATGCTGCGTCAGAATTAGATACTTGGGGTGAAGTTGAAACTTATAAACATTTTTATGTTACTTGGGCAAACAACACAAGCGAAACAACATTTGAAAATGCAGAATCAGATTCTGACAAAAAAGTTATTGTTTATGGTGGAACAAAAAAGTGTATTATTCCTATGGGTACATTATGGTGTGCTAATCTTACAAGTACACCTACACCTGGTCAAGATTATTACTGTACTCCATTTGACAAAGACACTTCAGCAAAGATTTATGATAGAACAAACCAAAAATATGTTCTT
>JAZSQZ010000125.1:0-1786 GCA_045538175.1 Clostridia bacterium
TTCATTTTCTAAGTTTAATATAGAAAAATCACCGACAATTGTCAATGATTTTTATAAAAAACTTTGTAAATTAATGTTTACAATTAAAAATGAATACCCCAGCCATAATGGATTTTTCCTTTGGAGTACATTGTCCAGCCATACCCATAGCTGCCAGCTTTATGGTGTATTGTTTGGGTAGAAACGCTCTTGCTTGCATTTCCTGCGTTCTCCTTATTCTCCTTGTCGCAGAAATATGCGAATACCAATGCCCACAAAAGAATGAAGAGTAGGGGCAAGCCATAGTAAACGAGATATTCTGAAAGTTTTTTCATTGTAAACTCCTTTTTACTTTTTGATGATTTCCCAATGTTCATAAAAACCAGTTTCAAAGTAATCAACCATTGAGTTGCTTTTATCGTAATTGAACGAAGAAACGATTTTAGTCAAGGCATTCCAACGGTCCCAGAACTTTTCACTAAAACACGGATATTTTTCCTTTTTAAGTTGCCAACCGTGGCAAATAGAACCAAAGTCACCATTGATTGCGTTCTTATACCAAGATTGAGCCCAGAATTTGATTGCGTTGTTTTGTTCAGCCGCTGTCATTTCCCAGAACTTGTTCGCATCAATGTAACTTCCAGGGTGTTTCGGGTCTTCACGCCAACCACCACGGCAAATGTTCAAGAAATTGGCATCTTCAATTTGGGAAGCAATATCTTCGTAAGCAACAATGTCTTCGTCAGAGATTTTGACCTTCACAGTGAGCGAGTCACAATGACGAATGGAATAAGTAACACCCTTAATTTTGCAAGCCTTCGTGATTTCACGCATTTTGGCCGTCAAATCAGCACCATAAAGGCCAGAATGGGAATTGCTACCTTCGTAACCATTTCCACCCAGATAAGCTTCAACGGTTTTGGTGTAGCAGTTTTTCAAAATTTCGTTTTCCATATTGTTACCTCGTTTTTGGTTTCTAAGTTTAATATAGAAAATTTTATATTATATGTCAATAAGTTTAGATAAAAATAATGTAAAATAATTTTTACATAAATATACTATGATGGATAATATGCAGCGAGATAAAGATATTTACGATTTACAAGATTATGTCTTGCACCACGCCAAGTACAAAGGTATTGACCAATTACAGATTATTATGGATTGGCTGTCATTTGACAATGTAGATGAAGATTGTTTCGTTCGCTGGGTTCAAAACAATTATACTTTTGAAACCGATTTTCAGCAACTTTGCGATAATTGTGTTATGGTGGCTGAAGAACATTTATATAAAACATTAGGCAGTTCAGGTATCTATTCACAAGAAGTATTTTTCACTAATCCAGTATATGAAAGTTTGGAAGATGATGCTTTAGAAGGTAGAATAAGTACTTGGGACCGTGATAAAATCAATAAAGGAATTAAACCGATTTGGGCAAAATCTATTAAAACAAATGAACCAAGAACAAAAAGAGTAGCTGGTTCAATGGATTATGCTGAACAAGCTATGAGAAAAGTTACTGACCCATATCGTAGAAAAGAACCATATAGAGAAAGTGACTGGCGAAAAGATAATGAAGATAGAAAAGCATTAAATGAAATGATAGCCAAGAAACTTTCTGATTTGTTGAAAAATAATTATGAAATTTCTTACTCAAAGGATTGTGTAAGAGTTCATACAAGCGATTTTACTTTTAGAATAGAAAGTTGGGGACCTTATTATAAAGTACTTCGTTTTAATCCAAATAATGTCCTTGATAGAAAAACTTTCAAAAGTGAAAATTTATTAGATGTTGCTGAATTTATA
>JAZSQZ010000108.1:0-2400 GCA_045538175.1 Clostridia bacterium
GCATAAATCGTTTCATTTGTGTATTTAAAGCCCACCAAATTACCTTGTCGGTGTGCTGAAATTCTTTTTTCTTTTTCTGCTTTTAAAAATTGTTCTAACGAAGGTAAGTTCATATTACAGTCCTTTCAGGAACATTTCAATTTCTCTTTCGTTTCTCAAAAATCGTCCGCCTTCAACTTCAATGGAAGACCAACGATTACAAAATGTAAAGGATTTTTCCTTGTTCACCATACGATTTTGTTCACGGTGAAAGCCATATCGTCTGGCAAGTTCAAAAAATCGGTCAATAAGTGGAGCTTCCTTTTCAGGAAATTCCACAAATCCACGATTAAACTTTGGGTGAGCAAAATCATATCTCGGCATAACAAGCTCCTTAAATGTTTGTTAACTTATCCCAACCTTCAGAATGTGCCTTCGGGTAAAGTTGGGAATATTCAGTCACACGCTTTTCACGCGGCCATTCACCAATGTATTTGACCCGTTCTTCAATATCAACACCAAGAACGATGGGTTCGCTTTTCTGAATCAGTCGGTCAAAGCAATTGTAACCATACAAAGTTTCGTCACAATGACGGCGAGCCACCTTTTCAGCCTTCTTAACAGTGGTTTCGTAAACTTCGGCAGTTCTAGTATGAACACCAGTCTGCGGATTGTGACGAGTGTATTGGTAAACCCAGCGATAAATCTTTGCCATAGTTACAGCTCCTTGTTTTTGTGTTTGATTTTTCTGGTGTATTTCTTTTTGTCTTGAACTACACGGGTCCTCATTGTGCGACCGTTGCAAGAACCAGAAATGCGTTCATTTCTCATTCGTTCATTTTCGGTTGCTTTTTTGTTTTTTGCCATAAGGACCTCTCATTTATTTTCTAAGTCTAATATAGAAAATAATCCACTGTTTGTCAATGGATTATTCATATATTTATGTAAAATTTCGTTTACAAACCCAGTCTTTGTCTAAGATGTTGCATTGACAAATCAGGAACTTCATAGCCGCCATACCATTTATTTTTTGTAATATCTTCATCATAGAATTGCTCAGCATTTGCAGCGCTTCCACGTGCAAGTTTATGCTTCCAATCATCTAATGATTTTATATGATAGTGGTAAAGACGCAAAGGTGCGTCATAACTCACCAAGCCATAAGTGGTTTTGGAAACATCTGAACCAACTACATCAGAAAATCTCATATCGTTTATAAAAGGAATGTGTCCGCGTTCATTTTGTTCTTCTTTTGTAAAATCGTATTGGTTGTTTGGATTATACAAAAGAATACATTTACCCTGATTAGCAAGGTCATTTCTTCTATAAATTGAATGCTGTATCAAATCGTCACTGCGTTGCTCAGTGATATTCTTTGTACTCATTAAAATTTGTGGTAACATTACGCAGTCCAACATTCTGAACTGTTTCATTAACACAGCATCTAGCTTTTGTGAAATATCATACCATAGGAACTCATCATCGTCTAAAAATATAACAATATCTTCAGTTTCAAATTTATATGGATTTTCCTTTAAAATATCGTTATACAGTTGCCACTGATTAGGCCAACCATTAATGTACTGATAAGTATCAGGTGGATTTACATATCTATCAATTCTTAAATTACTGTCATTGTGATAAATGTGTATTCTGTCAATTCCAAGTGATTTATGCCATTTATACCAAAGTTTAAAGTCGCCTTCATTATAAGGCTTTGTCAAACAAATTAAATGTATCATTTTATAACATCTGTAAGGTAAGGATTAAATTTTGGTGTTTCATTTGGAAGGAAATCTTTTTCAATTTCTCTAAGTTTCTTTTTTATTTTACCCAGTTTAAGTTGTGTTAATTGATCTTGAATAGCCTTCTCAATACTGACAATTTCTTTTACTTTAAAATTGCCACTATATTCTGTACCAAATCTATTTTTAGTGCTTATTCTTATTCCATAATCGCCGACAGGAACAATAATCAAACAATAATTTTACTTGATTATTAAATCAAATGCTGTTTTAGCTTTTCTAGCTTCTTCAGCATTTTCGGCATAATAATAACAATATTGTGCCAAAGAATGCAAATGAAATTTACTTCCTAAGTGTTTTAAAGCAAAATCTTGTTCACGGGTCATATAAATTCTAAACAGTTAAATCTCATATCCTGTTTTGTAGGATCTTTTTGATTATAAGTTAATATTGTATTCAAGTTCAATTTGGGCATAAATCCGTGCTGATAATTTTGATATAATTGAAGACCAGCTGGGCTATAATCAAATTGAATAACACACTCCAAATTATTACCTTTAACTTTTGATTTAATGACATGAGCACAGACATCATCAATATTTAATCTTTCTGTTCTATCTTTTGAACCAGCATAAATGTATGTGCTATCTTCGTCTTTATCTAATCTGTTTTTAAT
>JAZSQZ010000025.1:0-7306 GCA_045538175.1 Clostridia bacterium
TTACTCGTGGGTTTATCCGCATTTGATTTGATAAGATTTATAGAAAGGAAAGCATCCTTTTAAAAAATTGCTTATGTAAAGCATCTACAAACAACAATTAATAACTCGGTCTTAAATCTTATTCACCATAAATGGTGTTATAAATTTCCTCGTCAATTTCGTACTTGAAATTCGTGGAAGCATTAATCTTTGCCAATTCATCTTCAGCACGAACCTTCTCCTGCTTGAGGCGTTCAGTGTGCTTGTCAATGTCATAATTTGTCACTGGCTCCAACTTATTTACTTCCCATACACCAGTAACTGGGTTACGAGACTTTTGGGTCTGCTTAATTTCATTCAAGCCATTTGCAACCACACTAGCAATCTGAAGTTCAGTGTTAATGCGATTTAGCTTGTTCAAAACAGTTTTACCCTTTGCATTTTCAGCATCAATCTTGTCAGACAAACTTTCAACAGCGTTCAAATACTTATTCAAAGCAACCAACTGCTTTTCTACATCACCATAAGTAAGAAGGTCCAACTGGTCCTGCTTGCTTTCAGGTTCATCCATATATCGCACCATAGCAAGTTCACGGTGCAAACGGGTTGAAATTTCCTTAATTCTCTTACGAAGAGTAAAGGCGGTAGTCAAATTTAAATCAATTTTCTTCATAATTTCCTATTTGTTTTTCGTTTCATTCTAATATAGTAACATAATTTGGAGTTGTCAATGGTGTTTCTATAATTTTCGTTTCAGCGAAATCTTCATTCATTTGTTTTAACTTTTCATCAACAGCTAATTCTTTAATGGCTTTTTTGACTAAACCAGTAAGTTTATCCAATTCCATATTGTCAAAATAATACTGGTTCCAATGAGCATACCCAATCTTACGCAACACAAGCATACATTCAAGAGTACTTATTGTTTCATCACAAATCAAACGAAAAAATTTATATTTTTTCTGACTAAGTATACTACTTAAAAATATTTCATCTTCTGTTGAAATTATTTTTTCTACCATTCTATTAACCAAACGTGTAAAATAATAATCAGTTTCAGGTGTATCATATACCCAGTCAAAATCTTGGAACTGATTTTTAACGATTTTATATGGGTCAATATTTTTAACCATCGGCATCTTCAAAATCTCTTTCTAACTTAATTTTGTTAAGTTCAACAGCGTACATTTTAAGAGTTCTATCCACTAATCCCATCAACTGTTCAAATGGCATATTAGCAAAATAATACTGGTTCCAATGGTTATAACCCATAAGGATTAAAATCTTTCTAATCGCATAATCCCAGCTGTCAATAAATGGGTCATAGCAATCAAGTGCTGTAACCCAATCATCTTTCGTTTTTTCTGATGTACCCAAATAAAGTCTGGACCTTACTTCAATGAAATAATCTTGTGTTTGTTCGGTTTTCCAAACCCAATCAAGAGTATTCCAAGTGCCCATACCCCTGGACAATTCCATATTTTCACGAAATGTAAGCATTAAATACTGTCATTTGAAATGTGAAGCATCTTTTTAATCTTATTCATATCAAATTGAAGAGTGTCTAACTTCTTTAACTTATTATCAATATGATTAAGTGTACGCATTATTTCAACTCCCAAAGCTCTGTCCTGTGGAGTCATAATGAAGCCGTACTTGTTCCATTGATAAATTAATGCCTGTTCAAGAGAGTCTTTCGGAGTATAACCAAAAGTACTATCAAATGTAACAGTATAGTTACTGTCAATCTTAATAGGTGTTTTCGTGACAGTATCTACCTTGACAGTATCGGCCTTTTTCACTGTGTGGTGCTTTGCAGGGTACAACAGCATGTGAGTAATTGCCGGATTATTGAACTGTGCGAATGCTGGAGCCAACGCAAACAACATAATTAAAAGAATCTTTTTCATCTTTTACACTCCTTAAAAATTAATTCTCTATCTTCGCTGTGGGCAATAGAATCAATGACATTGTTATAATTAGGTGTATCAAAACTTACCCTATCAATCAATTTCATCTTACACAGCAAAAATTCAATCATTATTTCGTTCTTTTCAATTTCTTCAAGTTGTCGGTTAACTTCTTTCCAGTCAACTTGGTCACGGGATTTATACTGAACTTCCTTTTCTTCGCCACCCATAATACCCATCAGGCACAAAGTAGCAAACAAAGAAAATCCGACAATCAAAAGCACAATTTGCAATCCTCTATTTTTCATTAGTATTCTCCTTCACAGTTTTGTTTGATACACATCTTTTGAGTGTAATCGCTGTAGTTAGTTTTTCTACATTGGTCTTCACAAGAATCTTCAACTTCCACATCATCAAATACAAATTCAGATGGTTGAGAACCTTCAGCAGGTGCGAAGTTCAAGTGATTTAAGTTTTGGCCCCAATTATTTGCGACAACAGCCGGTTCAGATGTTGTCTTCTTTGGTGCTGGTGCAGGTGTTTTCGTTCCTGCAATAAGTTCAAGTGCGTCTGCAATTCTTTTCAGTTGCAACTTACATTCACTATCACAAGCACAAGCAAAAACACAAACACACAAAATAAACAAAATTACCTTTTTCATTTTGTAATCTCCTTTATGCACTTGTCAATACAGGATTTAATTTGGTTATTAAGGGGCTTATTCCAGCATTTTTCAACACAATCTTCATTGAACTTTTCATCAAAATCTTCGTCAATGAAATCAGTAGATGGAACAGCTTTTAAAGACCTTCCATTAACTTTTGCATTGTATGTTTTCTTGATGGTTGGTTCTTGTGGAATATACACTGGAATTTCAACAGTGCGAGTATCACAGTTGCGGTCCATTTTTTCTAATGCAGTAGCAATCCTTTCAAGAGCATCAATTTTGCGTTTTTCACAATCATAACCACAAGCAAATGCCATCACAGCAGAAAATAGAATAATGAACTTAGTCATATTACTCCTTCAAGCATTTTTCCTTGATACAGAACTTCTGCAGACTCTCTGCTACATTATCTTGTTTACATTTTGTAATACAAGCGTCTAACGGCATACTTTCCACATAAATTGTATCGTGCTTGATAACAAATACAGTATCCTTTTTAACCACTGGTGCAGGTGTATAAACCGGTTCAGGTGCCGGAGTATCATTTACTTCCGGAGTCTTACGATTTGCAAGACGAACCTTCATATACTTGTTATACAATTCACCTGAGCATTTATCCATGTGTGCTGAGCAGAACTCGTACACTAGCTTGTCAGGACATCTTTCCGAGTGCATTTGACAAGCATCTGCAAACATTTGTGGCTTTTCCTTGCAACGACCAAGGTCATTGAAACAAATCATACCAAAAAGCTTCGGTACTGCCACAGCTGCCAAAATGCCCATAATCACAATGACAACCATCAGTTCAATTAAAGTAAATCCCTTTTTCATTATCGTTCTCCTTTAAAAGCCAAAATCCATTCACCAGCACAATCAGTTATATCATCACCATCTTCATCAAATTTCTTAAACAATCTTCCATTACACAGCAACTTAATTTCATTTGCCTCAATTTCAAAAATACCTCCATTCCATTCCATAGACAAATCAATCTTACCACCCTTGTAAGTTTCAAATGTATCTACCTTAGAAGGTATCATAGATGAATAAGAAACACTCTTGATATATTCACGAATGGTATCAGTAACAGTAATTTCTTTGGTCACAGTCACAGTATCGTGTCTGATAACATTCAACTTTTCCACAACAGCATTTGCCAAAGCAGTGTTATGGTTCATTGTTCTAGCCGCAGTATCGTTCATTCCATAGTAGGCAACAGCAAATCCGGAAAACATTGCAGCAAGAATAACAATCACTCGCCAATCTTTAAGTGCAGAAATAATGTTCATAGTAATCTCCTTTTAGAACCTCATACATTCATCCATACATTGATGGGCAGCTTCAACAGACTGGTTCCAAGATTTGTTGAACTGTTCTGTGCAGTAATCTACACAATATCTTTGTCTTTTGTAAAAGGTTTCATCGTCAACTTCAATGTATTCATCTTCACCTTCATCTTCGTCACTTTCAATCAGAGTGCTATCTATGAGCCCAGAAATAGAAGTGGTGGTATCTACCGCCATATTAAGGATAGGGGACTCCTTAACCATTTCTCTGTCAAGCAATTTGATGGTGAGCTTCGTTACCTGTTGTTCCAAATCAGCTACACGCTTTTCCAGTTCACTAAATGTTGAAGCATTCGTGGCAACAACCAAAGCAAAAAGAATCATTGAAATTTTCTTCATAGTAAAACCCTTTTGTTATAAAAAAAGGTGGCATTTCAGCCACCAAATTATTTTATCTAAAAACCATCGGAGCCGCGTTTGGTTTTAGCACCAAGGCTGTTGGGTCAGATGGATAATTACCGGTGGTGGTTTTTGTGGATTTAACCACCACAGGTTGTCTGTTTCACTTGTTGGAGAGCTTCGTGGTGAGGTCCATCAGCATGTTCAGGCCAACAGCATCCATCGCATTACCGGCACCACCCTTGTCAGAGCCACTCATCATAATTTCCGGGACAAGGGGGTGAGTGGATTTTGCAAGAGCTTCAGCCACACCAACCTTCGTCTTATATTCCCATTCGGCACGTTCCTGCGGGGTCAAACCAGCGGCAACCTTTGCACGGTTGGCAGCAGCCTCAGCCTCACCTTCCGCCTTAATTCGCTTTGCCACTTCCAAAGCCTTCAGAGCTTCAAGTCGTGCCACTTCCTTTTCCTTTTCAGCCTGGAGAATTGCCACATCACGTTCCTTTTGTGCCTGGGTAACTTCCGCAATCTTTACCACTTCCTGGTCGGCCTTTGCCTGAGCAATTCGTGCCTTACCTTCCGCTTCAGCAGTCAATGCCTTCTGTTTTGCGGTTTCAGCGGCAGTTGCATTAGCGACGCGCTGCATTTCACGTTCCTTCACAATATCCAACTGCTTTTGTGCCTTTTCATCAAGCTTCACATTCTGAATATCAAATTGGAGAACCTTAATTCCATATCGGGTGAGGGCCGACTTCTTCGTCATAACTCGGTTGCCGTTCTTGTCCAGCTTGAGCTTCGTCATACGATATTCCTGAACTTCAGCACGCTTCACCACCTTGCCATTTTCATCGAGTTCATCTTCACCAGCCTTTTCCTTTAGAATCTCAATCGTGGTTGCATATTCACCATCAGTAAGCATATCTTCAGCGAGTCGGCGGAATTCAGCAATTTTCGTCACCTTGGCTTCTTCAGCAGTGAACAATGGAGCAGTCTTTCGTACAGCGGACAATACAGAATTTCGTACAAGTTCGTGCTTTAGCTTCTTATCAGAGCGCTGTTCACGATGGATTTTAATAAGGTCTTCGCAATCAGTTGGCAACTGATACTTCAGATAGCCACTAATTGAAGCGTTTGCATTTCGGGACAGCGTGACAGAAATATCATCTTCGTCACTATCGTCTCCTTCCCAGCCTTCGCCGTGAACCTTTTCAGTGGAACTGTTGAAGTAGAAGTCCTTCGTGCGGTCATACGAATAAATCTTCGCAAAACCCTTGAAGTAGAAGCCGGAGTGGTCAATGCAGCTCATAGAACCAGTCGGTGACTGCTTGACAAGAAGCTGGGTTTCATCATTGTAACCAATGATAGACTTTGCGAAAAATGCGAAAGCAATAAGCAGAACTGCTACGATGATAGTTGTAATCTTTGCCTTAGTACTCATATTTTTATTTTTCCTTTTTTGTTAATGTTTGTTGTTTTTCGTTTCAATTCCTCAAACCAATTTTGAAGGACAGACAAAATGTATAAAAAAATTGGTGGCTTGTCAATGGCAACCACCAAAAAATATAGTAAATTAAAGTTTACAATTCGTTATTGTTTCAAAACTGACAGATTTATGGACTTCATACCATAATTTCGTTTTAAATTAGGGTCCACATAATCATTAAGATAATCACAAACCGAGCGGATAAGGTCAATTTGTCTATCAGTAAACATAAATTTTTTATTAAGAACATCGTCACACCATTTATTTAATGGATTACCTAGTTCTTCCGAAGTAGCTGCCCAATCTGCACACATTTCATATAGATAAGTATCAGACATTTTGGTACAATCTATATGCTTGGAAGCATAATCACCTTCACTCCAATATTCGCAGTGGTGCGGATTAGACTTTATATGCTCCATTACAACATCGTTAATTTGTTTTTTCTCGTCCTGTGTAAGTTCAGTTGGAGAATATCTAAGAGCTTGACGAACAAGGTTTTTGTACTTAAGTTTATCTTGGTCGTGTTTCATAACACGGGCAGTATCAATATCCTTAATAGGAATTTGTCCGCTTTCTACCAACAAACTATAAAAGTATTTTACTCTTTTTATATGGTCTTTAACTCGTTGTTCATATTTGGCAACGATATTTTTATCAAGACTTTCAACTAGAGTCAAATTATTTTCCTTAAGTATTCTCAATGCTCTTGTGAAATTCATTTAAACAAACTCCCGAAAAACATAAAGAATGAAGACCAAAAAGGCTTTGTGTTTTTAATTTCTGTATCAAATGCAGGATCTTTACATACTTTAGGTTCTTCTTTGGCTTCGGTGGCTTCAACCTTTGGTTCTTTCATTTGTTCTTTAACGCCTTCCATAAGTTTATCAGGCCAATCAAACTTGTCTTTACGAACACTTGTATGATAGTAAATTCCAGAGAAATTCTTTGCTTCCGAAGCATCTTTAAATAATTGGTCTGGATTTTCCTTGAATATTGGTAAGATATTATTTTGTTTGCAAAGATACTTAATGAGTTTAGCAACAGCTTTCTCTTGTATTGGAGTCATAGTGGCATAACAACTATAACCACGATAATTACAAACTTTATAATATTCCTTTTCAGCTGATGTACAGTATAAGTTTCCATAAGCATCCATCAAATCACCTGATGCTGCCATCTTCAAAGGACCATAATTGGATATTTCTATTCCTATGGTCTGTTTACTCATTACTGCATTCGTTCCAATAGTTCCTGAACCTAAATGATAGGACCAATAATTATCTGGAAACAAATTATAAATGTTACCTTGTCTATCTACAACATAATTGACAGAAACTTTCTGTCCATCTTTCGTTAAAGAACCAACATCGCCTTTAATATTACCAACAGTAAAATGTAAACAAATTGCTTTCTTTTCAGTAGTTGTCTGGTAATAGTAAGTATTATGCTTAGGACGGATCTGATTGATAAAAATATTATCACCCAGATCTATCTTGTCAATAAGAAAATGTGTTACACCATTACTGTCTAATAAATTATTAGCAAAGGTTGTTTCAACTGTATCAATCTTATTTGGTCT
>JAZSQZ010000119.1:0-11115 GCA_045538175.1 Clostridia bacterium
ACTTCCAAAAGCACAAGGACATGATTTTTTACAATATAAAACAGGTCTTAAAAACTTATTTGGTACAATCGAAATAAGTGATAAAGCAATTAGGGCATCACAAAGCAATGCTGGTGCTTTTGTTGATTTGTTAAACGATGAAATGGAAAGTTTGATTAAGGCAAGTGCTTTTAATCTTGGCAGAATGTTGTATGGTGATGGCTCAGGCACTATCGCAAAATGTATAGGTGTTGAGGGCTCGGTGCCTACATTTGATTCTGTTAGAAATTTTATTGAAGGTATGGTTGTTGATGTTTATAATGAAGCAGGAAATAAAATTGATTCACTTTCTGGTATTAAAGTAACATATGTAGACCGTATGAATAAAAAAGTAACTTTTAATACAACAAATTTAACTGAACTTATTGAAGGTTGTGTTGTTTATGTTTCGGGCTCTAAGGATATGGAAATTACCGGTCTTGGAAAAATTTTTGACACAACAGAAGAAAATAAAATTCTATATGGTGTTGATAGAAAAAATTATCCTTGGATGTATCCTTATATAAACAATAATGGTGGAGAAGAAGCAGAAATCAATGATGTTATGCTTCAATCAGCTATCAACTGTTTAGAAGAAGAAAGTGGCAGTGAAGTTGATTTTATTGCTTGTTCTGGTGATGTAAGAAGAGCATATCAACAATATTTAAGTGCTTATAGAAGAAATGTTGATGTCTTAAATCTTGCTGGTGGACAAAAGGCAATCTCATTTAATGGTATTCCTGTTGTGTATGATAGATTTGTAAACAATGGAGAAATGTATTTACTTAATACAAAAGATTTTGCTATCCATCAACTTTGTGATTGGGAATGGTTAGAAAGTGACAATGGCAGAATTATTAGACAAGCAGAAAACAAACCTGTCTATACTGCTACACTTGTTAAATACGCTGAACTCATTTGTGACAAACCAAATGGTCAAGCAAAAATTACAAACATTGCAAGTACTGTAGAAAATCCATTTAAGGTTTAATAAGGTTTAGGCAGGGGATAATATTCTCCTGCCTATTTTATAAAAGGGAAGAGTAATGAAAGTAAGGATTAAAGAAGATTTGTTTGATATTTCTTCAAGGTTAAAAGATGTTGAAAGGGAATATTTCGTGCTCTATGATACAAAAAAGAAGGTTTATGAAATACACAATACTATGCAAAAAGGAAACTCTTTTTGTTTTTTGGTTGGTAGAAGGCTAGACTACTATGCAATACAAAAGGCACATAAAACATCAATAAAATGGCTAAAATCAACGCTAAAAAACATAGATAATCATAATAATAGGTTAGAAGAAAGAGCAAATAAAGAAATAAGTTATAAAATTAGAACTAATTTAAAAATGGAGTTAGGGTTAAATTAAATCCGTTTAAAAAGTTTAAGGGGGTATAATGAAGGTTAGAGATGTTTTAAAAATTGCAAGTATGTTTGTTAATCTTGAAAAAGAGTTGGGAGAGGGATTAGAAGAAGGAAGTAAAAATGTTAGTGATACAGCAAAACAAGAAATTGAAGTTTTGCTTAAGTGTCTAAACTTAACTTATCAAGAAATTTGTGAGTATGTTGTTTTAAAAAATAAAAAAGTGCTCCCTGTTGAAGATGGGAAGATATTGTTTTCAGATATTGATGATAATTTTAAAAAAATAATTTCTATAAAAGATGTAAAAACTTCTAGAAAAATAAAATATGATTTGGGAGATGGTTATCTTTCTGTAAATCCTAATATGAAGCAAGTTGAGATAATATATTCTCAAACCCCACAACAACTTTCTATCGATACAGAAGAAAAATGTATTGGTTGTATTAGTGAAAAATGTTTTGCTATGGGTGTTGCAAGTGAATATTTTTATATCAAAAGTTTTTATAGTGAAGCTGAGATGTTTTATAAGAGATTTAAAGATTTGCTAAGATATTCTATCAAAAAAACTTCTGGTTATATTCCTAAAAGAAGGTGGAAGTGATGTTATATAAAAACAGTATTGGTGGAAAAGAGACAAAAACGAAAGTTGCAAAAATTAAGGATTTTTCTAAAGGGTTTAAATATGATTTAGATGTTTGTGAAAATATTTTATCTCCAAATCTATCTTATAATTTTGATTTTGAAAATGGCGCACTGGTGTCTGGTTATGGGGTTGGTGACATTAAACTTGCCGAAGATGAGATGTCGCAGGTTTTTGAAAGGACTTTGGAAAACACTACAGGTGCAAAATTTGTTGGAGCGTGGTTGTATAATTATTACAGCGAAACCTATAATAAATTTCAAAAGAAAGTTGTTTTGTATGGAGAAGATAAAAATCTTTATTTTTTTAGATTGTTTGGTTTTGATTTGTGGATTTATAGACTTTATGATGAAACATTAAATTCAAGACCTGAAGCAATTCACTACAACATAAATAATAAAGATATAATGTTGTTTTCCTCTAAGGATGATAACTTGCTTGTTTGGCACAGTGACAGCAATCCTTATGTTGTTGAAAATGTTCCAAAGTTCCGTTCTATTTGTATGCACGCATCAAGACTGTTTGCAATCGTTGAAGGACCAGGAAATAAAATTTGGTATAGCGACAATACTGATCCTACAAGTTGGCCTGCTGTAAAAGATTCGACAATAGGTGTGATTGAGTTTCCTGATGAGCAAAGAGGAAAGCCTAATAAGATATTGAGTTTTCTAGATGACTTATATGTTGTTCGTGATTTTGGTATATCAAAAATTACATATTTTTTAAAAACTAACACCTATCAAATAACTCAACTTTTTATCTCTGGTGGCAAAATTTTTAACGATACAGTATGTGTCTGTAATGACAAGATTTTTATGCTGACAAGCGATGGTGTTTATGTGTTTGATGGAAATGAGGCTGAAAAACTCGATTTAAAGCTTGATAAGTTGTTTTCGAACTTTAATGTAAACGCTAAAGCAGTCTTTTTTGAAGGCAAATATTTTGTTGCTTGTAAATTAGATTTAGGAGAAGAAAATATAGATTTTATCAACAATGCCTTACTTGCAATTGATGTAAAAACAAGGGAAGTTTCTATAACATATGGGGTTGATATTTCGTGGTTGCTTCCTATAACTGAAGGAAATTTTTCAAAACTTTTAATCTGCTTAAATGGTGAAAATGGGGACAGAATTTGTGAACTAAAAAAAGATGGTTTGTTATTTGATACGCCGTTTAAAAAATATTGGGGAATTCGAAATGATGATTTTTTAAATTTGCAAAAAACAAAACTTATCAAGCAAATATATGTTGATACGGAATATGATTGTGTTTTAAACGTTTTCTGTGACGATGTGCCAACAAAATATAATTTAGTTGGAGACAAAAAGAAAAACAGAATAAACATTATGAAAAGAGTAGATAAGTTTTCCTTGTCGATTGAAAGTGTTGGAAAATATAATAAAATAAAATCTTTAGAAGTGGTTTATGATTTAGTATGATAAAAGATTATGAATTAAATCCTAAAAAGATAGCCTTAAGGGCTTTGCAAATTCAAGAAAAAGTTTTTTATAACGGGGGTAAAAGCATGTATCAATTTTCTTTTGAAGAAAAGGATAGAGAAGATATGACAAAAAAAGTTGAAGAAGAAAAAACAAATGAGGATTCTTCTAACAATCCATAAATTTTAAAAGGAGTGGCTATGTGGGAAGAAATTTTTCAAATTGCACTTTCTAATGGTATATGGTCTGCACTTTTTATAGGGCTTTTAGTTTATCAATTAAAAGACAGTTCAAAGCGTGAAAAAAAATATCAAGACACAATTACAAAATTGAATTGCCATCTTGACATGGTTGAGAGTATTAAAGAAGAAGTAAAAGAGATAAGGGTTGCAATTATAAATAATAAAAAGGGGAGTGGAAATGAAAAACAATAAAACTTATAAAATTGTTATTCCTATTCTTTGTGGTTTGCTTGTGATTGCTCAAGTTGTTTGTTTTTTACTAGGAATTGCAATAGAACTCAATGCTATTATTGACATAATTGCAGTTGTTATTTCTTTGGTCTTTGTTCTGTTTTTAAAAGAAGGGCAGGATATTGAGAAAACAAAAGAAGAAGTAAAAACTGATATAAAAGAGGGTATGTCTAAACTTGAAGAAGTGGTAGATTCCATTAAGGAAAAGAAAAATAAGGAAGAGTGACGAAAAGTCACTCTTTTTTTATGTATTAAAAAAATAATTTGCATTTTTATTAAATATGTGTATAATTATATTAACAGCAAAAAACTTTGGTTTTTTAAAAATTTAATGGAGAATAACTACTATGATGTTTAGAAATTCGGTTAGACTACTTCTAACCAATTTTTCAAATGTATGGAAACTTTTGGTTTATTACATCATTTGCACTGTTTTTACAGTGTTAATTTGTGTGCCGATTTTGTCTCCAATTGTTGGGAAACTTAGCGAAGCTAATGTTTTTGGAGATTTTTGGGCACTTGCTAATAGTATGTTCTATAACCCAGGTGATATTGCTTATACAATAAATGATGTTATAAATAATTTTATATCAGTTATTTCTTCAAACGCATCACAATTTTTGGTTAATTATATTTTATTTGGCTTTGTTATTTTCTTTGTTGCACCATTTATTTATGGATTAGGTAGCTTGCCAATGGGGGATGTCCTATATGGTTTTATGACAAGTCAGGTAAGATATACTTTTACAGGAAGTTATATTAGAAATTTGGGAAAATCTTCGCTATATTGTTTGACTAAAAATCTATTTATTCTTCCACTAAACTTAATTATTGTTGCTGTTGCTTATGGCATCTTAAAACTTGCAACTATGAATTCTATCGGTTATGTATTCTTGGCAGTATTGGTTTTTGCAATGTTTTTGATGCTTATTGCTCTAAAAGTCTCATTGTTTAACTGCTGGATGCCAGGTATGGCTGTCCTAAATGTTGGACCTTTTAAAGCATTAAAAATATCATTTAAATCTGTCTTTAGAAAATTTGGAAGCATTTACTCAACTGCAATTCTTTTTGCTTTGCTTGCAGTTGGTGTAAGTTTTTGCTTAGGGGTTTTCACATTCCTAATTGCACTTATTGTAATTCTTCCACTTATTGTGTTTACTTTTATTGTGTTTCAAATGGTTGCATACTTTACAAGTCAGGGTATGAGATTTTATGTTTATCCTGATATGTTTATTTCACCAAAGAAATTTGAAGAAAGAGATACTATAAAGAAAATTAGATTTATAGTTTAATATTTTTAAGCTTTGATATTGTAGATATTTTGTTGTTGAGACTTTTTTTAAAGCCCCAATATTTTTGTGTGTTTATTTTAAGAATTATAAATATATTATAAAAAGGAGAAATTATGGAAAACTTAAAGATTACATTTTTAGGTGGAGTAGGTGAAATTGGTAAGAATATGACTGCTTTTGAATATGGCAACGATATTATTCTTATTGACTGTGGCTCTGCTTTCCCTAATGACGAGATGCCAGGTATCGACCTAGTTGTTCAAGACATTTCGTACTTACTAGAAAACAAAAACAAAATTAGAGGTATTTTCTTTACCCACGGTCATGAAGACCACATTGGCTCTGTGCCTTATGTTCTAGGTCAAATCAAATTGCCTTTATATGGTAGCAGAATGACACTCGCACTTGTTGAAAACAAACTTAGAGAAACAAATATCAAAAACATAAAAATGACAAGTGTTAAAGGTGGAAGTATTGTTTCAGCTGGAAATTTTAAAGTTGAGTTTGTAAATATGACACACTCAATTCCGGGTGCTATGGCGCTTGTTATCACAACTCCTGTTGGTGTTGTTGTTCACACAGGTGACTTTAAAATTGACTTTACTCCAATCGGTGGAGAAGGCTGCGACCTTAAAAGGCTTGCAGAAGTTGGCAAAAAGGGCGTATTGCTTTTTATGTCAGATAGCACAAATGTCGAAAGAGAAGGTTTTTCTATGAGTGAATCTGTTGTTGGAAAAACAATGGATAGTCTATTTAATAAGTATGCTGATAAAAGAATCTTTATCGCAACATTCTCAAGTAATGTTCACCGTTTGCAACAAATTATGGATATATCACAAAAATACAAAAGAAAAGTTGTGTTTGGTGGAAGAAGTATGATAAATGTTGCAGATATTGCAATAAAACTTGGCGAACTTAAATGTGATAGAAAAAACATTGTAGACATTGAAAAAATTGAAAAATATGAAGACAAGGAACTTGTTATAATCACAACCGGAAGTCAGGGTGAAGCAATGAGTGCTCTTACACGCCTTTCAACAGACAACTTCCCAAAAATTAGACTTGATGATAATGATGTTGTAATATTCTCATCAGCACCAATTCCTGGAAATGAAAAAGCAATAAACACAGTTATCAACAATCTATACAAAAAAGATTGTACTGTTATTTATAATGAGCTTGCAGATGTTCACGCATCAGGACACGCAAATAGAGAAGAAATAAAAATTATGCACTCTCTTATTCGTCCAAAATATTTTATACCTGTCCACGGAGAAATTAGACATCTTAAAAAACAAAGATTGCTTGCAATTGAACTTGGTATGAAACAGAGGGATATCTTAATCCCAGAAATTGGTATGCAAGTTGAAGTAAACAAAAATGTCCTAAAACCTGCAAAAATGGTTCAAGCAGGAGAAGTTTTGCTTGATGGTACAGGTGCTGGTGATATGGAAAGTAATGTTTTAAGGGATAGAAAAGTCTTAAGTGAAGAAGGTATCTGTGTAGTTGTACTTGGTTTGTCAAAATTTACAAGAGAGATTGTTACAGGTCCTGACATTATATCTCGTGGACTTATTTATCAAGACGAAGCAAGCGAACTTATAACAGATGCAAAAGCTTTTATTACAAATGCTTTTGAAGGTGTTGACTTAAAAGCAATGGACAACGCTGAAATCAAAGCAATGGTAAAGAAAGTTACAACAAGTTTCTTCTCAAAGAAAACAAAGAGAAGACCAATGATTGTTACAATTTTGGTAGATTGTAACGAATAAAGAAGAAAACAATTATTTCTTCTTTTAGAATAATTGTTTTCTAAAAAGGAGAAAAAGTAATGAAAATTAACAAAATTAAAAATAAAGAATTAGAAACAAAAGATTTGATATTGAAACCTTTTATATTAGATTATGCACAAGATATGTATGACAATTGGGCAACAGACCCAAAGGTAAATAAATATTTGTCTTGGGATTTGCATAAATCTGTAGAAGAATCAAAAGAGTTAATAAAAATTTGGATTAAAAACGATGGCTATGATTGGGCTTTGTATCACAAGGAAACAGGCAAAGTCATAGGTGCTATAAACGTTGTAAAAATTGAAGAAAGATATTTTATAGGTGAAGTTGGATATTGTATGTCTAGCAAGTTTTGGGGCAACGGTTTGATGACACAAGCTTTGGGTGCTGTAATCAAATTTTTATTTGAAGAAGTAAACTTGAATAGAATTCAATTAAAACACGCTATAGAAAACATCGGCTCTGGTAGGGTAATGGAGAAAAATGGTTTAAAGCATGAAGGTGTTTTAAGACAAGGAAGTTTTGCTCACGGAATATTTTATGACACAAACATCTATTCAATATTGAAAAGTGAATATTTGGAAAACAAAAACAAATAAAACAATGTTGGTAAGATTATAAGCATTAAAACTCGTATATGTTAACAATATATAATCTATATTTTTGTATGTAATTTAACAATTAAGATTTGTAAGGGGATAATAAAAATGAGTGATAAATCTTGTGAAAAAATTATAGACGATATAAAAAATTTGCCTAAAGGAACTATTTTTACTATCAAAGAATTTTTAGATAAATACAATCTAGATAGGACATTATATCTTGAATATTCTGTAAACATTGCAGATAAAATAAGAGAATTTGCAAAAATTCATGAGGACGAAAAGGGCTCGTTTCGTGGATTACCTTTTGTTTTTAGGTATATAAAAAAATAATAATTATGTATTTTATTGTGCTGTTGAAATGAAATCTTTTTAGATATGAAAACTTTTGATTTGTTTGAATAGATAAGGTTACTAATAAATGATTTGGAAAATAAAAAGCGAAAGTATAACACTTTCGCTTTTTTACTGAAAAATTTTTTTATAAAAAACATATATGTACAAGCAAAAATCGACAAAATAATTCATATACATAAACCGAGGTGTTTGTGTATGATTATTGAAAGTTTTATGACGTTTATAAATAAAATTATGCTGTTTTCAGCATACGTCAATAATGTGTCGTGTTTTCCAAAGCCGCTAAGCAGTGAAGAAGAAAAGGAGTGTTTTGAAAAATTTTGGAAGGGTGACAATGTCGCAAAAGAAAAACTTATAAGTCACAACTTAAGACTTGTTGCACATATTGTAAAAAAATATAATACTGCAGGTGAAGCAGATGATTTGATTTCGGTTGGTTCAATAGGTCTTATAAAAGCAATAAACTCCTTTCAATATGGAAAAAATACTCAGTTTTCAACATATGCTGCAAAGTGTATTGAAAATGAAATCTTGATGCTTATAAGGGTAAACAAAAAACATACAACCGTTGTATCGCTAGGGGAGTGTTTAGGAAAAGATAAAGATGGTAACGAAATAAACTTGATAGATGTTGTGCCAAATCTTGAAACAGACGTTATACAGACGGTAGAGAATAACATCTTAACAGAAAAACTTTTAAAACTAATCAAAAATGTTTTAAACGATAGGGAATATGAGATAATAAGTTTAAGATATGGTATTGGTGGTAAACCATCGTACACGCAAAGAGAAGTTGCAAAAAAGCTGGGAATTTCTAGGTCGTATATAAGTAGGTTAGAAAAAAAGTCGTTAGAGTTAATTAGACAGTTTGTGAAAGAAAAAGAATTGTATTTTGATTAGTCTAAAATGTTTGCAATTTTTTAATATTTGGTGTATTTTTTAGTTAGGAGAAAAATTATGGACGGAATAAAAATGTTAAAAACAAGGCAAACTGACAGAAAGTTTTTGCCATATAGTATTGATCTTGCGATTATTGAAAATATTGTAGATTGTGGAAGACTTGCACCAAGTGCCAAAAATTATCAACCATTAAGATTTGTAATTGTTGATGATAGGGAGATTTTGGATAAGTTTGCAGAGATTTGTGAGTTTGGAAAATTTTTAAAAAATTGTCCTATAGTTGTTGCTGTTTTTTCAGAAGAAAAAGATTTTATGGTTGAAGACGCTGCTGCTGCAACCGAAAATATGTTGCTTGCTGCAACTGCATATGGACTTGGCTCTTGTTGGATAGGAAGTTATAATAGAAAACATTCAAAAGAAGTTGAACAAATTTTAAGTTGTCCCAAAACTCATAAACTTGTAACAATGGTTGCAATAGGAAAAGTGGAAGAGAAATGGAATAGACCTGAAAAGAAAAAACTTGCAGATGTTATGAGTTATAATAAATTTGAATAAGTAAAAAGGAACTATCAAAAGTTCCTTTTTTTAATGACGTTGACAAAAGTAAAAAATAAATATATAATTGTTATCGTTAGTTAGACAGACTATCGCAGTGCAGTTGTTATGGCTGTAATGAGGAAAGTCCGGGCTTCACAGAGCAGGGTGCTGGGTAACTCCCAGTGGAGGCGACTCCAAGGAAAGTGCAACAGAAATAAACCGCAAGAAATTGTAAGGATGGAAAGGCGAGGTAAGAGCTCACCGTCTGGTTGGTGACAATCGGAGCAATGTAAACCCCACTTGAAGCAAGATTAAAAAGACCACATTAGTTGCTCGCTAGGTCTTTAAAAATATCGCTTGAACTTAATGGTAACATTAAGTCTAGATAGATGATAGTCAAAAACAGAACTCGGCTTACGGCTAATCTAACAAATGGGGAAAAGAGTGGAGAAATCCACTCTTTTTTGTTTAAAATTTTTTGTTTTGTAAACCATTTTTATATGGTTATAATTATATTACTAATTTTGCTATTTTTATTTTTAAATATTAAAAATGACAAAAACATATACAAAAATAATGCAATTATCAAAAAAACATATATAAAAAAATTAAAAATTCAAAATAAGTTATTGTTTTATAACTTAACAAAATTTGAAAAGAATTTATTAAACAAGGTAAAAAATAATTTTGTTTTGTTAAAAAATTGTGATGAAGATTTGTTTTTAGAAATTGAAAAAGCAGGGATAAACAAAGATTATCCAACGATAAAAATTGATATTTGTGACTGCAAAAATTATGAGAAGTTAAAAAAGTATTTATATGCAATAAAAAAGATAGAGAATATGTCGTACAATGTAAATGTGTTTATTTTGTTTTCAAAGTTAAATGGATTAAGTTTTAGGGAAATCTTGTATCTGTCTTCAAAATTTAAATTTAGGTCGGTTATAAAAATCATTGATGAAGAATTTATGTCTGTAAAACTTATGTCATTGATAAACATATTAAATATTGATAGGGAAGATGATCCAACTTTTAATATAACAAAAACAGGTATCGAAGTTTGTGGTAAAAAATATTTTTATGGCTTTGAGGAATATAAAAATTTCTGTTTTTTAAGTGAGATAAGTGAACTAAAATTTTATGCTAAAAAAACAAGAACATTTGACTTTGAAAACAAATTTGATTGCGAAAAATTTTACTTTGAAAATTTAACAAACAAAAATTTGAGCATAAAATTTTGGTATGTTAAAAATCTTTTAAACTTAAAAAAACAAAAATATTTTTTAACAAAATTTAATCGTTTTAAAAATCTTGTTTGTGTAAACAAAGAAAAAATATTTCTTGAAGACAATGTTTGTTTTGATAAAAAAAATGTGACAAAAGAAAGAGTTGTTTTGTTTAAAAAAATAGTAATAAAACCAAATCAAAAGTTTGAATTTTTTGTTGTAAAAAGCAAAGAAAAATTTGAAGATTTTCCTTTTGAAAAAGTCGTCTATAACGGATTTGGTGAGATTACAAACAAATACTTTAAACTGCCCAAAATTAAGGTTGTGACCCCAAATAACGCCTTAAACAAGCTTATAAATTTTTACTAACCACAAGAAATCATAAAAAACTATGTATATTCTTCAAATAAAAACAAGAAAGATTTTGAGGAGTTTTTGGGGGATTTTTCAAAAGAAAATTTGGAAACAAATGAT
>JAZSQZ010000016.1:0-5150 GCA_045538175.1 Clostridia bacterium
TTCTGTGGAACTCCATAATCTTTAGCATTCAGAACTTGCCAATAGTTGTTATATCCAGCCGCTTCAAGTGAAGATAAAACAACCTGAAATTGTGCATTAAACTTTTTGCCTACAAGGTTTTTTACATTTTCAGCAATAGCAACCCTTGGTTTTGTTTCTTCGATTATCCTTAATGCATCAAAGAATAATCCTGATCTAGTCTGTGAACCATCCTCATTGAATAAGCCTTTCTGATTACCTGCAATGCTTATATCTTGACAAGGAAAGCCATATGTAATAAGGTCTATATCTTTAGGCAAAGCCTTTTCATCTATCTTGGTTATGTCACCAAGGTTCTTTGTTTCATCTACCCCATGAATTGCACAGTATGATTTAACTGCGTATTTATCAATTTCACTAAATCCGACTAATTCATAAGGTATCTCTAATCGGTCCAGTGCTTTTTCAAACGCACCTATTCCTGAAAAGAGTGATAGTAGTTTCATTTCATTCACCGAAAGGGAACTATAGTTTTATGTGCGCACAACCTCATTTCCTTTCGCTTATTTTCTTAAATTGCAACAATCAGCCTTGTTATGGTTTACTGCTTCTTTCCAATACTCATAATGTTCTGATACATCTTCACAAACTGACACTTCATCAAAGCCTGTGACTTTTGACAGGTACTCTATTTTCTTTTCAAGCGGTAGGTGTTCATAACCTGATTGCTTTACTGTGTATTCAGAATAATCAAGTGGCAACCACTTCTTAATCCAATGATTAACCCTTAAAAATTCCACTATTATCTTGTTGCATTTGATACTGTTCAGCCTGTCCAAATCCACAAACTGTGGAATATATGGGGATAACCTCACAGCTACATCAAAGCCTTCTGCATATAGCATTTCAATAGCCTTGATTCTTCTTTCTGTACTAACTGCCTTTTCGCAAGGAATCCAAGTTGTGCTTACCTGTATATGTGCCTTTGTCTTGTCAAGTATGTGTATGTATTCACATATCAGGTCAGATTTCGTTACTATCAGGTAGTTAATTCCGTACTTATTCAGTAGTTCAATAGTTGCCTTTGTGACTTGCATTTTTTCTTCCAATGGCTGAAAGCAATCTGTCATACCGCCTAACCTTACTATTGAACCTGTAGGAAGTTTTGCAATCTTCCTTTCAATCTTCTTAATATCAGCAACTGATGGTTCTTTTTCGTTCCATAAGTTCCTGAATGCTAGTAGGCTCTTTGCATAACAATAACTGCAATCGTGGGAACATCCACAACCATATGTATCAAGTCTTGTGTTATAGTGGCACTTGCCACCCTCGTTTCCGGTTACTTCTTTGTAAAAACTTTTAAATTCTTTCATAGATACCTTTCTAATAGTTCAATGTCGGTATCTTTAGTTTTTTAGATGTTTGGAAGTATAAGGCCTGGCTTTTTCTTTTCCTGAACCTGTTTCCAAAACCTTTTTTCCGAATTTTCCAAATATTTTATATCCTCTTCTACTTCACTTCGTTCAATTTTGTAGTGTTTGGTTTGTAAGTAGATTTCGCCATTAAATTCATACTTTAACTGCGCTTTTAATACTGCAAAATCAAATTCTGTTACCATAAGGTAATGCAGAAGTTGAATATAATAATTATCAGGTACTCTGTTGTTCCATTTTTCCTTTTGCATTGATTGAAGAATTTCAGTAGTTTTAATTTCTAAAATGCCACTTCTTTTATCCTGATCTAAAAGCCATCCGTCAAGGCTGGCATGTGCATATGGGTACTTGTCATTAGTCCACATATTGTTTTCAGCATAGAAAACCTTGTATTCAGGAAAATCCAACTTAAACAATGCCCTTAAATGTTCTTCAGCCTGTATGCCATACTGAACATAAGGCTTATCTGAAATATCTTCTTGCTCTAACTGTCCTGTCTTAATCTGCCACAGTTCAATATTGTTTCTGTAAGGGTTCATACCAACGATTGAAGAAGCATCTGAACCACCTATAAAACTTTGTCTTGCCTGAAGCCAATCTTCTTTTGAATCATATACTTTAAAATCAACAGACAAGATGTTCCACCTTCTTTCTGTGATAATGTTCAAGGCACTCTTCACATATAGGCTCATCATTTATTACATAGCAATAATCATCTTCTATAGGTTTTCTGCAATACTCACACTTCGGCAAACTTTCTATATATGCTCTGTGTTCTGCTTCTTGCTCGTCAAAATGCCTTGAAAAATCTGCTATAGGGTCATCAGTATAAAACATCTGTAATCTCACCATCTTCAATAACAAATTCAAAGCCTTTCTTATCGTGAAGTTCATATAAATCTTCAAGTGTTGCTTCTTGTCCGTAAAGTAAATTAAGTTCCATCCTCTGTATCTCCTTTCTTAATAATTTGATACTTGACTTTTACATTATGTTGGTCTGCAAGCAGTTCAACCAATAATGAAAGTATCTTTTCAGCTGTTGGCATATTGTTTGTTGCCCTATCCATTTGCGCTCCCTTCTACCTAAATTCACGCTTCGTGAACTTGCTGATTAAAAAAATATTCGTGAAATTCAATAGGCAGAATATCAAGAAGTTCCGGCTTTGACCACTCAACCATTTCATCAGGCGATATGATAATTTTTCCGTTTAGTTTTCTAGACATTGAAACATAGGAAATACCAACTGCCTTTGCAAATGTTCTTCTACTACCAAATTTTTCAATGATTCTACCAACCAATTTGTCATAATTAAAGACTATCTTTCCCACTTTTCCACTTCCTTTCTATATACTCACTCTGCATTAATAGTGGCTTGTGACACTCTTCACAAGGAAGGCTGCATTAAGTACCCCCGATAAGCCGATAGGACAGCTATTGAAACATTAGTTTCATTGTGCTTTTCTTATTCTGTCATACTTATTTATCTTTTCTCTCATGCAATCCGTTTTCGTCATAATAATATTCTTTATCTGTGAACATTTCCAACACTTCAATCATTCCGTCAATCTTTGCCATTCTGCAAGAATGTGATTCATTCCAACCTGTAATCTTAAAATTATCTTGTGCTATTTCAAGTTGTAATTTAATTTTATCTTTTACCATTGCTTCAAGTATTCTTAATTCATTTTCATTCATATCTTCCACCTTGCCTTTCCTGATCTAAAATTCGGCTTTTAAACTGCCTGTATATAATGTTGTATTTTCTTCCGTTGGTTCTCCGAAGTAAAAGCCGATTACTTCTGTGCTTTTTGGTTCGCCATTCACATATATATCTCTCATTATGAATGTCATATCGCCATTTTCACTATATACTGTATATATTTTTCTTTCTGCCATAGTGTTCTCCTTTTATTCAAATTCACAAATTGTGAACTATTATATTAAAAAAATATTTACACCATATCTAGTGTTCACAACAAGTGAAATACTTTATCTTGTGGTTCTCTATGTGTGAACTAAAGTTATATTAGCATAACATTTTAAATATGTCAACATAAAAGTTTAAATTTTGTAAACTTTTACTTTAAAAAGTTCACAAGATGTGTTATGATAGTTTTACTCCAACAAAGGAAGGTGAATTATATGAATGAAAGAGCAGAATTAAAGGACAGATTACAGAAAGCACTTGAATTAAGAGAAAAAAAACCTGTTGACTTATCAAGAGATTTAAAAATACCTAAATCTGCATTAAGTCAATACATATCAGGAACTAGAACTGTAAAAGACCCTAAAAGGCTTTTTGCAATGGCAAAATACCTTGATGTATCAGAAGCTTGGTTAATGGGATATGATGTTCCAATGGAAAGACCACTTGAACAAAAGGAAAATGATGAGTTTGTTGATTTAGTGGATAAGTTACAGAAAGAAAAAAAGTTCAGGCAACTAGTCCTTAAACTAGCCAACCTGAACGAAGAAAAATTAGAAGGACTTATGAAGCTGATGGACATTTCTCTTGATTAGTTTTTGTATCAGGTTTCATAAGCCAAGTATATATTGTTTTGACTTTTTCTTTATCTTTAGTAGTTTTGATGGCATCAATAATAACTTGCTTTTGGTATTCGAAATATTGATCCATATGAAAACTCCCCCTTTACTCACAGAACGAATGTTCTGAAATTATTATACTATCTGACTTATTTTTTAGATAGTGGAAACTTTTAGTAAAAAACGAACTAGTGAATACAAGTATGATACAACTGTTAATATCAAGTAATAATAAAAATTATGTAATTTTTATGTAAAAAAGGAGTTTAATTATGTATACGAGTTATAAGCAATTAAATAGATATAAAGCAGAGGGTAGACCTGTTAGGGCTGCCAAATATTCAAGGTGTTCTTCTGATGAACAGAAAAAGAATGGTTACACCATTAATGACCAATTAGACTTATTAGAAGAGTTTTGTACTGAATATGAACTTGTTGGCGCTGGGGAATATATTGACGAGGGTATATCTGCCACTTTAGAGATAAGCAAGAGAAAAGCACTTGCTAAACTTATTAAGGATGCAAAGGCTGGCAAGTTTGATATAGTTATATTCAAATGTATTGATAGATTCTTCCGTAATGTTGGGGAATATTATGAATGTCAGAAACAGTTGCGTAAAGCCGGAGTCACTTGGATTTCTATTGAAGAAGCCGACCTTGACCCTGAAGATGATGATGCAGCTTTTAAAATCAATATCTATCTTACAATGGCAGAATATGAAGCAAAAAAGACTAGCAAGCGTATTAAATTCAATAACAAAATGCGTATTAAAAACAAACAAGTTGTAACAGGTACAAGGAACTTTCATTTTCCTTGGGAAGTTGTTGGTGAAAAGCGCAATCGCCACCTTACAAAAAACACCGAAAAAGAACATATTCTTATGGATTTACTTAAACATTTTGAAACACACCAATCCAAAAGAGCAACCACAGTATATATTAACATGAAATACGCTATGAACCTTTCAATCACAACTGTACACAATTTGCTTACTGATACACTATTATATGGCGAATATAAGGGTGTTCCTAACTATGTTGAACCTTATATTACTAAAGAGCATTTTGACAAAATACAGGATATTTTGAAACGCAACGCAAGATATAGCGAAGGCAATCCTAAAGTATTTCTTTTTTCAGGTATCGTTATATGCCCTGAATGTGGCAGAAAACTAGTAAGTCGGATCGTAGCC
>JAZSQZ010000044.1:0-74757 GCA_045538175.1 Clostridia bacterium
GATTGCAGGTGTAGGAGATTTTAAAACTAGGTCTAAAAGAGTGTTAACAGAATATACAACTGAATAATAGTTAACATTCATCACATTTTCAACAGTATTCAAGTCTAGTTTTTTTGTCGCAATAAATTGATGCATTCTTCCAGCATTGTTTATTAAAACATCTGCCATAAAGTTCGTGTCAAGTAAGTGCTGTTTTAATTTTTCCCAATTTTCAAATTTTGCTGTGTCCATAGGGAAGTATAAAAAGTTTTCTCCAAGTTCGTCTTGCAGTTCTTTTAGTTTTTCTTCTGTCCTTGCGACCCCCAAAACTTTGCAGTTGTATGGTTTTGAAACAAGAACTTTTGCAACTTCTTTTCCAATTCCACTAGAAGCACCGGTTAAGATAATATTTTTTCCAACCAACCAATTCATAAATAAATATACCTTTCAAATAATTTTAGCAAAAATATATTAAAAATACAAATAATTAAAAATGTTTTTGCTAAAATAGAGTGTTTTTATTTGAAAAAAAGGGTTAATTTGGTAAAATATCAAAGAGGTAATTATGAAATATCCAGAGTTTTTGAAAAAAGGCAAAATTGGTGTTTGTGCTCCTTCTCTTGGTTGTACCATCGACCCATACCTAAAAAGATGTGAAAACGCTATAAAAACACTTACAAAAAAGGGTCACGAAATTGCTTTTAGTGAAAGTTGTTTCGAGCAAGAGAAGTGTAGAAGTGCAACAAAAGAAATTAGAGCAAAAGAGTTTGAAGAAACCTATTTTAGAGAAGATATTGATGCTGTTATTTCTATGGCAGGTGGAGAATTTATGATGGAAATTTTGCCACATATAAACTTCAACAAAATAAAAAACGCAAAGCCTAAGTTTTTTATGGGTGCATCTGATAACGCAAACCTTACTTTTTTGCTTCCGGTAAACTGTGATGTTGCAAGTATCTATGGTGTTTGTTTTCCAACATTTGGTATGAAAAAATGGCACAAATCAGTACAAGATAACTACGACTTGTTAACAGGTAAAAAACTTTCTTTTTCAAGCTACAAAAAGTACGAAATCGAAAACCCACACAAAAAAGAAGAAGGTCACGAACTTGATGGATATTATTGCACAGAAAAAGTTAAGTGGGAAATTTTAACAGGAGAAAAAGAAGTCAATCTAAAAGGCAGGCTTATAGGTGGTTGCCTAGATGTCTTGACTCATCTTGCTGGCACAAAGTTTTGTAAAATTGACGACTTTAACAAAAGATACAAAGATGATGGAATTATTTGGTATTTAGAGTCTTGTGATTTAAATGTTTTAGAACAAGCAAGGTCATTATGGTTTTTAAGAGAAAATGGTTGGTTTAAAAATGTTAAGGCATTTTTAATAGGAAGACCACAGTTAACCGAAACTATGATGGATATCGACTATAAAGAAGCCGTGTTAAGTCAGTTAAAGGAGTTCAATGTTCCTATTATTATTGACATTGATGTTGGTCACGTTGCACCTTCAATTCCTATGTTAAACGGAAGTGTTGCAAAAGTTCAAGTTAAAGATGGCGTGGGTAATATCGAATTTTTGTTGATTTAGCACATTGACACTTTATGGTTATTTTGGTAAAATCAAACACAGGAGAATAGATATGGCAAGTTCAAGAGATAAATTTGATGATTTAGTAATTAAGGCAAAACAAGTTGGTTTGCTTCAAGATTTGTTGTCAAGCGACGAAATTATGGAAGAAGACGGCTTGGGTATGACTGACGAAGAATTCTATAATTTACAAGAGCAATACTTAGACCTTATTTCATCAATTAAAGAAGGTTCAAGGACAATGTATCCAGAGATTTTGTTTGCTTATGCTGATGAAAGAAGGGCACAACTTCAAGGTTTAAGAGAAGACGAAAATGCTGACCTTGTCGATATCGATAATGAAGAAAGGGCAATCGATATGGTTGTTGGTTTCTGGAAAACACCTGCAAGCGAAGATACAACCCCAACAGAATAAAAAATAAAAAGACCGAAAGGTCTTTTTTTGTTTTGTATCAATAAAAAAAGAACGAAATAACACGAGCATATTGCATTGGTTATTGATTACGGATTGGCAAATAAATTTGCTTTTCACCCAACGTTCTATGATTGTTATAAGCAATTCAAATATAAAAGTCAATCAAAAAAACCACAGAATGTTCTGTGGTTTTTGTTTTATAATATTTTTATTTTTTTGTTCTGTCAACATATGTTGTGTGAAGGATATGATGTGCTTTTTCTCCACCATATTCACCAAGGTAGTTTTTATATAAATCAATAACTGCTGGGTTTTCGTGTGATTTACGGATTTTATTGTTTGTGTCGCTCTTATACAAACCTTTTGCACGAAGTGCAGCGATTTCATTATTGTTTACAACATGTGCTGGGTGAATTGGCATACCACCACCGTTTGCACAACCGCCTGGGCAAGCCATAACTTCAACAAAGTCATAATGTTTGTTGCCGGCTTTGATTTCTTCAAGGAGTGCTCTTGCATTTGCAAGTCCTGAAACAACAGCAACATTTACTTCTTTTCCAGCAACTGTGATAGTTGCTTCTTTTGTGCCTTTAAGACCACGTACAGCAAGATACTCAATTTTATCAAGTGATTTGTTTTCTAAAACATCACAAACTGTTCTAAGTGCTGCTTCCATAACACCACCTGAAGCTCCGAAGATAACGCCAGCACCAGAAGACATACCAAGTGGAAGGTCAAAGTCTGAGTCGTCTAAAGAATTGAAGTCAATTCCACTTTTTTCAATCAATGCACCAAGTTCACGTGCAGTCAAGATTGCATCAACATCTTTAATGTCTTTGCCTGCTGCGTTTTGGTCCTCACGAAGACGCTCAAATTTCTTTGCAATGCAAGGCATAATTGAAACAACATAAATATTCTTTGGGTCAACGCCAAGTTTTTCAGCATAATAGGTTTTACAAATTGCACCAAACATTTGTTGTGGAGATTTGCAAGTTGATAAGTTTGGTATAAATTCAGGGAAGTAACCTTCAACAAATTTTACCCAACCAGGACAGCAAGAAGTAAACATAGGACCTTTAACGCCTTTCTTTACTCTTTCCATAAATTCATGACCTTCTTCCATAATTGTAAGGTCTGCTGCAAAATTTACATCAAAAACATCATCAAAGCCAAGTCTCTTTAGGGCTGTGACCATTTTCTTTTCAACATTTGTTCCAATAGGATTTCCAAAGTATTCACCAAGGGCTACTCTGGTTGCAGGTGCCATAGCAACAACTGTTCTAATATCCTTGTTGTAGATTGCTTCGACAACTTCTTTTTCTTGTGAAACGTCACTAAGTGCACCAACAGGGCAGTTGATAACGCATTGTCCACAGTTTACGCACTCAGTTTCTGTAATAGGTTTTTTAAATGGAGAACCGATTTGTGTTTTAAATCCACGGCCGATTTTTCCAATAGCGTGTACAGATTGTCTTGCAGCACATACTGCTATACATTTTCCACAAAGGATACATTTTGAATTATCCCTTACAAAGCATGGGGAAGAGTTGTCAATTTTTGTTTCTGTTTTTTCGCCGTCGTATTTATGACTATCGCAACCATATTCTTTTGATAATGCTTGAAGTTCACAATTTAAGTTTCTAGAACAAGACAAGCAGTTTTGATTATGGTTTGAAAGCAAAAGTTCGATAGTGTTTTTTCTAGATTCTCTAACCCTTGGGGTATTAGTATAAACTTTCATACCTTCGCTAACAGGGAACACGCAAGAAGCAACAAGATTTCTCATTCCTTCAACTTCAACAAGACAAACACGGCAAGCGCCAACTTCGTTAATTTCTTTCAAAAAACAAAGTGTAGGAATTTTAACGCCTGCTTTAACGCTTGCTTTTAAAATTGTGCTACCTTCCTCAATGGATACAGGTATGTCGTTAATAGTAAGATTTATCATTTTTTCCATATCTTTCATTTCCTTTACTTAGTAATTGCTCCAAATCTACAAGTTTTATAGCAAGCGCCACACTTAATACATTTTGCTTCATCAATAACAAATGGTTTTCCGATTTCGCCAGAAATTGCACCAACAGGGCAAACTCTAGAGCAAGCTGAGCAACCTTTACATTTTTCAGGAACAATTTTGTATTTTTTCAAACTTTGGCAAACACCTGCAGGACATCTCTTGTTTTTGATGTGTTCCATATATTCATCAGCAAAGTGTTCTAAGGTTGAAAGTGTTGGGTTTGGTGCTGATTGACCAAGACCACAAAGAGAGTTTTGTTTGATTTGAATTGATAGTTCTTTTAGTTTTTCGATATCTTCAACTTCGGCTGTGCCTTTTGTGATTTTATCTAAAATTTCATACATTCTCTTTGTGCCGATTCTACAAGGTGTACATTTTCCACAAGATTCTTCGACCATAAAGCTCATAAAGAATTTTGCAATGTCAACCATACAAGTATCTTCGTCCATAACAATCATACCACCGCTACCCATCATAGAGCCGATTGCAACAAGATTGTCATAGTCGATTTGTAAATCTTCATATTTCTTTGGAATACAACCACCAGAAGGGCCACCGGTTTGAACTGCTTTAAATTCTTTACCGTTAAGTACGCCACCACCGATTTCATGGACAACTTCTTTTAAAGTGATTCCCATAGGTACTTCAACAAGACCTGTGTTTGTAATCTTTCCACCGATTGAGAAAACTTTTGTACCTTTGCTTTTTTCTGTACCGATTTTGTTAAACCAATCTGCACCTTTTAAGATGATTTGTGGAATATTTGCATATGTTTCGACGTTGTTTAAAAGTGTTGGTTTTTGGAATAATCCTTTAACTGCTGGATATGGTGGTCTTGGATGTGGCTCACCACGATTACCTTCGATACTTGTCATAAGTGCTGTTTCTTCACCACAAACGAAAGCACCTGCACCAAATCTTAATTCAATGTTAAATGAAAAGTCTGTGCCTAAAATATTTTTGCCAAGCAAATTCATTTCGTTTGCTTGTTTGATTGCTGTTTCTAAAGACTTGATTGCAAGTGGATATTCTGCTCTAACATAGATATATCCTTGGTTTGCACCGATTGCATAACCTGCAATTGCCATTGCTTCTACAACTGAGTTAGGGTCGCTCTCTAAAATTGCCCTGTCCATAAATGCACCAGGGTCGCCTTCGTCAGCGTTACAACAAACATATTTTTGGTCAGCATTAGATGCCTTTGCTAAACTCCATTTTTTACCTGTAGGAAAACCTGCACCACCACGGCCACGAAGACCACTGTTTGAAATGATTTCGATGACTTGGTCAGGTGTGTATTCCTTAATACATTTTTCTAACGCAAAGTAACCATCTCTTGCGATGTATTCTTGAATTTTTGCAGGACAAGTAATACCACAGTTTCTAAGTGCAAGACGCAATTGTTTTTTAAAGAAAGGCATTTCGTAAATATCAACAAGTTTGCCGTCTTCCATATTGTAAACATATTTTTCTAAAACCTTTCCACCTACAATATGGCTTTCATAAATTTCGTCAACCTTTTCAACTGTAAGGTTTTGATAGAAAGCGCCTTCAGGGTAGATAACTGCAGAAGGTCCTTTTGCGCAAAGGCCAAAACAACCAGGACTTGTGATTTTTATGTCCTTATTGTCTTTGCAGAGTTCTGTAAATCTATCTAAAATTTCTTTGCTGTGGTTAGAAACACAACCTGAGCCCCCACAAACAAGAATTTGACGGAATTTTCCGCCCATTTTTCTTTCATTAACAATCTCGAAATATTGTTCTTTAATTTCTTTTAAGTTTGTCATAACATTTCCCTTTTAAATAAAGTAGATAAAAATAAAAAAGCAAACAAATAAAACTATTTGTTTTCTTCTCTAAATTTATTTAAAATTCCCTCAACATCTTTAGGGTCAAGGTTGCCAAAAATTTGGTCGTCAATCATAAGAAGTGGTGCAAGTGCACAGCAACCAACACACCTTACAGTGTCTAAACTGTAATAGCCATCTTCGGTTGTTTCACCATCTTTGATTTTTAAAACTTCTTCACATTTATCTAAAATGTCTTGTGAGCCTCTTACATAGCATGCTGTACCAAGACAAACAGATACTTTGTGTTTGCCGATTTTTTGAAGTTTAAATTGGGAATAAAAACTTGCAACACCATAAACTTCTGAAGGATAAACCTTAAGTTTGTCGCAAATAATTTTTACACATTCTTCTGGAATATAACCAAAAAGAGTTTGTGCGTGTTGAAGGCAAGGCATAACAGCCCCTCTCATTTCTTTTAATTCTTCAACTTTTTTAATAAATTCTTCTAATCTACAACTATTATTTTCCATACGAACATTTTAGCAAAAAAAATATAAGCGTGTAAAGTAAATAAATATTATTCAATTAAAAATGCTATATTTTTTATTCTTATGATATTGTACAAAATTTTATAAACAATATAATAATATTCGCAAAAAATTTTTATATGTGCTATAATTATCTAAAGATTATGGGGGATATATGAAAGTTACAAGTACAGGAATAATTGACGGAGTAATCCAAGATATTTATGGCAAAAGAAGCAGGCACATCAAAATGGGTATGCCGACTTACTCTCTTCCAATCAAAATTGAAGAAGCCCCAAAAGGCACGGTAAGTTTTGCAATCGTTTTAGACGACCCTGACGCAATGAAGCCTTGTGGAAAAATTTGGATACATTGGCTTGTTGCAAATTTGACAAGGAACGAACTCAAAGAAAATGAAAGTTTAAATTCTTTTGACTTTGTCCAAGGTGTAAACGATTGGAATGAAAATTGTTATGGTGGTATGGCTCCACCAGACGCTCCACATAACTATAGAATAATTGTTTACGCACTTGATACAATGCTCAATCTTCGTGGCGACTTTACAAAAAAACTTTTAGAAGAAAGTATGAAAGGTCATATTCTAGAAGAAACAACAATCTACGGAATTTATAATAACTAGATAAAAGTTTTCCACAAAAAATCAATATTTGTTTATAACTTTTACAATATTTTAACAACAAAATCTTAAAATTAAAGAAGCCTTTTATCAGGTTTCTTTTTTTGTTTGCTTTGCACAAATATTTTTGTGCTGTTTTGCTTTACAAAAACAACAATCTTTGCTCAATATAAATTTTCCCCAAAAAACAAAAACCGTACAAGCCTTTATTTTTCTAGGGTTTATGCACATTATTCTAAAATTTTTCATATCTAATAAAAACTCTTTTGTAACAAAAGGGACACATCTTGTGTAACAAGGGGGACATATCTTAAAAATAATTTGTAACAAAAGGGACACATCTTTAAAATAATCATTGACAACCTTATTTATAAGTAATATAATAAGTCGATTATTATTTGATAATAAACATAAAGGAGTCGAAAAATGGCAAGAACAGCTAGAGAGAAAAGTAAATACAACACATACCTTGTTGTCTTAAAAGGTGACACAGAACTTACTTTTGATGACGAAGATAAAGCAAACCTTCTTGGCACTGCTGTCACAATGTTTTATGAAGATGGCGCAAAAGTTCTTGCTTACTCTTTTGATGATTATGATTTTAGATTTGTTGTCCTAGATGGTGGAAGATTTGAAAACACAATTAAGAGAATCGGTATTAGCTTTGCATCATTTTACAACAAAAAAAGAAACAGAGTAGGAAGCATTTTTAGAGATAGGTTCGAATCGATTCCTGCAAAAACAGAAAAAGATGTTTTCTATATGATAAGTGCAGTTCACTTCTGTACACAAAATCAAAAGTTTAACAGCAACACTGATTATTTTTCAAACGAGTTTGTAGCTTCAAAAGTTGTATTAAAAAAGTTTGTTGTTAAAAGAAGGCTTAAAAATTACTTAAAAGATATTAAGGCAAGTGAAGAAGTTCAAAAGTTAATCAAAAAGATTGCTTCAAAGTATGAAGATAAAGATATCGAAAAACTTATCGAAAAAGAAATTGAAACAACCGTTGACGAAATATCTTCACTTCCAGATGATAATGTCAGGGGCGCCCTAGAAAAAGTTTTCCAATTTACAACTGCAAGCGTTAGACAAGTTGTAAACATAACAGGGCTTCCTTTTAGACTTGTTTATTCTGCCTTAAAAGCAACAGCAACAGCACCCGTTAAGATGACAAGAAAACTTTTAAAAAAGAAAGACAAGAAAAAAGAAGTGCCAACTATTGTTTTAGAAGACAAAGAAAGCAAAAAAGAAGTTTTAAAAATTAAAGAAAGGATTAAAAATGAAAAATAAAAAGGAAGAAACCGTTGTTCTAGGTGAACAATCACCAAAGCCAAAGAAAATTCCAACAAAAAAACAACTTAGAATCCGTTTTTGGTCAATTACAGCACTTATTGTTGTGGTTGCAGTGTTTTTGGGACAATTCGTTGGCAACTGGATTGTTGACAGTTACCTAAACAAATTTACCTTTGCAGGGGACGAGGCAATCCTTATGGAAACCGAAAGCACCATAAAAAAATGGAAAAACAAATCAATTGACAATATGACACCTGTTGAAGCATTTGTTGTTGCACAATACAATCTTGAAAACAGCGAAAATTATTCAATGGTTATCGATGGTGAGATTATAGCAACAGTTCGTGGTATTTCAGTAAGTCAAAGTGTTTATTCTTATAACTATCGTATTGGCGATGACTATTACAACGAATACATAAGTAAAAGTAGTATGGTCGAAGTTGCAACTGGCTATAAATACAACAAAAAAGAAAATGTTGTTCACACATTTAAGGGTGGTGCAGTTGATAAGACAACTGCTGTCTGGAAAGAATACTTAGACTTAACCTATGACGAATATAAAGAAAAATGTGGTATTTATGTTGGTCAAACAATCGACTATATCGTTTCAAGACAAACCGTAAACCAAGATAAGTGTGTTGCATTGCAAAAACAATCAAACGGCAATTATGTGTTTACATTATCACTAAATAATTATGCAACTGTAAATTACACAAAGAAAATGGATTTCGTCGCAGGTACAAAAGCAGGGATATTTTATGACATTGTCCTAAATGTCGAAGTTGACGAAAACTTAAATTTTGTAACAGTAAATATTGTTGAAGAATATACAGTTCCAAAATTCATCGCAACAGCAAAAGCAAATATGACACAAATTTATGATTTCGTGTCAAAACCTATTGAAAGATAGTTAAAAACCAAAAGAAAATTTCAAAAGGAGGAAAAGTATGACAAAACTTAAAAGATTATTAAGTTATTCTGGCATATTCTTGCTAACAATGTGTTTAGCAGCAGGATTTGTTATACTTCAGTTTCTTTTTAGCAATAAAAATTCCGTACCAGAACTTGTGGTAAGTGCAGAAGACACAACTTTTTCACAAGTTCTAAATAAGGTTATGAATAGCGATAACATTTCAGCAGATTTTGATGTTACCGTTTCTTTTGGTGGCGAAAATTTAGAACTTGCAGGTGTTTTAGAACTTGACCTTGCAAAAATTCTAAATGCAGGGGACGATATCATAGGGGCTTTGGAAGTTTCAGTTGATTGCACCGTTTTAAGCAATGGCGAAATCCTTCCACTTACCATAAAAGTTAAAGAAGGTATGTGTTACACAACTGTTGCAAACAACCAACTTAAATTTAAACTTACAGACACAATGCAAAATGTTGGCACAATCCTAACTTTGATTGGTGTCGAAATTCCAACAGGCGACATAATGGCAGACTTTGATATGTCAAACCTTATGGGTCTTATGGAAAATGTTACAACCGAAACAACAGAAAATGGATACAAAATCTTAATTCCTTTATTTGATTATGGCACAGCAGAAATAATTGCTGACAAAGAATATAACATTACAGAAATTAACTTAAACGAACTTTCAATTGAAGGCGTTGTTGCAACAGTTCAATTAAAAGTCGAAACTGACAAAGAAAACTTCGAAATCCCTGTTTTAGACGAAGAAGCAAACGGCTTAGATGTTTCAAATCTTATGAAGTTTGTAACAGCAGTTTCAAACATTGTTTCAGACAAACAAGTCGCTGGCAACCTTACACTTAAAACAAAGCATTTTGAAAACAGTTTTGATTTCGGTGCTAATTTTAACAACAGAAATTATGCTTATCTTACAAGCAATATCCTAGGAAAAGAATTACAAGTTTTAGCAAACGACGATAATGTATATCTTGCATTTAACGACTTTAAGTTTAAGGCAAGTTATGGCGAAATTATGTCAGTTGTAAACTTTGTAAAAGACTATATCGAAACTTTAACAAATGTTTCAATTGAAGAAGAAGTACAAAATCAATTAGATAACTTAAATCAAGAAAACTTAACAATAAGTGATATATTCGAAAAATTAAACATTGTTAGCGTTGATGTAAAAGATATCTTAAGTGCTTTAACATTTGAAAACGATGGTAACACTTTAGTGTTTGATTACAAAGGTGTAAAACTTGTTTTTGCACTAAACGAAAACCAACTTTCAACAATTGATTTTTCATATGGCGACTATGCAATTTCAATCGACCTAAATGGTACATTGCAAGAAATTGAAGTTGTTGACAGCGAATATGTAAACTATACATTCTATCAAGAAATTTACAACAGAATAAAAACATTTGTTTCAAGTAAAAAAGTTGCACTTAAAACAGCAGTTGTTTTAGGTGAAAACGAATATGTTGTTGATATTAAAACAGACTTAAATAAAGGCTTTGATATTGAACTTAAAACAGAAATCTTAGATTACAACATTAAAGTAAATGTACTTGATAATATCTTATACCTACAATTAAACGAACAAAAAGTTTCATACGCTCTAAAGAGTGGTGAAAACTTAGCAAATATTTTAGGTGGTGTTTTAAAAACACTAGACATTGAAAACCTAGAAGAGAATGCTAAGGGTGAAGTTGAAAAACTTACACAAGAACTTGGCGAAATGTTAAATCAACTTTTAAATATAACAGAAGAACAAGTTTTTGAAATTCTTTCTTACTTTGCTCTAAACTACATTAACAACAATCAAGTTGACACAAATATTGATAACTACAAAGTATCTTTTGCAGTTGCAAACGACAACTTGCTTGATGTATTGGTTGAATATAAAGATGTAAAAGTCTTAGTTAATGTTAGTGATAAAGATTGGAACTTTGAATTAAACAAGGAAGAATATGTTGCAGTTGACAACATCAACTCAGTTGTAAACACAGTTGTTGAAATTGTTAACAACAAACAAGTAACCCTTACAGGAAACGTAACATACAAAACATTGACCTTACCTGTAACAATCAAAGCAGATTTTAATGCAAACTATGTAGAATTTAATACAACCGTTTTAGAAAAAGATATTTGCCTTGTTTATACAAACGATAAAGTATACTTAACTGTTGACGACCTAAAAGTTATGGCAACAACAAGCGAAATTTCTTCACTTGTAAATATGCTTATCGAAGTTTTAAATTCAAATGGTGCAAATATCAATGTTGAAGAAATTACAACAAAGGTAAACGAAGCAACAGAAAAAATTAGTGACACAACTTTAACAAATATCTCAATTTTAGATATCTTAAAAACATTAAAACTTACAAATCAAAACAAAGATAATTTAACTGTAAGTTATAATGATGTTACAGTTTCTCTAAATCAAACAGACGGTAAATTAGGTAATATCAACTTTACAATGCCATCTGTTGTAGCAAACTTTGATATTTCTACAACAGCAACAAAGAAGACTTTTGTTGATAACGATTATGTAAAAGTTGCAGAAATCGAAAACATTTACAACAAAGTAAAAGCAATTGTAGACGCAAGAGCAATGAATATTGTTGCAGATGTTAAATACGGCGATTACGAATTTAAAGGTAGTATTTCATTAGACTTAAGCGACTTAAATGATCCAAAACTTAGAATATATAATGCATACTTTAATGAATACAAGGTTGATATTACATATATTGGCAACACATTATATGCAAAAATCAACGAACTTAAAGTATATCTTGCAGTCGACCTTGATAATATTCAAGACGTATTAGATAAAGTCGGTTATGCTTATAACAACTTTACAAACAGCAACCTTGATATTCCAAACATCAAAGCAATGATTGATGACTATAAGCAAATGTTTGAAGATATATTAAACAGCACAGAAGACTTTGATTTTGAAGACTTTATGGACATCTATAATAAGATAACATTAAATAGTATTTCAAAATTTAAAGTTGATGGCGTTTATGACAATATCAAGTTGATAGCAGAAATCAACGGGGCAAACTTAGTTGATGTCAATGTTGAATTTGATGACGTTAAAGCAAATGTTTCTATCGACAAAAAACAAACAGCAATTTATGTCCCTGACCTTACAGATTATTCTAACTTAAATCCTGTTGTTGATATCTTAGGCAAAGTTACAGATACTTTCTCAACAAAGAAATTTGGTTTGTCTACAACAATCGAAGTTATGGGCGAAAAAATCTCAATCACAGGTTATGCAGACTTAAGCGACTTTGAAAATGGTCCTAAAGTATTTGCAACAGCAACAATTGCAAACACACCTGTATATATCACATATTTTGAAGAAGTATTCTACTTTGAAGCAAAGGGCTTAAAGATGAGCGCAACTTTAAGTGAACTTCAACAACTTTTCGAAGTAGATATTAAGAAGTTTATCGAAACAACCTTAGACGAAACATTAAAGGGAATTGAAAATGATATTAGTGCAATGTTAGAAAGTTTAGATATTCTTGACTCAGTCGTAAAAGAAGAAAACGGACTTACACTTTGCACATCAATGGGTCTTGACTTAACATTTGTAGAAAGCGCCTCAAAGATTGAAACTATTGTTGTTGATTATGACGATATCGGTCTTAACGCAACCTTAAATGTTTTGGGTTACACAGGTACAATATCAAAACCAAGTGGAGAATTCACTGTTTATAAAAATGGTATCAAACTTATGAACACATTTATTGATTTTGTCACAAACGAAACCTTTAATGTTGCAATAAGTGGTACTGCTGCAAGTGAAGCACTCGATTTTGTATTTGATATCAAACAAAAAGATGCATATATCACATCAATCAATGCAAAAGGTTCAATCGGTACAGGTACAAATCTTCAAATCGGTTACCTTGGCGAAGAGAAGTATATCTTAGTCAATGGCAATAAGGTTTATGATTACACCGAAGAACAAGCACAAACTAATACCGTTTATACAAATCCAAGTTTTGTTTTTGTCGATTATAACGGCTTAAAAATCAAACTCGACACATTACTCGTTGATAAGATTATAGGATTTGTTACAGGCTTGTTTAATATAGATTTAAGTGTTGTATACGACCTTCTAAATGTAAATATTCCAAGTTATGATATGGAAGTTATGCAAGGTTTAGTTACAGGATATGACACAGAAGTCAAACTTCCTGTTGACGAAAATTCTGGTTTAGAAGAAACATTAAATCTTTTAGAATCAATCAATCTTTCAATGGACGGCACAATCTTAACCGTATCATTAACTGACGGTGGAAAGGCAATTGTAAAAACAGAAGTTGTCGATGGCGTAACACGTATTGCAACACTCGAACTTGTAGATGTTGCTATGGGTGAAGACAAAATCAATCTTCTTATCGATTTCTATTGCGAACTTCCTAGTGATATGTCAAGCATTCCATCAAGAGACGATGCAGCATATATGGACCTTAGCACAATTGGAAATTTCTTAGAAACTCTTGTAGATACAGTAAACTTTAAGAGATACAAAATCCAAGGTGTTGCAACAATTGTTTTAGGAGACTCAGCAACACTTACAGCAATTGATGTTTTCGCAGATATTCAACTTATAAAAACAGAAAAATCTGATGGAACTTATGTCTGGAAACCATATATTGTTGCATGGCTTAAGAACTTGCCAGATAGTAATGATGGTATAGTTTCTAGTATTGCAATTGAAAAAGCCGCAAGAGAAAATGATGCAACAAATCACCAAACAAGGCTTTATATCGACAGTAATGGTATTTATGTTTATAGAACCGTATACAAATATGTAAAAGTACAAACTGGAAAGAACTGGTTGGGTTTGCCAACATACGAAAATGTTTATGGTACGCATGTCCTTTCAAAGAAAAAGTTTGGATTTGATGCATTTAGTTCAACAGATGGTATGGTTGACTTTATGAATACAGTTATCGGTCTTAGCAACACTATGGAGTGGGTTATCGAAACCGCATTTAAAAACCCAACAACACCTAACGATTATTCGCCAGAAAAAATGTTCTATAATGATGTTGCAAACAATAAGCGTTCATATGTTTATAATGGCAGATACAATTTGTTGTTTAATGGTAAATATCTACTAAACAATACAGCTATCGGTGACTTAAGTGTTGATATTGGTACAGAAGTTATGGGTGATGGTAATGATTACTTGGCAAGCCTTAATTTTACAATGAATGCAAGCATTGTAAACATTAAGTTGTCTGATACAAGGTTGATTGACTATATCAGCCATTCAAGTTATCCAACAATTAATGCTGATATTGGAAACGAATTAGCACAACTTAAAAATGGTACAACAAGTTTTGAGGCATATTTCAATGCACTTGCAAGTTAATTTTAAAAACTACTCTATGAAATTGGGGTAGTTTTTTCTTTTTATAAATATTTTATAATTACTTGCAAAAACTATTTATATGAAAAAAATCGCAAGTATTTTACTGTTTTTGTTTGTTTTTGCCTTAAATTTGCCCCAAATTTCGCCTGCAATGGCTGAAAACGACACAAACAAAGAAAGTTATAATGAACTAAATTACGCCTTAGACGAAGAAAATGGTGGGGGAATTGTTTACAACTTTTTAGTGTTTGACGAAGAAGGAAATTTGATTTTTGAAAGGTCAAATGTTGAACTTGGAGATATAATTATCACAAAAGATTTCAACAAATATGAGATTGTCGATATTGATATCACAACAAAAATTGCAAAAGCAAAATTTGTTGAGAAAATAAAAAAACCACAAATTGTTAAAAAACAAAATGGACCAAAAACAAATGATGTTGTTGACAAAAAAATAGGTTTGTATATGACGCACAACGACGAAAGTTTTGTTATAGGTGACGGGGTGTCAAGCATAAATGGTGCAGGTGGAATTCACGATATTGCAAAAACAATTTCAACCGAGATGTCAAAACTTGGCATAAAAACAACTTTAGACGAAACCATACATAACCCACACAATTCTCTTGCTTATTCTAGAAGCGAAAAAACTGCAAAAAAACTTAAAAATATGGGTGTTGATGCTCTTTTTGATATCCATAGAGATGGTGTTGCAAGGTCTGTTTACGTAAAAAACATTGATGGGGTAGATAGGTGTAAGGTAAGAATTGTCGTAGGGCAGGCAAACCCAAATAAAGATATCAACCTAGAATTTGCAACATATCTTTTTGCAGTTGCAGAAGAGTATTGTCCGTGGTTATTTTTAGATATTTACCTAGCAAAAGGGCATTATAATCAGTCGCTTAGCCCAAAGTCGCTTTTGTTTGAAATGGGCACATATCTTGCCGAAAAAGATTTGGTTAAAAACACAGTGCCTTACCTTGTGTCCGTTATAAACACAACGCTATATTCAGCAACCGTTGAAGATACAAATTCTGCACCAAATGACGATAAAAACGAAGTTATTGATAGTGGAAATATTGAAAACGGTGGTAGCAATATAACACCTGATATAAATAATAATGTAGATAGTAAAACACCAATTGATAAAATTGTTATCGATAACAACATAGCACAAGAAAACACTATTTCTAATATACTAGATAGTAAGGTGGAAAGTGGTGGAAAAGTGGATATCTTAAGACTAATTTTAAGAATTGTTTTATTTTTAAATGTTACCGTAGGTATACTTTTCGTGCTTTATTATTTTTATATTAGAAGGAAAGAAGAAAAACAGAAAAGAAGAGAAAAATAAGTATTTTTTTTAAATAAAAAATTAGGGTAAAAGTAATAGAAAAAACACAAAAGTTTTTGTGTTTTTTTGTTGTAAAGTGAAACTATTTTCTTTACAAACATAGTCATTTGTGCTATTATTTTTCTTGTTTTAAAAGGAAGAATTTTATGGAAAACGAAAAGAAAAGTTTTGGTGTAAAACTTAAAGAGTTTTTAAAATCATTTACACCTTATCAAATTATTTATCTATCATCAGTTTTTGTTCTTGTTGCACTTTTTGCAATATTCTTACCAGAAGAAATGCTTGAAGATATGAGCAATCCTTTGGTTATCACTTGTTCTGTCATTGCTGTCCTTGCAAACCCTGTTTGCGAACTTTTGATTGCAAAGCAAAGCAAATGGAACTTTATTGTATCAATCCTATTTATTGAAATTACAGAGTCAATCTTATATTTCTCACTTGGATATTATTCAGTTGCTTTAATCTCAGTTATTTTCTGGGTACCTATTGACATTATTTCATTTATCGATTGGCACAAACACCCTGATAGAGAAGAAGAAGTTTTAACCGAAGTTAGACGCCTTAATTGGTGGCAAGATATTATCGTTGTTGGTTTAATCTTTGCTTTTGGTTTTGGTGTTGGCTACCTATTAACTTTAATCCCAGGGGCAGAGGACACATATCTTGACGCATTTGTAAGTGCTGTTGGTATGGCAAACGGTATTTTGATTTTACTTAGATACAACGAACAATGGATTGCTTGGTTTATCACACTTATCTTAGATGCAGCACTTATGATTGTAAGTGGAAGTTACATTATGCTTATCACAATCGCAGCAATGATGGTAAACACTATCTATGGTTTTGTAAAATGGTTTATCTACACAAGCAAACAAAAGAAATTAGCACAAGAAAACATTGAAACAAAAGAAGACGCAGTCAAAGAAGAAAACAGTACTGAAAAAACTGAAGAAAAAACTGAAGAAAAAAATGTAAGCGAAAAGAAAGAAAAAAAACAAAAAGCAAAAAATAACTAAAAATAAAAACGACTAAGAAAACTTAGTCGTTTTTTTAATTTAGAATTTTGTTTAGGTTGTCTTTAACTTTTAAAATATCTTCTTGCATAGTTGAAGCGCCTGCTGTTATGCCGATTGTTTTTGCAAAAGATAATTCTTCTTTGTTTATATCAAAAACTTCATTAGGGTCTTCAATCTTGTATGTTTTTGTGTAGTTTGATATGTTTAAAAACAACTCTTTTGTGTTGCTTGAGTTTTTGCCCCCTATTACAAACATAATGTCACATTTTTTTGCTAACACTACGCTTGCATCGTTTATGTTTTTTTGTGCATTACAAATTGTGTTTTTAAATTCAAAAACCTTATTTTCTTTTTCAAGTTTGTTTTTTATTTTTTCGATAAACAAACTTGCCTTGTCTTTTGAAAATGTTGTTTGCACTGCAAGAAAATATTTATCAAAACCAAGGTCAATATTTTCGATTTCGCTTTCGTCTTCAATCAAAATTGGGTTTTCGCACCACCCAGATGTGCCCCTAACTTCAGGGTGTATAGGTTTAGCGTCAAAACCGTGTTTTCCGATTAGAATAATCTTAAAACCTTCGCTTTGTTTTTTCTCGACAAGTTTGTTTATTGCCAAAACGTTTGGGCAAGTGCAATCAAGATATTTTATGTTGTTGTCTTCAAAATATTTATAAGTGTCCTTTGGTTCTCCGTGGGCACGAATAATAACAAAGTCGTCTTTTGTTATATCTTCTAAGTTTTCTTTTGTTAAAGCGCCATTTTCTTCTAGGTGTTTTTTTACTGTTTTATTGTGTAAAATTTCTTTAAACAAAACGACGTTTTTTTCTTTTTTTATTGTGTTAAAAGTTTCTGTTATTGCTCTGTTTGAACCATAACACAATCCGCATACAGGGGATATTTCAATGTTTACCATAATTACTCCTACAATCATTATACAAAAAATTTTCAAATCATAAAACAATAATTGACAAAATTTTACCCCTTTTTTATAATGTCCGTATGGATACAATTTATATATTATCGCAAGTGTTTGTTGTGCTTGCGTATGCTTTTAATTTTTCAACATATCTGTTTAGAAACAGAACATTGATTGTTATATGCAATCTTATATCTTCTTGCCTTTCAATTGTTTCACTTTTCTTTTTGTCAGCCTGGACAGGTCTTGGAAATGTCGTCATCGGGGTATTAAGAAACGTTGCATTTATGATAAGAGATAAGGCCTGTGGTAAGGCAGACTACATCACAAAAACCGATTGGTGTATTTATGCAGGCATCGAAGTTGCAACAATAACTGTTGGAATTTTAACCTATGCCGGAATTCCAAGTATTATTGCAATGTTTAGTATGTCGGCAAACTCACTTGCAATAACTCAAAAAAATCCTTTCCTATATAAAATTGTAAATATCCCTGCAAGTCTTACATATGTTGTGTATAATTTCTTAATCACATCATATTTTGGTGCAATTTGTGAGACAGTTATATTTATAACAATCATTGTAGGTATCATAAGAGACAGCATATATTATAAGAAACAAAACGTAAGTCCGTTTGACTTAAAAGCAATAAATAAACTAAAAAAACAACAAGAAACAATAGAAAATATATCCCCAAAATTAGAAGAAAATGTGGATAATTCCCTTTAAAATACTGAAAAGTAAGGAAAATCACAACAAATTTTAAAAAAACTTCAACTTTTTTTAAAAAAGGGGTTGACAGATACTAGATATGGTGGTATTCTTTCTTTCGTTGGAGACACGACTTTGAAAACTAAATTAAGCAAAAATCTACTATTTATTATTATGGAAACACTCAGCATATAGAAACTATATGTAGATTTTTTGTGCAATCAAAAAGTTTAGAACATCTGCATATGGTTATGCGGGTGTTTTTTTTATTGTTATATCCGTATTTAGCAGACAATTGAAGTTTTAAAAGTGTTTTTGATAAAAGGAGAAATTAGAGATGCAAAAGAACACATTAACTGAATTAACACAAAAGGGAAAAGAGTTATTCTCAAAATTGGCAAAGTCCTATGCTTATAATGGTATAGATTTGCTTATGACCGACTTAGTACCACAAAGGGGTGGTATTTTAAGCGAAGCTGTTGACGAAGGTGCAACAGCATATATCGCTGGTGGAAAAAACGGACAACAATTCTTCAAGAATATCCCACAATTCTCACCAGACTTTGATACATTCACAAGAAGAACAAACGACACCGTTGGCGAAATTGTAAGTTGTTTGCCACAAGATTTGGTTAGCGATAAAATCGGTTTGTTTTTGTATGTTCCTATGGGCGACCGTATGTGGAGTAAGGCTGTTGAAAGTCACACAGGCGCAAAAGTTATCGCAACAAACGAACAAAACTTTAGAAGTTACTTCGAAGAAAAAACAAACTTAAGCGATATCTTAAGGGCTGCTGGTCTTGAAAAACACATTATTCCTTCAGAAGTTATAAGACACGACAGATCTTTAACAAGTGAAGAAGCACAAGCATTGTACGAACAATATGCTGATGCCGATGGCAAAATTGTTGTTCAATACTGTGGCGAAGGCTGTACAGAAAAGGGTGGTGGATACAGTACAAGAGTTATCACAAGTTATGAAGAATTTGAAGGCGTTTGTGCAGAACCTAGAGATAGTTATATGAAAGTTGCAAAATTCATCACAGGTTACAACTCAAACTTGTCAATTTGCGCAGGAAACTTAGTTCCTGCAACAGGAATGTTGGGTGCTGTTAAAAACAACTTAACCGAAAGAGAAAGCCGTTTCAGTGGCGCAACAATCTATAGTTTGTTGCATCGTGCAAGGGGTATGGGAATAAACGAAAACAATATTATCGTAAATGTCCAACCAAGCACATTAAAGGTTGTTGGTGCTCCACAACTTACATCAATCGAAACAAACGGTGTTGGCAATCAACTTAACTATAATTTCGAACCACAAATTTCAGAAGCAATCTACAATTTAGGCAACAAACTTGGTACACTTATGGCTATGTGTGGTAAAGTTGGCCTTTGTGGTGCTGACTTAATCATCACAAAAGATGGCGAAGTTTATGTTAACGAAATCAACGACAGACAACAAGGTCCAACCGAAAGTGCTGGTTTAAACAATGAAGCACACGGACTTCCTGCATTACATAGAACTTCATTCTTCCTTAACTTTGGCAACCTTCACAATGCAGAAATGCAATCATATTTAAGCGAAGTGGGTTCTCGCTCTCGTGAAATCTATGACGAATCATTGCGTATCCCAAGTCCTTTCTATATCAAGTTTATAAGCAAATACAGTGGTGTTGCAAAACAAGATGTAAGAGAAGGAAATTACGAATTAGGTCAAGACTTGTTTGGCAGATGGAATTGGAACTTAAGCGAACCTGTCGAAGGTTTAGACGGTGCATTGCCTGTTGTTGACTTAAGCACAGGAAGCACAGTTGTAAATATCAACACAGTAAGTATGAACCAAGGCGACTTCTTCCCAAAAGAAACTCAATTGTTAAGAATCAATGGTGTTTCAATGCCAGGCTCTGCACCATTTAGCATAAGCAAAGATGGAAAATCAGTATTGTCAAAAGATTGGGAAGCACCTATCGAAGCTTTGTATGAAACTGTATTAGACAGAACTCAAACACAAGCACCTATCGAAAATATGTTGGGTGAAATGGTTGACCTTCCATCAATCGGCGACACTGTTGTAGAAGAAGAGTCTGTTGAAGAAACTCCTGTAGATACTCAAGTTGACGGTCAAATGGGTATTGTTGGTATGCCAGCAGAAAACAGAGCATACATCAACACAATCAGTGATATGATGGTAAGAAATTCTGTTTCAGCAGATGTAAAAGTTGATACTCAAGATGGTGGACAAGGCACCAACTAATATTATATAATTGCTTTTGTTAGTAACTAAAATTTAAAAAATTAGGAGTTAAATATGAAAGAGTTTAAGAAAGATATCGTAGTTGGTACAGACGTTGTAGGTCATCCAATTTACATCACAAAACACACAATCGATAGCGAAAAACCAGGCAAAACTGTATATATCCAAGGTGGTATCCACGGTGGCGAAATCACTCTTCATATGATAAGGGATATTTACGATTACCTTAAAAAGAATATAAAAGCAGGAAAGGTCTTCTTTGTGCCTTTTGCAAACCCATTTGGCTGGGGTCAAAAATCTTATACCTATACCGTTGGTAAGTTCAACAACAAAACAGGCGAAGATTTTAACCGTACATTTGGAAGCAATAGCGAAGGCAACACAAGTGTACAAATTGCAAAAGCAATCTTAAAAGAATGTGAAGAAGAAAAAATTGATTTTGCTGTTGACCTTCATACAGCACACACAAGTTTTCCACATACAATTTCTTTTAGCGAAGTTGATATGAAATTTATTAAACTTGCAAACATCGAATACAACCGTCTTTGCTACAACAGTGAAGAATACAAAACAACCCTTAACTATCAACTTACAAAAAGGGGAATCAACAATTTCACAATCGAATGTGGCAGTCACGATAGTATCGACAAAGTTTATCAAAAACAAGTTGTCGAAGGCGTACTTAATGTTATTGCAAACCTTGGTATTTGTGATTTTACACCAACTTTGAAAAGAACAAATCAAGTTTCATTTTCAAAGGCTGTAAGTTACTTTGCTGAAATCGGTGGTATCGTAGAGTTTAACTTTGACCTTGGCGAAAGATTCAAAAAAGGTGATGTGTTATACACAATTCACCCAGCAGATTTAGGAAAAGAATCATACAAAAAAGTTGCAGAATTTGATGGTGTTGTTTTTAGATTTGCAAAAACACATATCTATAATTCTTTTGACGAAGTTATGAGAGTGTTTAAAGACGAACACTTAACCCCTATAAAATAAATAAAAACCTTTTATCAAAAACAAAAAAGATAAGCAGATTCGCTTATCTTTTTTTTGTTATATTTAGTTTGATACAACTCTTCTATTTAAGTTAGGAGTTATTTCTAAAGGATTTCCTTGTAGGTCAACAACTTCAACATTTGCCCAATCACTAGCATCGCCTTCGTAGTTGATTATCACATTATGTGCTACATTTCTATTGATAACAATTTTTTCTGTTTTATCTTTTGCAACATTTAATGTTGGATATAAGGGTTGAGTGAATGTACTGTTAAGGTCTATAACAATTTCTTTTGTCCTTAAAAATGTTGCAGAAAATGCTGAGCCGTAATTTGCATATATATCTTCTTCTATCGTTACTTTTTCATTTTCTCCAAAAACAACAATATCTGGTACAGTTGCGTTTGATAAAGAAATGTTTTTTACTTTGCCGATATGTAGTGAATTTGTCCCACCCAAAAGAGTAAGGGTTTCGACAGTTTCTGGATTATAAATTTCTAAAGTAGTTACAAAACCTGCATATAGGGTTATATTTTTATGTGTGGTTTCTAAATGTACTTTATCGCATCTAAGGTAAAGGTCAAGGTCTTCATTTTCACAACTTGTGCTATCATTTTTATAAACGATGCTTGAAACTCTATCGTATGAATAAATTTCTCTTAAGTCTACAAAAGTACCATCTATAAACATAGGGATTACAAGTTCGCCATTTTTATTTCCACCAAAGAATGATAGCCAATCGTTACTTGATGGATTGCTAAGTTTTACAACTTTTCCTGCATCTCTTGTATAATATCCACCTGCAAAAGCGCCTGCAGCATTATAAGAGCTAAAAGCATCAAAAGCAAGGAAGAAATAACAACCAAGGGACGCAATACAAAGCACAAAAGGTATAACCCTATGGAAGTTAATTCTGTTAACACCATATTTTTTTCTTATTTTTGCACTTATTATTGTAAAAACAATTAGGGCAACAATCAAAATTGGGAATATTGCAAATTCTGGATAAGTTACAAATCTTGCTTTTGTTATAAGAGAAGTAAGAACCATCGCAAGTGATGACAATATTGCCAAAATTTCAAAGATACAAAGCGTAATAAAACTCTTTTTGTTTTCCTTGAGTTTTGCCATATTTGCTTTGTATGCCTGTTTTTTCTCTTTTTTGTTTTCGAACTTTTGTCGATAAGATTCTTTTCTTCTTGCAAGATTTTCGTTAAAGGCTTGTTCTCTTCTAAGTTTTCTTCTTTGATAGATATCAAGTTCTTCTTCAGGCTCGTTTGGTCTAAATGTAGGTGCAGGTTCTTCTTTTTGACTTCTAGGTTTAATGTATTTTGAAACACCATCTGCAACAGTTATTTCATATCCAAGTTTTGAAGCGTCAACACCTTGGGCATATTTATTGTTGACAGTTGGCATATCGTTTGGTGACATATCTTTAAATACAGGGATAAAACTCCTTGCACTCAATTCGTCATCAGTTCTTATTCTGTCGATAAACCTTGTCCATTCATTTTTAACCCAAACAGAGTTTATATATTCCTTCTTTGTTCCAACAAGAATAAAAATTTCTGAAGTGTTGATTGCCTTAAATATAATTGGTTCATAGTCGCTTCCAAGTCTAGATTCAAGTGTCTTTTCTGCAAGGAAAACTTTAAAACCATACTTTGTAAGTTGGTCATAAATGTTTCTTGCAATAATACTATCTTCAGTTCTATCTCCATTAGGGTCGGTTGCCTTGTAGGAAATAAAGACATCAAAATCTTCTTCTTTTTCAAGTTGTTTTGAAATTGCTTGTTGCAACTCTTCAATCTTTTTAACTTTGTTTTTTAAAGAATCTTTTTCTTCATCATCACAAAGGGAGAGAAGTGTTTTGTAAGTTTCGTCTTCGTAAATAGAGTTGAAGTGTGTCCTATGGCAAGTTGGCACAAGGGTGTTTGTCCTTGGGTCTTTTACATACTCAATTCCGTATTTTGCAAGTAGCAAACCTTCGTAGGCCGATTTTTCTCTTTTATCCTTTGTAATTGCAAATTCATAAGTTTTGATTGCTGCATCAAAGTCATAGTTGGCTCGTTGCAAATATGCTGTATTTAAAAGAGCTATAATTTCTTCATTTGGCCTTGGCATAATTACGGTCGAACCACAGTGTGTGCAAACGCCAAGACTTTTGTCTTCAAGTTGTTGTATCTCTGAAGCCCCACAACAACTACAAGTTATATTGTTACTCATAAAGTTTTCTCCGTTGTCATTGTAGCAAATTAAATCAATTTTGAAAACAAAAAAGAGAATATTGTTTGTTTTAGGGGGCAAAGTGTACAAAAAAACTCGAATTTTATCGAAAATTTTCAAATTAGGTCTTGAAATATTTAGTATTTGGGATTAAACTATATACACTTAACCAATTCTTTTTTTATTTTAGGGGGTTGATATGGTAGGAGTTATTATGGCAGGCGGACAAGGCGTTAGACTTCAATCCGTAACAGGGCCATTACCAAAAGCAATGGTAAACATTAGAAACACAACCGTTGAAAATTTTGGTAAAGCTAAAGATACAATTCTAGAACATCAAATGAGAGTGTTATCCGAAAACGGCGTAACAGATTTTATTCTGGTCGTGGGTAATAAAAAGGAATATATCCAAGCAGCATTCACAAACGAAATTATTAACCGAAATATCCCAGGAAGAAACATTACAATTAGATACTTTGTAGAAGACCGTCCACTTGGTACAGCAGGGGCTTTTTGTTCGCGAGAACTTCAAGACATGATACAAGAGGACGATTTTTTATTTACTTATGCAGATGTTTTGTATGATGTAAATATTCGCAAAATGTTCGAATTACATAAAAGGGAAAAGGCAGATGCAACTGTCCTTATCTCTCCTTGCTCTGAACCTGACGATAGACCAATTTGCGTTTGCGAAAAAGGTTCTAACATTATTTCAGGAATTATTCCAAAGCAAGGAAAAACTGATGGCCCAAGGGGTGGCGCATTCCCAAACACTCCTAAAAATGGAATTATGATTTTAAACAAGTCTGCACTTAAACTTCTTCCAAGTCAACCAACATACTTAGATATGGAAGAAAGTTTATTAACAAGACTTATATATAGTGGTGCACACAAAGTTTGTGCTTGGAACACACCATGTTACATTAAAGACATCGGTACAGTTGATAGATATTATGAAGGTGTTTCAGAACTTGCAAGAAATATTCCTATGCTTAGAAACCCAGACAAAAATCCACAAAGTTGTGTTATATTTAAAGCAAAAGACTTAATCACTGTTTCACCTGAAGGAATCGCAGTTTTAGATACAGAACTTGCAGACGCAATAAAAACACTCAACGATAACGGTATTATCACAGCAGTTTATAGAGACAACCCACAAATCGCTGTTCACCCACAAGAAGAATGGCTTATCGATACAATGCTTGTAAGAGATGGCGACGGGGCATTCTTAAACACAAAATTTGGCGAAGACCAAGTTGAAGAGTTTAACGCACAAATGGCAGAATGGAACGTTGCTCCAGAAAATATTATCCAAGTTGATATGATGCCAAAAGGTTGCTTGCTTTCACATGTGGACGGCACAAGACAAATGTTTGGCGATGCAGAAACAGCAATCAAAGATTTGTTAGGTACATATTCTATCCAAGACTTCGGTGGACAAGGCGACGACGAATAATAAAAAATCAAAGCAAGGTAAAATTACTTTGCTTTATTTTTTTTTGATTGTATAATTATATAAAAGGAAAATGATTTATGATTGATTTACATATCCACACACAATATTCTGATGGTCTTCCAACCGTAACAGAAATTTTAAAACTTGCAGAAGAAAGAAAACTTGACTATATCTCAATAACCGACCACGACGCAATCGGGGCATATGAAGAATTGAACAAAATGAACATTAAAGAACACTTTAGTGGAAAAATTATCTACGGGTGCGAGTTGAAGTTTATTTATAATAAAACCCAAATGGAACTTGTAGCACTTGGTTATGATTGGGAAAAATTAAATAAATCTTATTGGGTGCACGAAGAAAGTTATCACGCAAACAAAAGGGCACTCCTTAAAAATGCTATTGAAAAGGGCAAAAAAGCTGGTTTTGTTTATGACAATCTTGAATACAAGTCAAATGAAAAGTCAGAAAAAACTTTCTATTTCGAACTTTTAAAACACGAAGAAAATTTGCCTATTTTAGAAAAATATAAGGTTAAACACGGTGGCGACTTCTTTAGAAATATTGTTGCAAACCCAGAAAGCCCACTTTATTTTGACCCAACTGATTACACTTTGGGTTTTGAAGAAGCTGTTGACCTTATTCACGAATGTGGTGGCGTTGCACTTCTTGCACACCCTTTTGGTGTTTATAAAATCGATAATCCAAAAGAAATCATAAACGAATTGCTTGCAAAAAACAAACTTGATGGTTTGGAATGTTATCATAGCAGTATGACCGAAGAGCACACAGAATATCTATTAAACTTGTGCAAAGAAAAAGGACTTTTAACTTCAGGTGGAAGTGATTATCACAATTACCCTGGTCAACACTTTGCAAAAGCACATGACGGAAGGACTGATATCCCAACAGAAATTATTTTGCCTATCTTAAAAAGAATAGGGGATAGGGGTATCGTTGAAGGTAGTAAGTAAATGAAGATTTGTATGTTAAGCGACAGTCACGGAAGAAAAAAATCAGTTTTTACACTTTTGTATGAAACTGATTATGATTATATCTTTTACCTTGGTGACGGACTTAAAGATATGGAAGATTTCGATGCTAAAAATGTTTTAAAGGTTTGTGGAAATTGTGACATATTTGAAGTTGCCCCTATAACACAACTTATCGAAATCGAAGGTGTTAAGTTTTTGTTAACACACGGACACGAGTTTAAGGCAAAGTACTCAGAATATGGCCTTGTAAAAGTGGCACACGAAAGGGGTGCAAATGTTGTTTGTTTTGGGCACACACATAAGCAAAGATATGACGAAGTTGATGGCATAACTTTACTCAATGCAGGTGCTTTTAAAAATGGCGATTATGCTGAAATTATAGTTAAAAATGGCAAAATCGAAAAAGTAGATTTTAAAGAAATCTAAAAGGAAAAACTATGGAACAAAAGATAATAATGTGTAACAACTGTGGTGGAGAAGAGATTACACATATTGAAGGCAAAAATTTAGGTATATGTAAGCACTGTGGTGCAACTATTATTATGCCAAGACCAAATGAAGAAATCATAGGTCTACTTAACACTGCCTATCTTCAAAGGGCAACTTATGATTTTGATGCTGCAATAAAAACTTACGAATATGTCCTTGATAAAGACTCTCAAGAGAAATCTGCATACGAAGGTTTGTTACTTGCAAAATATGGTATTGAATATATAAAAGACCCAAGGTCATCAAAACTAATACCTACTTGCCACAGAACACACTTTAATTCCATTTATGAAGACGATGCCTATTTATCTCTTGTTGCATTATGTGACGAAGAAGAAAAAGAAATTTTAAAAGACAAATTTGCAAAAATCGATAAACTTCAAAAAGCAATTGCAAAACAGTTAGAAAAAGAAGAAGATTTTGATGTATTTATCTCATACAAAGCAACTGATGAAAACGGCGAGAAAACTGAAGACAGTGTTATCGCAAGAAACATATACGATAAACTTACCGAAAAGAATTATAAAGTGTTCTTAGCAGAAAAAACTTTAGAAGATAGGTTAGGTAGTGATTACGAACCTATCATTTTTAAAGCAATACAAACTTCTAAAATATTTGTCCTTGTCGGCACAAAAAAAGAATATGTAAATTCTGTTTGGGTAAAAAACGAGTGGACAAGATTTGTTGATAGAATCAAAAACGAAAACAATGGCGAAATTTCTTCACAATCTTTTATACCTGTCTTTAAAGATATGTCGCCATACGATATGCCAAAAGTCAACAACAAATTTGTCCAAGGCGTTGATGCTTCAAAAATAGGTTATGCAATCACAGTTACCGATGGCATCACAAAACTTTTAAAACCAAAAGACACAAAAGATGTTATAAAAACTTTCAATGACTTTGAAAATATTGTTGAATTTAAAAGAGTTCAAAAACAAGCAAAAAAAGAACACCATAAAAAACAAATTTCAAAACTTAAAGAAAACAAATTAAAATATGCTTTATTTTTAACTATGGAAATTTTATGTTTTGTTTTGCCTCTTGTCATGATAGGAATTTCTTTTACTCAAAAATTTCCATTTTTGCAATATTGTAATTTTTGGATATTCCTAACACTTGGTTTGTTGTGGATAGTATGTTTTGTATTTGTTTTGGTGTATAAAGGTAAAACAAAAATTTGTCAATCGGTTATAAGAATAGTTTTATCATCAATTTGTATGAGTATGGCACTTTTGTTTATGATTTTAACTAGCGTGACTTATACTATTTATGTGGAAATGTGGGGTGGGATAAATCCTGGCAATGTGTGTGGTGTTTATTCAGGTGGATATTATAATATCGAAAATAACAAAATTACAAGGTTATATAATGTAAAACCAAACAGCGGTAATGATTTTATTGTACCAGAGTATATTAATGGTATTAAAGTAGAATTGCAAAGTATAAATGGCAATACAAAATATGAAAGTATTTATATAGACACAAAAAACATCAATAAAACAGAAAATTTTTATTTTAATGTCAATGTTGAAAAATTAGAAATTTCTGGTGAAAAAATTAACAATTTTTATTTTGATAATTATGGTTCTATTGATGAATTGGAAATTTCTTTTCCAGCAGATAGTTTCGAGTTGCACTCTACCAAGGTTATAAATAATGTGTCAATAAAAAACAAAATACAACAATTAATTATTATAGAAGGCATTGAATCAATTGATAATTTAATATCACACCTTTCTATAGATTCAAGTATGGATAGTTTTAGTATTACAGATTGGGAAGGAGGTACATCAATAGAAAAAGTTTCTATTAATGCTTTAGTTAATAATTTAAGACTGGATTTACGCATTGATAAATTTGAAGTAAATACGACTATTAATGATTTAAAAATAGAGAAATTAGGTGGTTGGTATTGGGAAGAAGTAAACACTAATAATAATGTTGAAAGATTGACAATTGAGGGTGCTTCCGGAATTAAAAAGATAAAAATTGGAGAGAATATTGACTACATAAAAATTACTGCATATAATGTTAGTGGAACTGGAATAGTTGTTTGTTTTGAAGGGGATGAAACTGAATGGAATGCTGTTGAAAAGGATATTCCAGATTACGTTCTCCCAGAAATTACAGTTTTATTTAATCAATCAATATAAAAACAAAAAAGATAAGTGATTTCACTTATCTTTTTTTATTCATCTTTATTATTTATTTGCATTGAGTATGCTATGTTTTTTAGTCTAAACCCAAATTTTTCGTAAGTTTTTATGCCAGGTATGTTTTCTTCATTTACAGTTAAGTATAGGTCAGTGCAGTTGTTTTTTAAGGCATACTCTTTTACAAACTCTAAAAGTTTTGTGCCGATTCCTTTATGCCTAACGGTTTTGTCAACACACATAGCGTCAATTGATAATTGTTTTCTAAATCGCATAATAGGGTTTGCTTTTTCTTTAATATCAAATGTTATGTATCCTACAATTTCTTCATTTTCTTTTGCAACAAAAATTTGTGTGTTTTCAATTAAGTTAAAAAATCTTTCTTTATCTATTACAATTTCGCTGGAAACAAATATGTCAGGTCTCCAACCGACGTGAAGTTCGTGCACTTGTACGGCAAGGTTGTTGACCTTTTCCCAGTCGTTTTTATTTGGAACAACAATTTCCATTTTAGTTTCTCCTTAATTTTGTGGATTTGTTGAACCAAAACCCCCTTTTCTAACGACGGTTGATTCAACATCATCATCTACGGTCAAGAATTTAAAGAAGAAGATTTGACCGATTTTATCTCCTTTCTTTATGTGATAAGTTGTTTTGTTTAGGTTATGAAGCAAAAATCCAATGTTTCCGTCGTTGCTCTCATTATCTGCATAATCGCTTTCAATTATGCCGATACCATTTGCAAGAATAATTCCTTTTTTGCCCAAACCACTTGTTGAAGCAAGAATATATCCTTCGTCGTGGTTGCAATATGCTTTAAAATTTATAAAAACAAGTTCGGTTGATTGTGCTTCAATGTCAATATCAATAGGTGAAAAGCAGTCATAACAGACTGCATATTTTGTTGCCCTATAAGGTTTCTTTAGTTCTTCTTTTTTCACACCATACTTTAAAAATTCGTCTTTAACTATCTCAAACTTTCTCATAATTTCTCTCCTTAAAGTATTGTATCACACATAGTAAAAGTAGTCAAAGTTTATAAATTGTTGCTTTGCACAAATAAATATTTCCTAAAACTCTTTTATTTTACAATACAAAAAATTTTTAGTGTGATATAATTTTTCTATTAAGGGGATAAAATGGAAACAGAAGAACTTTACGAGAAACTCTTTAACCTAAGAGAAAAGTTAAAAAGAAAATTTCAATCAAACGGCAGAATGCCAAACATCTGTAGTGACGAATCTTTAAGAGAAATCGCAACAAGAGCACCACGCCAAAAAGATGACTTGCTTGGTATCGGTGGAATAGGAGATACCTTTGTCGAAAAATATGGCGACTTTTTTATGGTCTATCTTAATCAATATCACAGAAGCCACGTAAAACTTACAGAACTTAAAAAAGAAGTCAAAAACACACTTAAAAACTTAGAAAACAGACTTGTAAACATAAGCAAGAAAAATCGTCTTTTATATATGGGCAAAATTCACAGCAAATATGCTTACGATATGTTTTGTGATAATGACGAATTTAATGATTCCGTTGCAGGGCTTTTAATGGGCAAACTCTCAAAACTCAACATAACTGCTGCAACTGACGACATTGAAGAAAAGGAAAGAAGATTTAAAAAAGTCTTACCTTTAATTAGAGAAGTCAACAAAGAGTTTAGAGAAAGTGGACAGTATGATTTATATATTGGCTATCCTTTTGTTATGGGTAAAACTAAGGGCGAAGACTTTAATGTTAGGGCACCACTTATGTTGTTTCCTGTAACATATGAGCGAAAAGACCAAGATGTTATCTTAAGATTAGACAAAACAAAAGACATTATGTACAACAGCAACCTAATCTTGATGCAAAACAAATTCTTAAACAAAAATGGGGAACTTCCAAATCATATCTTAGAAGAAGTTAACACACAAACAATCATCGAAGATATGAAAAATTTTTACGAAACAAACGATATTACGCTTAACATAACAGATAGTTCCTACATAAATCAAAAGTTAAACGATATCAAAGCAGACGAGTTTCCAAAGTTTAACTCCGGCGAGTTTCAAGTTTTGTCTAGTGCAGTTTTAGGTAAGTTCTCACTTTACTCAACAGCACTTCAAAAAGACTTTAAAAAGATTATCGAAGGCGACGAAATCAACACAACTTTAAACGAACTTATTTCAAATATGGATTCAATCAATGTTTACGACGAAGATTTAACCGAAGACGAAACTGTTGAAGAACCATATATCACTTTCCAAGAAAACAATATCAGCTACATTAACGACCTTAACTCTTCTCAAGAGCAAGCCATTATGGCAATTGATAAAAACGATAAACTTGTTATTCAAGGCCCTCCGGGAACAGGTAAATCACAAACAATCACCTCACTAATTGCTGATGCTGTAAACAAGGGTAAAAATGTTTTGATGGTTTCTCAAAAGAAAGCAGCGCTAGATGTTATTTATTCTCGCTTGGGTCACCTTTCAAAATTTGCAATTATGTTAAACGATGTTAAAGATAAAGTTGGTTTTTATAATCAACTTAACAACTTGTTTAACTGTGATAAAATTTTTAAGTTTGAAAGATTAGCGTACGAAAAGTTGTCAACAAACATTGACACAAATATTAAAAACTTAGAAACGATTGCAAACAAGTTATACACATTTAAAACTAATGGTGTTGGCATATACCAAATTTATCAAGATAGTTCAAACAACACCTTTAAAACATCACAACCTTTTGAAAATGTTTTTTATCAAAACACAAATCAAAAATTGTTAAGTGTAGGCTATAGTGAACTTAAAGAAATTAAAGAAAAGTTTGAAAATATTGATATTTTGCAAGCAGGCATTGATTTTGCAATTGCAAATGAAAATTATGGTTGGCTTGAAGATGTCAAAAAAGATTTATCACTTTTTGACTTTAACAATATTCAAGCAGAGTTTGAAAAGTTTGCAACATCTCAATTAGAGTTTTTAAAACTAGGCTTCTTTAAGCGTCTATCAAAAAAAGGCGAACAAAAAAGAGCTTTAAAACAAATTTATAAAACATATTTTAACAAGCGCAGAAGTTTTAAAGAGATATTTAAAAATCCACAAAAACTTGCTGACGGCATAAAACTTTATGATGATTATCAAAACACAAAACTTGTAAGTGCTTCATTTAGCGAAAATGAAAAACTTTATGTTTCAACTCTTGCAAAAATTCATATGCAAGATAGCGCAGTTGCAAAAAATGATTACTTATTCGACTTTATTACAAGTTGTATCACAAAGCAATTCGAAAATCAAAACCGTGATGTTTTTGTAAATATTTCTAACTTTAATTATATTAGAGATTCAATTATCGCTTGCATAAATGAGAAAAAAGAATACACAAAAGAGAAACTTAAAAGCGTTGTTGTTTCTACATACCGAAAGGAACTTTTAAGGTCAAAGAGATATTTCGAAATTTGCAGGCAACTTGAAAGCACAAGAAAGTGGGATATTACAAAGTTCTTAAAGAAATTCGACTTTGAATTGTTCAAAGGTGTAAAAGTTTGGCTTATGACACCAGAGTCTGTTTCAGAAGTTTTACCACTTGAAAAAGGCCTTTTTGATTTGCTTATATTCGATGAAGCATCACAAATTTATATCGAAAGGGGTATCCCTGCTATTGCAAGAGCAAAGAAAGTTGTTATTGCAGGCGACCACAAACAACTTCGTCCTTCAAGTTTAGGCTTTGGAAGATTAGAATACGAAGACGACGAGATGAGTGAAGAAGAACTCGAAACAAACGCAGCCCTAGAAGAAGAAAGTTTGCTTGACCTTGCAAGATTTAAGTATCCATCAGTTATGCTTAATTATCACTATAGGTCAAAGTACGAAGAACTTATCAATTTCTCAAACTATGCCTTCTATAAAGGACGCCTTAATGTTTCGCCAAACATTGAAAAACCTGCTACACCACCAATCGAATTTATCAAAATTGATAATGGTATGTGGGTAAACAGATGCAACAAGGTTGAAGCTGTAAAAGTTGTAGAAACAATCAAAAACTTCTTAAAAACTAGAAAGAAAAACGAAACATTAGGTGTTATTACATTTAACACAAACCAAAGAGATGCAATCTTAGATGAGATTGATAGCGAATGCCTAAAAGATAAAACATTTGCAAGTCTTTATAAAAAAGAGTTCGACAGAAAAGAAGATGGCGAAGACAAAGGCTTGTTTGTAAAAAATATCGAAAACGTTCAAGGGGACGAGAGAGATTGTATTATCTTCTCAATAGGATACGCCAAAAACGAACAAGGCAAAATTGTTAGAAACTTTGGTTGGTTAAATCAACAAGGTGGCGAAAATCGTCTTAATGTTGCAATTTCAAGAGCAAAGAGAAAAATCTTTGTTATCACATCACTTGCTCCACACGAACTTGTTACAGACGACCTTAAAAACGAAGGTCCAAAGTTATTTAGAAAATATCTAGAATATTGTTATGCTGTTTCAACAGACAATCCTTACGAAGTTGATAGAATTTTATCTTCAATCGGCACAAAGCAAGAAGAAATATTAGAAGATATTGTTTCAACTGATTTCGAAAACGATGTTTATAATGCTTTAACCCAAAATGGTCTTGTGGTTGATAGAGAAGTCGGTGCTGGGGGATATAAAATCGACTTTGCAATAAAAAACCAAGAAGGGAAGTACTTGCTTGGAATTGAGTGCGACGGTAAATTATACGGAAGCAATATGAAAACAAGGGAAAGAGATATTTATAGACAACAATACCTAGAAATTAGGGGTTGGAATATCTATAGATTGTGGACAACAAATTGGTTTAAAAACAAAGACCAAGAGATTCAAAACATTTTAAACAAATTGCAAAACTTAAAATAATAAAAAGAGCACACATTTGTGCTCTTTTTTATCAAAATTTTTATAAAAAATAGTGTTTTGTTTGGAAAGTTTTTAAGTTTTGTTTATAATGGAGTTGTAGAAAGGAGAAATATTTATGATAGACGATTACAATTCAAATCCCATGAAACTCTTAACAGGGTTATGTGCAACTGTTATGACAGTTGTTTATGGATTATTCCTAACTAATATGATTTGGGGATATATTCCTGCTGACCACTTTGTTTTGCCACTTATCACAAACCTAATGTATTATGGTCCACTTACATTGTGTGCTGTTTGTTCTGTTTCACTTGTTTGGAAGAAATCACTTTTAATTAAAATTGCCTTTATTGTTGTTTGGGCTTCAATTATTATCTTCTCATTCTTCCCATCAGTATTTGTAGAACTTTTTGCATAAAATAAAAGGAGAAATGTAAGATATGAAATTATTTTGGTCATTATTATTATGCGCTGTTGTTATATTCGCACCATCTACTATTTCTGCTGCTCAAACTCCAAGAATAAATACTGCAAACATTGAGTGTAGAGAATATCAAGACAGCATTTCTAACGAAACAATGTTCGCCCTAGGTGTTGAAGCGTACCAAAATCTTTGGGGGAGTGTTGTAAAATGGATGGCAAAGGTTGAAGACAACAAAGTAAATGGTTGGATTCACAAATATACATATGACGGTAAAGAAGATTTTAGTTGTACCGTTTGGGAAAACAAATATAACCCAAATTCTTACGCCTTTGTTTTGTCTGGTACAGACAATTTGTTAAGAGAACCTTTTGCAACATATTTGCCAATGATGACAAATGAAGAGCTTTGTCCACAACTCTTAGAGACTGTTGAACAAGCAAAAGCAATGAGAAACCATAATGGCATAAACAGAATTGATCACTTGTATATCACAGGTTATTCTTTAGGTGGTTACTTATCAAACTTTTTAGGAACAGAGCTTGTAGATGATGCAAATGGATATGAAAGTAATGTTAAATTAAGTGATTTTAGTAATACACTTAAAATTGAAAATGTAAAGTGTGTTTCATATGCGGCACCTGGTTTTTATATTGAAAAATTGAATATTCCAAAAATAAATGATATTATTGATGGAATAGAAAACGCTGTAAATAATGTTACAACTTGGACAAAAGCAAAGATGGAAAGGGACGACCAAGGTCTTTACGATAAAACTATCACAAATATTTTAAATGGTAGGGATCCTGTTGCAAACTTACCAATCACAATTAAAAACTTATTGAAAGGTTTGGGAGAAACTATTGATATAAAAGTTCCAGAGAAAAGTTTTAGACAAGTTGGAAAAATAATTAGGGTTGAAAACCCAGGCAATCCTCCACTTGCAAATACACCACTTATTGGAAAACTTGTTGAGGCTTTTGCAAATGGGGCAGGACCTGTTGGCGAAGTATTATACCATGCACCAGATACATATTTTAGATGTATTGAAATGATAGAAGAAGGAAAATGTACAATTTTATAAAAACAAAAAAAGAAACCTAAACTTAGGTTTCTTTTTTGTGGTGCACCCATAGGGACTCGAACCCCAAACCTTCACGTCCGTAGCGTGACGCTCTATCCAATTGCGCTATGAGTGCATATATTTTAATGTAACGCTACTATTTTAATGCCTTTGAGTGATTTTGTCAATCTATATTTTGATTTTTGTCTAATATTTATTAGTAAATATAATTAGATTTTTTAATATACTTAAACTTAAAAAAGTGCAAAAAAAAATCAACCCGAAGGTTGACTTTTTTTGTATTACCTAATGACAAGGCCTACTGCACCAGTAAATTCTGCCCATACACCTGGGAAGAATTGGAAAATGATAACTGCTGCACAGACAGCTAAGATAATAATACGGAAAATGAAACTACCTTTTGAAGAAGTTTCAAGGCAAGTTGCAACAACTAATGCAAGTGGTGCATAAACCATAATTGAATTGATGATATTTACAATTGCGCCTTCTGCTGGGAGAATATCAACATAAATATCAAGGATTCTTACTGCATAGATTGCAAGCATAACAACAGCGATTATTTTACCTAAAAGGTTAAATAATGCTTCTCTTCCATTATCTTCACTCATTTGCGACACTCCTTTTTATAATTTGTTACCTTAATTTTACAAAAAAATAATACAGGTGTCAATTTTTTTTTGAAAAATCTTATAAATATGCTAGAATATTAGTATAAATTTATGCAATTTGGAGAGAAAATGGCAAAAATTATAGTAACTTCAAACGGTATTTCTAAAAGAACGCCCGTTATTGACGAATTATTTATGTCTTACTGCAACGGCAAAAAAGTTTGTGTTATTGCTAATGCCGCGAACATAAACTCAAACAATTTTGTTAATAGAGAAGTTGTAAAAACAAATCTTTTATCTATCGGTGCTACAGCAGTTGATGTTGTAAACTTAAATATTGTGACAATAAACGCTGTTTTAAAATACGATGTTTTATATATTATGGGTGGAAAACTTCAAGACCTTGTTAGAGCTTTTAGAGAAGTAAACACAAGAGAAGTTTTCACAAAGTTTTTAGAACAAGGCGTAATCATAACCGAAGGCGAAGGCACAATTGCTTTAGCAGAAAACTTTAAGTATTATTACGAAACAAATGGCAAAGTAAATTTGATGCCAGATAACGAAACTTATGAAGGTTTAGGATTTATTAAGTATAAAATTTATCCACACTATAATCTTCTTGGCGACATCTTAAAAAAGAAAATTGCAGACTATAACTATGAACACACAAACAACATTATCACACGCATTGCAGATGGTGAATATGTTGAGATTGACAACTTTGAAGATTTTCCTGAACTTACAATGTGTTACAGCGAAAATGGCGAAAAGTTGTATCGCAACGAAGGCATTGTAAAGATTAAAGAGCAAGGTATGTTTTATGGTCTTGTTGGTATGTGGGTAATAAACTCAAAAGGTCAAATTTTGTTGCAAAAAAGAAGTGCAAACAAGCGTAGCAATCCAAATATGTGGGCAATGTGTGCAGGGCACATACAGACTTGCGAAACTTATGAAGAAGCAGTTATTCGTGAAACAAGAGAAGAAATCGGGTTAAGGTTGGAGAAAAAGGACTTTAAACCTTTGATTGACCTTACTGCAGGTTCAAAACTTTATAAAGGTTATTACACACATTGTGATTGGGCAATTCAAAACTTTAGAAGACAAGAAAGCGAAGTTAGCGAACTTAAGTGGATAGATTTTGAAGAGTTTAAGGCAATGTATAAAAAAGGTGACGAAACAATCGTCTTTAAAAAGAGCGAAACAAGCGACGCTGAGTTTAGAAAACTTGGTCGCGTGGTTGCAAAATTAAAAACAAAATAGGAGAATAAATATGAGCGAAGATTGTATTTTTTGTAAAATAATTAAAGGCGAGTGCCCATCATATAAAATTTATGAAGATGAAGACACTCTTGCATTTTTATCAATCGGTAATGATTGCTATGGTCACACACTTGTTATCCCTAAAAAGCATTATGTAAATGTTTTGGATTGTGAAGATGAAGTATTGGCAAAAGTTATGAAAACCGTAAGAAAGGTTTCAAATCACTATGTTGACAATTGTGGCTTTAAGGGTGTAAACGTAATGAACGCAAGTGGAAAGGAAGCAGAGCAAAGCGTTTTCCATTTGCACTTCCATATTTTGCCAAAGAAAACCGTTGATGATTTCCACTCTTGGCCAGACCTTGGAAAATGCGAAGTTGAACTAAAAGAACAAATGGAAAAACTAAAACTTAACTAAACCGACAAATAAGAATAAAAAACCAACAAAAACTACAAAGTGTTTGCGCTTTGTGGTTTTTTGTTTTTTTGTATCAAAAGTATAATTATTTTGAGTTTATTTTTGTTTGGGGGTTATATGCAAGTATCTGTGTTAAAAGAAGATAAAACAAAAGTTTTGTTGGTTTCGTTTTTTAAGGTGATTGGTTTTGGAATTTTATTTTTGTTATTATTTCTTTCAAAAATTGCAAACACATTAAGTCCTTTTAAGTATGGACTTTATTCTTCATTGTGTTTTTTAAATTATAATATATATCTTTTAAGTTTTACATTTTTTGTTTCAGGGTTTGTTTTAGGTTTCGGATTAAACAACTTGATTTGCAACTTGTTTGTTGTCATTTTTACAACACTTGTGTGTTTGTTTTTTAAAAAGAAAAATAAAAAAATAAAACTATATCTTGCCACAATTTTTTACATAATTTCTGTTTTGCCACAATTTTATTTTACCAACACAGGAAGTGAAATTATTGTTTTGTTAATCGAAACTTTAATAGGTGTTGTTTTTACTGTTTCTAATATGATTTTTATTTCTGCTATAGTAAAAAGAAACTTTACCTTAAAACTCAACACTGACGAAAAGGTTTGTGGTGCAATACTTGTTTTATCTTTGTTTCTAGGGTTAGGTAATATAAGTTTGCCGATTGATTTTGTAAGACTTTTTGCAACAATTATTATTTTGTTTTTGTCTTTAAATTCTAAAAATTTTGCAATTCCCGTAGGTGTTTGTATGGGACTTGGGGTATCTCTTGCCTTAGGGGATATTGCATACATTGCCTTATTTTCTTTTATGGCGATAATCGCAAGTGTTTTTAAGGAAAACAAATTTTATTCCTTTGTGTCTATTATTCTTGCAGACATATTATTTGGATTTTATTTCAACTGTTTTGTTTCTTACAGTTACATAAATATTTTGTCTGTAGTAACGGGTGGAGTTTTTTATGTCTTTTTTCCAAGCAGAATCATAAAAAAATGTGCTAGCATTTTGTTTGCAGAAAACACAACAACAGCAAGTAAAAGTTTGGTGTTAAAAAACAAATTGATTTTATCAAACAAATTACTTGCAACTGCCGATGTTTTTTATGAGTTAGACAAAACCTTTAGAAAACTTACAAAAGGCAATATGCCCCTAGAAGATGCAAAAAAAATGATAACTGTCGAAATCATACGCACAACTTGTGAAGGTTGCAAACAAAGGCAGGAATGTTTTAGGCGTCTTGGCGAATCGGTAAAGGAAATTTTTACAAACCTTACAAATGTTGGTTTTGAAAAAGGCAAGGTGTCTTTAGTTGACTTGCCACAATATCTTACAAGTAAGTGTCAAAACTTAAACAACTTAATTTCAAACACAAACTCTCTTTTAAATCAGTATAGCGATTATAGTGGTATGATAAACAATCTTGACGCAAGCAAACTTTTGATTGCTGAGCAGTTGTCAGGGGTGTCAAACATTTTAAAAAATCTTGCAACAAACACCGGAAAAGAAATATTGTTTAATACGGAAACAGAAGAAAAAATCAAAGAAGAATTGATATATAACAATATTATTATTCAAGACATAATTGTTTTTGATAGTGATTTTCAAACTTGTAATATAAGTATTATGTTAAAAGAATCATACGCAAACGATGAGCGACTTGTAAATATTATAAACAAGGTTTGCAAAAGCAATTTTGTTGTAGATGAGATTATGCCAGCAGATGTTCTTGATTATGTTGTTATAAACTTAAAGACAGCGCCTAAGTATGATATAACTTTTGGTATCTCACAAGAAACAAAAGGAGAGAGTGATATAAGTGGCGACACATATTCCTTAACACGCCTTGATAATGATAAATATTTAGTTTGTTTGTGCGATGGTATGGGAAGTGATGATAAGGCTTTTGAAACAAGTAGTACAGCCATCGGTCTTATAGAAAATTTTTACAAAGCAGGGTATGACAGTCAAGTTGTTATAACGTCTGTAAACAAACTTTTAAACTTAGGTAGAAATGATGTTTTTTCTGCAATTGATGTTTGTGTTGTCGACCTTAAAAGCGCCATTGTTGATATGATAAAGTTAGGTGCTTGCGTTGGATTTATAAAGCAACCGGACAAAACAACCGTTGTTGAAAGTGGTGCACTCCCTATAGGTATCTTAGAAGAAGTAAAACCAAAAATTACAAAAACAGCCCTAAACTCTGGCGATATGATTGTGCTTGTAAGTGATGGGATAGTTGACGCTTTTGGAGATGAAGAAAACATAAAAACATTTATAACAAAAGACGAGACAACAAACCCACAAACCCTTGCAGACAATATCCTAAAAAAAGCAAAAGAGTTTGATAAAAACTTTCCAAAAGACGATATGACAGCGCTTGTTTTAAAAATATATTATGCCTAAAGCAAATTGCTTTAGGTTTTTTTATTTAAAATTATAGGGGTTGAAATATCTTTATATATTTGGTATAATTATCTTGTAAGAAATTTTTTTAAGGGAAAAAGATGGAAGAACAAGTTTTAAAAGCAATAAATGACAATCACCTTGTAAAAAGGGGCGAAACAATTGGTGTTGCAGTAAGTGGTGGAGTTGACTCTATGAGTTTGCTACACTTTTTAAACACACAAAAAGAAAAATTAGACATCGATATCGTTGCAATCACAGTTGACCATTGTTTAAGAGAACAATCTTTAGATGACTGTATGTTTGTTATGAATTGGTGCAGGAAAAATGGAATCTATTGTCACAAATTCGCAGTTGACGCAAGCAAGATTGCAGAAGAAAAAAATATCGGTATCGAGCAAGCTGCAAGAGAAGCAAGATATGGTGTTTTTGATGCATTGCTAAAAAAAGGTATCGTTGATAAAATCGCACTTGCTCACCACGTATGCGACCAAGCCGAAACAATTCTTTTACATATCCTAAGGGGTGCAGGCCTTACAGGTGCTAGTGGTATGGAATATATGAGAAATGGTGTTTATATTAGACCATTTTTAAATGTTCAAAAAGACGATATAGTTAAGTATTCACTAATTCACGATATCGATAGCGTCGAAGATGAAACAAATGCAGATTCAGCATTTAACAGAAATTTTATTCGCAATCAAATTATACCTATGTTCAAAAAGAGATGGCCAACTGTTGAGCAAAACATTGTAAACTTTGGTAAGGCTTGTAAGGAAGATGACGAGTATATCATAAGTCAAGCATCTCTTAATGCTTTGATTGTTGAAGATAATGTTGTAAAAATTCCTTTTGTTTACTTTCTATATAAATCAAGTGTTACAAACAGAGTTGTTATAAAGGCATTTGAAAGTATCAACGCAGCCTACAACCTAGAGAGAGTACACATAAGTATGGTAAAAGAACTTGCAAAAGGCGAAAATGGTAAGAGAATAAACCTTCCAAATTCAGTTATTGCAATCAAAGAATACGAATATGTAACTTTAATTAGAAAAGAAAAACAAGTTATCGCAGGGGAATATCCATTTAAGACAGGCGTTACGAATTTTGCAGATATAACAAGTATTGTTGTTAAAAAATCAAAAGATAACAAAATCAGCCCAACAAAACTTCTAATTGATTCAAGAAAACTTCCAAAAGATGCTGTTTGGAGAACAATGAGAAAAGGGGATATGTTTACAAAGTACGGTGGTGGAAGCAAAGCCTTAAGGTCTTTCTTAATCGACAGGAAAATTCCTTCACGCGTCCGTCAACAACTTCCTGTGCTTGCAAGTGGAAGCGAAGTTTATTGTGTTTTGGGTGTCGAAATTAGCGATAAAGTTAAAATAGACGAAACAACAAAACTTGCTTACGAAATCACAGAAAAAGAACTTAAAGGTGGCAAAAACAATTAAAAAACTTTTACACAAATGTTAAAAGTTATCCACAAAGTTATATTTATACATATTTGTTAATAAATATAAAAATTTTGAATTTTTAATCGTTTTTTTGCATAATTAACCATTTATGCACAAGAGTTATCCACTTATCCACAAAAAAACATAGATTTTTATGTAAAAATTAAAGAATTAGAAAATGTTCTAATTCTTTTTTTGTTGTTAATTTAAGTTTTTATTTTTTGTTAAAAATGTTATACTAAAAATAGGAGAAAGTTATGGACGATATTAAAAACTTTTTAGACACAAAGTATGCTGATATTTTAAATAAATATAAAGATAATAAAAATGCATGGTTACTATTAGCCCAAGAAATTATAGATGCAAGTGAAGATATGCAAGTTGATTTTAAGTCTTTTTCACTTATTCCTGTGTTTGATATTTTTGATAACGACTTTATATGTTTTCAAATTAAAAATGGTAAGTGGTGTGTTTTTAATATTGTTGATGAAATATCTTTTAAAACAGATAAAACACTAGAAGAATTATTATTACTTAAATCATAAAAAAAGAAACCTTAAACGGTTTCTTTTTTGTTATCCTAGTAAATTTCCAAATGTTGCAAAAAGGTAAACATAATCTAATAGATAAAGTAGAAGAAGTGATGTGCCTTGTAAACGATATGTTTTTTTCTTAATGATTGTAGGTACAAAAATTATAAGTGAAATCAAAATTGTAAGTGGAATTGAAATATATAATGTATCAAGTGAGAATGTAAGTGGATTTCCAATTGCATTTGAGATGATACCAGACATACCCAAAATCAATGTTACATTTATAAATGAAGCGCCTATCATATTTCCAAGTGCAAGGTCTGGGGTATTCTTTTTTATACTGATGATTGCTGTTACAAGTTCAGGTAAACTTGTGCCAAGTGCCACAACTGTAATACCAACAACAATAGGGTCAATTCCAAGGAAGTCAACTGCAAGTTTTTGACCATTGTCGCAAAGGAGTGTTGCGCCGATATATACAGCAAAACCACCTAAGATGTAATAGAAAATTGTTTTAAAAATGTCTTTTTTAAATTGTGGTGATTGTTTGTATTTTTTGTATGCTTCGCCTTTAAGTTGTGTGTTGTCTTCTTCAACTTCGCCATACTTTATTTCGTTCATAATTTTGACAATTTCTTGACCAATATATAAAACAAAAACTACACCAAGTATAACAACCCCAAAAGTAGAAATCATATCGTCTTGTTTATAGATTACAGAAAGTACTATTGTTGCAATACAAACAATTGTTGTCAAAACAAGTTTTACAATATCTTTTATATAGTGTGTTTCAAGAGAGCGTACAGCTTCTTTTTTTGTGTCATCAAATTCTTTTATAGGTTGTTCGATGTTGCTTGTTTGTAAACCAACTTCTATGTTTGCTTCTAGTTTTGCGTCTTTAACGCCGTCAAAAACATTGACACTAAAGAAAAATAAAAACATTGCGAACAAAATGATTGCTTCGACCAAACCTAATTCTTGATTTAAGCCAAAAACAAAAAGTAAAACTGTGCTTAGTAATAGTAGAACAGACTTAAACCAAAAATCTTTTCTTGAAACTGATAATGTTTTGCAAGTTAATACTACACCTAAAATTAGTGTGCAGTCGCAAATGATACTTCCAAGTGCGTTACCAACTGCAAGGTCAGGTTTGCCTGTGCTTGTGCCGATAATATTAACCAAAAGTTCCGGAAGGGTGGTACATATACTTACAACTGTTACTCCTATAATAATATGTGAAATCCCTGTGATTTTAGATAGCCTTAGTGAAGAATCAACCATAAAATCTCCACCCTTTATAATGACAACAAGGCCAATTATAAAAAGCAATACTGTAAGTACTAATTCCATTTTCCTTTCTCCTTTGTATTATATTTTTTTGATTTTAATTTTGTTCAAGATGAAAAATTTCTTCGTTAAGTTTTGCAGTTTCGGGTATAACAAAACCTTCAATCAAATCCTCGGTGCCTTCATAGATAATGCCTGGTTGTGCTTCGTATCTATCGCTCCTGATTTGTTTTTTGTTTGAAAGTTTGCCATCTATAAAATATTCAAGATAGGCCCTGCTTTCATATCCGTCACGTCTAGGCTTAACTCTTAAAAATTCGCCTTTAAACATAATTTTGTCAATGTATTTCTTGTCTGTATCTTTTATAATTTTGTCGTCGCTACTTTTTATTGTATTTACAATTTCGCTTTTGGTTTTGATAACAACATTTTTCTCTTTTGTATCTCCATAAATACTAAAAGTTATTGTGTCGTTATCGCACTTGCTTGATATAAAGATTGGAAGGTTTGTGTTGTTTTTAAACTTAAGGTCAGCCGACCCCCAAGAAACCATTGCGTCAAGTGAAGGTGATATGTAACTTACAGGAAGGGAATGTTTGTGTACTTCTAAAACATCAATTCCTGATAGCAACAAAGCGTTATATAAAGTGGTGGAAACTTGACAGATTCCACCACCTACACCAGATACAAATTCGCCATTTTTTATAATTTTGGCTGGTTTGTAACCGTTTTCTTCACTTCTAACTCCGATTATATCATTAAAACTAAAAACTTGTAAAGGACTAATCATACTTCCGTTTAGTTTTTTTGTACAAAGTGCTATATTGTGTTTTCTCTCTACTGTCGATGAAGAAAAGTTTGTTGAAAAAGTGGCTTGCTTTTGTGTGCATTTTTTTAACATTTCTTCAGTGTAGTTGGGTTTTATTTCTGTTGTTTTTACAAATACTATTGCGTTTTTTGTTTTTTGTATACTCTCTATTATGTCGTTTATAAGTTTGTCTCTATCAACTTTTATTCCTACTTTGGATTTTGTTATGTTGAAGGTTTCATTTGTTTTGTTAAAAGTTATTTCACTGTTTATTGGATTCTCTTCGATTTCCGAAATTATGCCATCAATTTTTTCATCAATCTCGCGAAAGGTAAAGTTGAGTGCGATATAGTTATCAAAACCCATTTTTTTGATTTGTTTTATTGCTTTGATTTTTTTTGTATAGTCGCCAAAAAAATTGTTTGCATACAAGTCATCTAAAACGATGTGAATTTTGCTTGTTGGTAAAAAATTACTTCCGTTAAACGACCAAACTTTATCCATATATTTTATGTCTAAAGTTATCTCTTTTGTGTAGTTATCTATGTATCTATCAAAAATTTCGGTTGCTTCTTCTTTTGAAATTTCGCTTAAGTTTATGCCGTTTACAACAATTTGATTTTCTTTAAAAAATGTGTTTGTTGCAAGGCAAAATCCAAAAAGTATAAGTAAAACAGAAAAAAACAAGACAAAAATATTTTTCTTAAACATAACAGTTTTCCTTTTGTTTTAGTATGTGAAAACTGTGTTTAATATATACTTTTGTCTTGTATTGTTAGTCATTTGAATCTATAAAGTTTTCAAGCAAATTTGTTTCTTTAGGTCCATCAATATCAACAACATCTTTAAGTTTTCTTTGAATTGTTTTTGTTTTCTTTGTCGCATCTTCAATTGTATTTGATGCTTCGTCAATCTTCTTTTGAGTTTTACCCAAAAGTTCAACAAATTTTGAAAACTCTTGTTTGAAAACTCCAAGTAACTGCCAAATCTCACTTGACCTTTTTTCGATTGCGAGAGTTTTAAAGCCCATTTGTAAGCTGTTTAGAAGTGCTGTAAGGGTTGAAGGTCCGCAAATCAAAATTCTATATTGTTGTTGTAAAGTTTCAACAAGTGCAGGTCTTCTTGTGACTTCTGCATATAAACCTTCAACAGGTAAGTAGAGCACAGCAAAGTCTGTTGTTTTTGGAACATCAATATATTTTTCGCAAATTTTCTTTGCTTCTTCTTTGATTCTCTTTTCGATATTCTTGCTTTGAATTTCTACTTCATCTTTGTTGCCTTCTTCGCTTGCAGTGCAAAGTCTGGAATAATCTTCAAGTGGAAATTTTGCATCAATAGGGAGCATAATTGTATCATTATTTTTGCCCGGCATATTGATAACAAAGTCAACACGCTCTGTTGTGTTTTGTTTTATCATAACTTGAGAAGCGTATTGATTTGGAGATAAAATTTGTTCAAGCAAAGTGCCAAGTTGAACTTCGCCCCAACCACCACGAGTTTTTACATTTGTTAAAACTCTCTTAAGGTCGCCCATACCTGAAGCAATGTTTTGCATCTCTCCTAAACCTTTTGAAACTGTATCGATACCATTTGTTATAATCTTTACAGATTCGCTAAGACGTTTTTCTAGGGTAGAACTTAACTTTTCATCAACGGTTTGACGCATTTGTTCAAGTTTCTTTTCGTTGTTTTCTTGTAAACTGTTAAGGTTTTGAGAAATTGTATCGATAATTTTATCAAGGCGCTCATTGTTGTTTTTTAAGATTTCGTTTAGCCTGTTTTCAATTGTTACAAGTTGGTTTGCTTGAGTGTTTGTTACGTTGTTGATACGATTTAAAATATCGTTGTTGTAGTTTGAAACACTTGTTGATAAAAGTTCGTTAAATTGTTTGTAAACGGAAAGTTGATTTTCAAACAAAGTCTTAAAAGTTTTTTCGTGATTGTCTAACTCTCTTTTAAGTTCATTTATTATTCCGTCCATACCTTCAAAACCCTTAGGCCTTTTGATAAAACTTAAAACCAAAAGCGAAAGTATGCCGATTGATATAAGCAATAATAATACAAGTAAAATAGTTTCCATAAAACTCCTTTTAGCCAAGCGCAGTCATAAAAATTTCTTTAAACTGACTAAGCGTTGTTTTTTTGATTTTGTTGTAATAGTTATATAAGTCAAATATAAAACTATCCATTGTTTGTTGTCTTTTTGTTGCACTTAATATTTTGTATACCGATTTGATATTTTTTAAAACATCGTCATTAAAAATATATTGCCAAGCAGAAATTTTGTCAAGAAACTTTATTCCTGCTTCAAAATTAGATATGTTTTTATACTTTTTGTTGCAAGTGATAATTTTTGTAAGTTCGTTTAACTTTGTTTTTTGTGATTGTGTCGAAATATTTTTTGCATAAGTTTTTGCACTTAGCAAAGTCTTCTTTTCAACACTAAAGTTTAATTCACTTGCAAAGCGTGCAAGCCTTAAAATTCTTGCGCCATCGTTCCTTAAGACATAATCTGGGTTTTCGATTGTGCGAATTTGTTTTTTGCTTAGGTCGCTTATGCCACCATAAAAATCGATAACTTCGTGAGTGATTAAACTATAGTAAATACAGTTTATTGTAAAGTCACGTCTTTTGGCGTCCTGGACAATGTTTGTGTCAAACCTAACATAAGTTGGATTGTGTTTTCCACCTTCGTCGTAGTTTTCTTCTCGAAAAGTGCTGTACTCGTACACTTCATTTTTGTATCTGATTTCTGCAGTATTTAGTTTTTTGTTTTTTACAACAAGGCTAAACTCTGAGTTTTTTAAAATCTCTTCGACTTCTTTAAGTGAGCATGACGAGCATATATCTATATCTTTTAAGGGAAGGTTTAAAAGTTTGTTTCTAACATATCCACCTACAACAAATAGGGGAGAGTGGTCGTAGAAAAGTTTTGCAAGCTCCCTTAATTCTTTCTTTTGTATTCTCATAGTCTAATTATATCAAAATACAATTTAATTACAAAGAAGAAAATAAAAAAAAGTTAGGTTTCCCTAACTTTTTACATCTCATCTAAGATGTTTGTGATTATTGAATAAGTTTTTACGATTGACGGAATATAAACTTTTTCGCTTGTTGAGTGTACGTCCATAATCTTTGGTGACAAAACAATAAATTCAAGGTTTGCTATATTGTCTGCAAAAATTCCACCTTCTAAGGAAATATGTTTTGTGCAAACGGTAGGGGTTATGTTATATAGTTTGTTAAAACCGTTTGTTGCTTTTTTTACAAGTGAGGAATCTATGTTTGTGCTAAAACCTTTTTGCTTGTCAAAAATTTCAAAAACAAAACCGAACTTTTCTGCCAAGGCTTGAAGATAGATTATGTTTTCGTCTTCAAGGTCTATGCTGTGACCACGATGACTAATTTTAATTAAGTTTTCATCGGTGTCAACAGATGATAAATTTTGTGAAAGCAAAATTCCAAATTCGTTTTTCTCTAGGACACCTGTTTTTATGTTGTTTATAAGTGAAACAAGAGATAGTGAATCTTTAAAACCTATTGTGCTATCAAGTTTTGTAAGTTTAAGTTCAACTTTAAGTGTTGGATAAATTTGTTTTTGTTCAATTGTAAAGTTGTTTAAAATTTCTGTAACTTCGTCAAAGTTGTTTTTGCAACAAAATTTTACAACTGTTTGGTTTGGAATAAAGTTAAATTGTTTTCCACCAACAAAACTTTGAATTTCTAAACCATCTAATTTTTCTAAAAACTTTGCTGTAAGCTTTATTGCGTTGCCAAGGTTTTTATCAATTTGATTTCCTGAGTGGCCACCCTTTAGGCCAGAGATGACAAGGGTATATCCATCAACTTGCTTTTCTGTTTTTAAAAAAGTTGTGTGTATTTTCATATCGCAAATACTTGCACAACCCGTGATAATTTCTTCATCACTAAAACCGTCCAAACTTATTGCATTTTTTGAATTTATTTTTGAATAATCAAAGTTGATTGCGCCTGTCATTGTGACTTCTTCATCACTTGTAAACAATGCTTCGATATCGTAATCGTTATCAGCATCAAGAAGGGATAAGATAATTGCAACACCCAAACCATTGTCTGCACCAAGGGAAGTTTTATGGGCTTTTAAATAATCGCCTTCGTATATAAGTTTTATAGGGTCTTTGCTAAAATCAACATCATAATCATCATCTTTTATGCAAACCATATCAGTGTGTGATTGAAGCATAATAGGTGAGTGTTTGTTTGAACCTTTTTTAATTAAAACATTGTTGAAGTTATCAACATAATATTCAAAACCATGTTCTTTTGCAAACTTAACAAGCCAATCTGCAACAGCCTTTTCGCTTCCTGATTGGCGAGGTATTTTTGATAATTCTTCAAAAAAGTATAAAACTTTATTATCCATTTCTTTATCCTTAATTTCCAAATTCTAAATCTGCTAATGGTGTGTTGTAGTTGTTGTTTAAAGTTACAATGCTGTGACCTTCAGTTGAAACAAGTGTGATTCCATCGCCTTGGTTTCCTATATCTTGCAAAGTTGCCATCATTGTGTCATATGTATGTTGTTGATTGCCATCAAGTGTAACGTTAAATGGTACTTCTGTTTCTTCGACAGGTGTGTCAAATGAACTGTAACCTAAGATTGTAAGGTCAGTATCTTCTGACTCAGGGTTTTCAAGGTAGTGAATACCAACAACGTTAAATGTAGGTGTTCCATCATCTTGCTTAACTGAACCTGTTGAACGAAGGTTAGAGAAGTTTTCGCAACTGATTTCAAAACCAGCACCACCGATATGAAGATTTGGATATGCTGCTGAATAATGTTTAAGTCCTTTTACAACTGCTGTAACAATACGTGGGTTGATACCATTTCCACGGCAATCAGGGTCAACAGCAAGTCCACCCAAGATGTATGAAGTTTTGCCTTCGTCGTAACTTGGTGTACGGAAGTATTTTGAATCAGGTTCTGATGGTTTTGTGTATGCAACTCCAACAAGTTGGTCTTTATCTTTAAAGTATCCAACAACTGCTGAATCTGGAGAAGTGATAAGTTCTTCAACTTCTTCACGAGCAACAGGGTGAATAAACTTTTCGTTCTTCTCAGCTTTCAACTTTTCGTAAACCATACGATAAAGTTCAACAACGCTATCAATATGTGATGCGTCTAATGCTTGAATATGTCCACCGTTTGATAGGTGAATATTCATTTTTCCACTTTCGTAATTTATATGATCAATTAAATGTCCCATTTTAAAAATCCTTTCTTAATTTTGGTATAAAAAAACTAACAGCCCTTTTGCCGTTAGTCTAACCTTCCTTAAGATATAGTTACAATTTTGTTTAAACTAATCGGCGCAAGTAAAAACTCACTCACCTTTGTGAGTGTTCTTAGTTCCTGCACCTGTTGTTTAATACAAAATTGGTTGTTTTCATAATTATATTACCTCTAATTATGTGTATATTCTAACAAAAAAAAGGGGGTATGTCAATACTTGTATCAAAAAAACTTGCAAAAAAGGGGCGTTTTTAACGAAAATAGTTGCTAAAATTGGGGAAAATAAGTAAACTATTATGGTTAGAGGAGAGAATTATGAATATTTGGACAGATATTAGAGATAATCGTATTCAACCAGAAGATTTCATCGCTTGTATCGAAATCGAATGTGGTAGCAAAAACAAATACGAATTAGACAAAGAAACAGGACTTATTATCTTAGATAGAGTTTTGTATACAGCAACTCACTATCCTATGAATTATGGCTTTATTCCAAGGACATATTGCGAAGATAACGATCCACTTGATGTTTTTGTATTGTGCTCTCAACCAATCGAAAAAATGAGTTTGGTTAGATGTTACCCTATTGGTGTTATTGAAATGAGAGATAGAGATGCAGAAGACCAAAAAGTTATCGCAATTCCTTTTGGTGACCCACAATATAATTCTTACAATGATATTTCAGAATTACCAAAACATATCTTTGACGAACTTAAACACTTCTTGTCAGTTTACAAACAACTCGAAGATAAAAATGTTGAAGTTCAAGAAATCAATGGCAGAGAAAAAGCTCTTGAAGCAATCGATAGAGCAAAAAAATTATTCTTTGACAGATTCTGCACAAAATAATCAAGTAAAAAGAAACTGGATTCAGTTTCTTTTTTTATAATAAAAATAAAAAGTTTGACAGATTGTGTCGTATTTTGTTAAACTGAAAAAAATAAAAAGGGTAATGTTAATAGGGGTGAAAATGGGAGAACAAACTATTACAAATACCATAGACACGCAAGAAGTTAAAACTGAAAAAATAAATCAAAGGAGTTGCTGGGTTGATACAGCAAAAGCTTTTGGTATTTTTTTAGTTTTTTTAGGACACATTTGGTATTTAAGTGATTTTCCTTTGTTAAATCAAATGATTTATTCTTTTCATGTCTTGGCTTTCTTTATTTTATCGGGGTATGTTATAAGAAGAAGACAAGAAAAGGGTGGCTTTTTAAAATTTGTTTGGAAAAAATTTAAAAGGCTTTTACTTCCTGCTATTGTTTGTACTATAATAACACTTCCACTTTATTTTTTAAGTCTAAAAACTTTTTCAACAATAAAAATTTTAAAAAGAATTTTCTTTTGGGAGGGTTTGGTTGCATACAATGACCCATTGTGGTTTTTAATTGTAATGTTTGAAACAGTTGTTATTGAAAGATTACTTAAGATTAAAGATAAAAATGTTTATATAAAAGCACTTTACTTTTTTGTATTTATAGTTGCTGGATTTTTAGTTTATAGGTTTGATATTTTCTTGCCGTTTGGTTTAAACAAAATGCTTATATGTCTTGCATTTTTGGTTTTGGGAATTTTACTTCGTGAACTTATAGATGTTTTAAAAAATAATATAAAAACAATGAATATCTTTTTGATAATAGCATTTGTTGTTTCGGTAGGATTGTGGTTTCTTTTTGGAGTAGTTTTAAATCCAAAAGCATCTATATATTATATGACCATTGGTAATTATTGGCATTTCTGTTTGTCTGGATTGTTTGGTTCTGCTTGGTATTTTATAATTTGCTATGGCATCTCAAAGCTTACAAAATTCTTTGAGCGTGTAAGTAAACCAACCATTTTAATTTTAGGCACACATTATATTTTTACAAGAGGTTTTAGGCGAATGGCAACAAGTTACAATTTTGCTTATACTTGGGTTTATAGTGTTACAGCATTTATTTATACCATACTCATAATTGCATTATATGTTCTAACTGTTATGGTTATTAAAAAAATAACAAATAAATATAAAATTAAAAAAGAAAAAGAGACTGTTTAAGGTCTCTTTTTTGTTTATTAGAATTTTTCGTGGATTGTTCTTGCGATAACGTCGTCTTGTTGTTCTTTTGTAAGTTTAACAAAGTTAACAGCGTAACCTGATACACGAATTGTAAGTTGTGGATATTTTTCTGGGTGGTTTTGTGCATCAATTAAAGTTTCTCTGCTGAATACGTTAACGTTTAAGTGGTGACCTCTACTTCTCATATAACCATCAAGAAGATTTGCAAGGTTAGTGATTTGTCCGTCTAAGTCTTTTCCAAGAGATGAAGGAACAATTGAGAATGTGTTAGAAATTCCGTCTCTTGCGTTTTCGTATTTTAATTTTGCAACTGATTCAAGAGAAGCAAGTGCGCCACTTGTATCTCTACCTGCCATAGGGTTAGCGCCAGGTGCTAGTGGTTCGCCAGCTTTTCTTCCATCAGGGGTAGAACCTGTCTTTTTGCCATAAACAACATTTGATGTGATTGTTAAGATACTTGTTGTTGCTTCTGCATTTCTATAAGTTTTGTGGCTTCTAACTTTGTTCATAAATCTGTTAACAATGTCAACAGCGATTTCGTCAACTCTGTCATCGTTGTTACCATATTTTGGATAGTCGCCTGTGATTTCGTAATCAACAACCATACCATCTTCGTCTCTTACAGTTTTAACTTTTGCATATTTAATTGCTGATAAACTATCTGTTGCACAAGAAAGTCCTGCAATACCTGTTGCGAAGAATCTGTGTACTTTGTTGTCGTGTAAAGCCATTTCTAATGCTTCGTAGCAATATTTATCGTGCATATAGTGGATACAGTTGAGTGTGTCAACATAAAGTTTAACAAGCCAATCCATCATTTGATCGAATTTTTGCATAACTTCGTCGTAGTCAAGATATTCGCTTGTGATTGCTTCAAACTTAGGTGATACTTGGTCTTTTGTTTTTTCGTCAACACCACCATTGATAGCGTAAAGCAAGCATTTTGCAAGGTTTGCTCTAGCACCAAAGAATTGCATATCTTTACCAACTCTCATACAACTTACGCAGCAAGCGATTGCATAATCGTCGCCCATAAATTCTCTCATAAGGTCATCATTTTCATATTGAATTGCACAAGTTTTGATTGACATCTTTGCGCAATATCTCTTGAATTTTTCTGGAAGTTGTTGTGACCAAAGAATTGTAAGGTTTGGTTCAGGTGAGTGGCCAAGGTTGTCAAGAGTATGTAAAATTCTAAAAGCAGTTTTTGTTACAAGTGGTCTGCCATCAAGTGCCATACCACCGATTGCTTCTGTAACCCAAGTTGGGTCGCCTGAGAACAACTTGTTGTATTCTGGTGTTCTCATAAATTTTACAATTCTAAGTTTCATAACAAAATGGTCGATAAGTTCTTGTGCTTGTTCTTCTGTTAAAGTACCATTTTTTAAGTCCCTTTCGATATAAATATCAAGGAATGTGCTGTTTCTACCGATAGACATTGCAGCACCGTTTTGATCTTTAACTGCACCAAGGTAACCAAAGTATAAAAATTGAACTGCTTCTTGTGCATTTTTTGCAGGTCCAGAAATATCAAAACCATAACTTGCAGCCATTGTTTTAAGGTCGTTTAAAGCTTTGATTTGGTCGCTTGTTTCTTCTCTTGTTCTAATTGTTTCTTCGCTAAAGTTAGTAACTTCAGATTTTAAGAAAGCCTTTTTGTCTTCGATAAGTCTATTAACACCGTAAAGAGCAACTCTACGATAGTCACCAATAATTCTTCCTCTGCCATAAGCATCTGGAAGACCAGTGATGATACCAACGTGTCTTGCTTTTCTCATTTCTTCTGTGTAAACATCAAAAACACCTTGGTTGTGAGTTTTACGATATTTTGTGAAAGTTTCTCTTACAGTTGGGTCAATTTCGTATCCGTAGGAAGTAAGTGCACTTTCGCTAGAACGGATACCACCAAATGTGTATAAGCCTCTTTTAAAAGGTTTGTCTGTTTGTACGCCAACAATCTTTTCTAAGTCTTTGTTTAAGTAACCAGGTCCGTGGCTTGTGATTGTTGATACGATAGATGTGTCAGCATCTAAAACGCCACCTTTTTCTCTTTCTTGTTGGTTTAATTCGTTTACTTGTTCAACAAGTTTTTTTGTTGCTTCTGTTGGTTCGCAAAGAAAATTGTCGTCACCTTCGTAAACTGTGTAGTTATTCAATATGAAATCTCTAACGTTGATTTCTTCACACCAACTGCCTTCTTTAAAATCAATCCATTCTTCTCTCATAATTTTTTACCCTTTTAATATTTTATTTGCAAGTTCCACCTGTTCTTTTGTTGGTGGCTCTATGCCTTTAAGTTTATAGTCTATACCTAACTTTTTGTATTTTTCTACACCATAAGTATGATATGGTAAAATTTCTATGTTCTCTACATTGTTAAGCGTATCAATAAATTTTCTTAAACTCTTTAAAGATTCTTCATCATCATTTATTGTAGGAATCAAAACGTGTCTTATCCATACAGGTTTTTTGATTTCGTCTAAGTATCTTGCAAACTTTAAGATATTTGCGTTTGGATGCCCTGTAAGTTTTTGGTGATTTTCGCTTGTTATGTGCTTTATGTCAAGCATAACAAGATCCGTAACTTGCATAAGTTCATCAAACTTTTTCTTGGTTTCTATCGTGTCTGTATATGTGACGCCCGATGTGTCAAGACAAGTATGTATGTTTTCTTCCTTTAATGCACGGAAAAGTTTTGTTACAAACTCAATTTGCATCAATGGCTCTCCACCAGAAACTGTAACACCGCCTGTTGTACCATAATAATGTTTGTATTTTTTAATCTCAAACATCAATTCTTCAATGCTTGTTTCTTTGCCAAAGTTCAAAAGCCAAGTGTCAGGATTGTGACAAAACAAGCATCTCATAGGACAGCCCTGCACAAAAATTACAAAGCGAATCCCGGGGCCATCAACGGTTCCGAAAGTTTCTATCGAATGAATCTTTCCCATAGAATTTCCCTAAATTTTAGATATATTTTTTTGATGCGAAATCGACTTTTTTCGCACCGGAATATCTTAACACAAAACAAAATATTTATCAATAGAAAGTTGCCCAAATTTATGATAATTTTTAAATTTTTTTTATAAATTTTCAACATTAGTATGGTATAAAAAATTTTTAATATGCAAAGTTGATTTTATCAATTTAAGTGATTGCAATTAAAATTTATTTGTGCTATAATGCCTAAGTCAAAAACACAAAAAATTAAAAACACCCACAATATGTTCCCGTAGTAAAGTGGATATTACGGTCCCCTCCTAAGGGATTGTCGGCTGTTCGAGTCAGCCCGGGAACGCCAAAACAAAAAGACGACTTTTAGCCGTCTTTTTTATTCTATTTCATTTGTGTCTTCTAAGTCATCGTTACTTTCATCAACTATAATAGGAGTTACTTCTTCTTCATTAAAACACCAAGTGTTTTTTGCAAAATCAAGCAGTTTATTTTTTCTTTTTATTATTGAGTTTAGTGTCCACTTTTTATTCTCCAAGAAATTATCTAGCTCAAGTTGACTCATCAACGGGGCATATTTAAAGAACTCACTATTTTTATCTTCAAAATCGTTTTTCCCTTTTGCAGAATTTGCTGATTTAGGATCAATTGTTAGATTCCCGATAGAATGTAGGTACTCTTTATCAAATTTCTTTCTTTGTCCTATTTTTACAAATTTGTCATCTTTTAAAATACGAAACTTGTCTTTTTCGTTTGCTTGAGCAATTATGTGCTCAATGGTTAATTTCTTTTTTGTATCTTTTTCCCATAGATGTTCAAAAGTCAAATTGGGATAATTTTTGCCTTTTTGGTTTCTTAAATAATTCTCGTAAGACCAAAAGAAATAGTTTCTATCTTGTGATGAATATTCTTTAAAAAACTCCTCATTCTCTAACTTTTTAAGAAATTTTTTATTATCGCCTAGAGAAATTATTAATGTTTTAATTTCTTTAAACAAATTCTTGAAATCTCCTTTAAAATCTCTCGCCATGCTGAAGAATTTATCTTGATATTTATTTGATAGGTATTTCATTATGGTTAAACCCCTAAAGCAGAAGATTTCACACAAGTGGCACAACTCACAGAAATTTCCTTTATTTGGGGTTTCGTCAGAGTAGTGTGCTTTTATTAATAGTGGATAAATAGAAGCCATTCTATCTAATGCTAAGAGTTTAAAGAATTCTTTATATCTATTATTAAACATGTGTTCTATAGCAGTAAATGAGTTCTGTAAGTTATGTATATAATTATTTATGTATTCGTTGAGTTCGTTGCTTTTTATATTTTTTTCTTTTTCATCTACTGCTAAGTTTATATCTAATATCATTTTATTAACTTTTTCTTTTAATTCTTCAAGATAATGTTGATAGGCTTTGTAGCTTTTTTGGCCACTTATTTTTTTATTTTTCCATCCTTCAAACGCAATAAAAGAATATTGTTGAATTGAACTTTCACTTATATTAAATTTTTCTTTTTCTCTAAGATTTTCATACTTTATAAAAATTTCATTAAAGATTTCTTGTATAGTATCTAATGTGGAGTCATAATTTGTTAGGACTGTGGAAACTTTATACATCAAAAAACTTTTAGTTTTTTCCAAGTTTGTTAATAATTTGCCTCTATCATTTGTTGTCTCAAAAATCATTGCAGCTTCGCCTCTATCAGATACGCTATAAATAAGACAATTTGCTGAACTAATTCTTTCCATGTATCCTTCTAAATCTTCTTTTGTGCAATTTTCTAAATTTCTAATAAAAAAATTTTTTGCTTCTAAGAGATTTTTTTGTGCTGGTGTTGCAATAGAAGGATCGTTACTTTCTGATAGTATATATGATTTGAAAAAGTTATTATCTTGTTTTTGAAGTTTGAGTATAGGGTTGTTGTTATGATCGCATATGTATTTTTTTGATAAAGATTCAATAGTTGTACTCCCTATTTTTTCTTGTTTCATTTTATTTATTAAACAATATATAAAAATTACAAGAGTTGTTATTCTCTGTTGTCCATCTACAATTTCATATGTTTCGGTAGGTAAACCTTCTTTTTTTTGCAAAAGAATAGTTCCATAATAATATTTTTTATGGTTTTCAGCGGCACTGAAATCATTTAAAAAATCTTTCAATTGTTTTTCTGACCAAGCGTAACTTCTCTGATAGTCTGGAATTTCAAATCGTCTACCTTCTTCAAATATACTTTCAATACTTAGTTTTCCGTTTTCGATTTCCATAATTCCTCCTTAAACATAAACTATTATAGCACACATTTTGATGTTTGTCTTGTCTATGATACTATTATTAAATGTTACAAAATAGAAATAGTATAAAACATTTTTTATTTTTGATATTTGTGCTATAATAAAAATATGAAAGTTTTGATTGATAAAAATTTAGCGACATTAATTCATGTGTATGACATTTTAAATGGTGGGTATTATGCTGCTCATCATCAATTAAGGTTCTTTGATGATAAAGCATATAGACTTTATCAGAATAAAGATTGGGAAGGGTTAAAAAACCTATATTATGAGTTAAAAGATACTGTGCCTGAATGGATTTTAAAGTTTGTTGAAAATTCAAAAGGTATAAGATATTTTTGTTGTGATGGGTGTCACGATGCAAGGGTAATTGGTGTTGACTATGTAGGTGATGGGCTAAATATTAAACTTGGCACAACCGGTATGCTTGGGTGTCTTGATGTTGGAAACACTTGTGTGGTAAAAATAAAAACCAAAACTTCAAATGCTTGTAATGAGTTTGTTTATGATTTTGAGTGCTTTGAGAAAATGTATTGGCTTAGCACAGATATTACATTTGAAGAAGGCACAGTTAACTTTGAGTTGGGGGTACAAGTATTTAACGGAAATTCTCACGAAGACATATGTTATCGTTTTAAGATTTTAGACATAGAGATTGAATAACAAAAAGCAGTTGTTAAGACTGCTTTTTTTGTTTAATAAATTGCCTTTATATGTGTTTTATTGTAAAATGAAATTAAGGAGAAAAATATGGATTACGGCAAACAAAACAATCTAAATGTAACAACAGTTACAAAAGACGAAAGGACAAACGCTTGCAATGCGATAATTATAAAAGTTGAAAATGGCGAAAAGTTTTTCTTGTTAGGTTTAAGAGCAAAACATAAGTCAGGTGGTGGACAATGGGGACTTGTAGGTGGCACGCAAGCAGTGGGCGAGACAATGGAAGAAACCCTAAAAAGAGAACTGTTTGAAGAGATAGGAATTGAAGTTAATATTGAAGATATAAAGTGGAACAACTTTTTTCAATGCATAGCAACTGAGAAAGTTCATTTTGACCATCACGGTTTTGTTGTTGAAAAGTGGACAGGGGAAATTCAAAACAAAGAGCCAAACAAGTGTGATGATTTAAGATGGTTTAGCGAAAAAGAATTACCACTTGATAACTTTTTTGTTTCAAAGGGAAATCTTGTAAATTATCTAAACGGCGAAAAATACAACAACAAAACAAACTTTACATATAAAAAAGATTAAAAACATTTTTAAGGGGAAACAAAAATGGCAAAAACAGAAAAGATTGTTGCTTTTGGGGAGATAATGTTACGACTTACTCCACCAGATTATACGACAATTGCACAAGCAAGAAACTTTATTGCAAACTATGGTGGGGGAGAAGCAAATGTTTTGGTGTCCTTATCACACCTAGGACACAATACAGAATTTGTCACAAAACTTCCTGACAATCAACTTGGAGATTCTGCAATAAAACATTTAAAAAGTCACGGGGTAGAAACTGACAATATCGTTAGGGGTGGCTCTAACCTTGGTATGTATTTTGTTGAAACAGGTTTTGGTGGTAGACCGTCAAAGGTTTTATATAATCGTAGATATTCTTCTGTTACAACAATTGAACCTGACGAAATTGATTATGACAAAGTTTTTGCAAACGCAACTTGGTTTCACTTATCAGGCATAACTTTAGCCCTTGGTAATCACGTAAGAAACGTTGCTTTTAAGTGCTTAGAATATGCTGAAAAATATAATGTAAAAGTTTCGTTTGACTTTAACTATAGGTCAAAACTTTGGAATTCTATCGAAGAAGCAAGACCTTACTTTAAAAAGGTTATACCTTATGTTGATGTATTGTTTGCAAATCATTTTGACATTCAAGAAATTTTAGAAGTAAGTTTGGATAATGCTTGCGAAGATATCATCACAAAGAAAATTGAGTTATCAAAAAAACTTTTAACACAAACAAAGATAAGTTATATTTTTGGTACAGACAGGGTTGTGCATACTGCAAGTGACAACTCACTTTCATCTTACTGTGTAGGAAGAAATGATGAGTACAAAAGCGAAGGGCCTATTAGATTTTCTATTTATGATAGAATCGGTGGTGGCGACGCTTTTGCTTCAGGCGTAATTCACGGACTTATTAAAGACTATAAAAACATTGAGTATGCCTTAAAGTTTGGTCTTGCAACTTCTATTTTAGAGCATACATTATATGGTGATGTGTCAACTCTTTCTGAAAGCGAAGTTGAAGAGTTTATAAAAACAAATGGTAACGCAAGCATTCAAAGATAAGGGGGAAAACAAATGAAAAAAGTTGTAATTATTTCATCAACACCAAGGGTAAATGGTAATTCCGAAGTTCTTGCAAAAGAGTTTGCAAAGGGCGCAACTGATGCAGGCAATCAAGTTTACTTTATAAACTTAAGAGATTATGACCTAAATTATTGTAAAGGTTGCTATGCCTGTAAAAAAATAGGCAAATGTATACACAATGATGGTATGGATGAAATTGTAAATAAGATTTTAGCAAGTGATGTTTTAGTGCTTGCAACACCTGTATATTTCTATTCTATGAGTGGTCAGCTTAAAGTCTTTATCGATAGACTTGTTCCTGTTTACGAAGAGATAAGAACAGATATTTATATGATTTTATCTCAATGGGATAGCGACAAAGAAATAATGGAAAACACAGTAAACGCAATTCGTGGTTGTACTAGAGATTGCCTTGAAAACTGCGAAGAAAAAGGCATAATTTATGGTGTAGGATTATCAGAACTTGGCGAAGCCGAGAAGAATGCGGAATATTTAAAACAAGCCTACAATATGGGAAAATCAGTCTAAAAAGCAAATACCTTAAGATACAACTTAAGGTATTTTTATTTATAAAAACTAATAATTATTCATTTTAAAAATTTGCCAACTTTTTGTTTGAAAAATGGGTTTTGTATGCTACACTCATAGAGAGAAAAACATAGGAGAATTATTTATGATAAACGAAAATGAATCTTGTGCAAAAATAATTGGACAATCAGATTTGGGTGTTCAAGTATGTTCTGCAGCAGCTAGAATTTCAACAACAGAAGGCACTGCTTTTAGTGTTTTCAACAAATCTCAAGAAAGCAACGAAGTAAACGTTAAGCTTATTGGAAAGGTTTTAAATTCAGGACATAAAACAATTATTGAGCATCATTGTTTCAACGTTGCTTTTAACAATGTTTCAGTTATTGTTGAACAATTCTTAATCGAATTTAGACTAACATCTTTTACAATAAAGTCAAGAAGATATGTTGACTTTTCAAATGCTGGTTATTATATGCCAAACATTGAAAATAAAAAAGACAGAGAAACTTTTGAAAACACAACAAGAGAATTATTTACAAAATATAATGAACTTATGACTCTAGGTTTAATTAAAGAAGATGCAAGATTCTTGCTTCCATATAATTTTAAGAGTAATATTTTGTGTACTTGCAATGCAAGAGAACTTTTACACATTATTTGCACAATGATTTATGGCAGAGGAAAAGTTTATCCAGAACTTGTCGAACTTGGCACACAACTTAAAAATCAATTTGAAGAAATCTATCCAGGCATTGTCGAAAAGGAACAAGCAAAGTACGAAAGATATCAAACTCCTGCAAGCGTTCCTGTAAAACAAGGACCTGTTACTTTTGCTGAAAGTGAAGTCGAACTTATCACTTCTACTGCAGATATCGATAAGGTTTTAAAAGAGGCAATGAAGGTCGAAGGAATTGATAATTTTGATGTAAAAACTTTGATTACAGACGGAAAACTCGCAAGAGTTTTAGAACAAATCAATTTTACATTTAAAATCAAAGACATTACACTTGCAAGCCTTACACACTTTACACGTCACAGAATGCACTCACATATTATTCCAAACCTTAACACAATTATAAACAACAATAGATATAAAATTGCCCCAAACATTAAGGCAAATGAAGAATATCTAAAGATTTACAAAGACACTGTAAATATGGCTTCAAAAACAATCGAAGATTTATCAAATCTCGGTGCAGAAACACTTTCATATCTATATGTCAGTGGCAGAACAATCGATGTTATGACAACAATGAACGCAAGAGAACTTTTATGGTTCTTTAAACTTAGAACATGTGATAGGGCACAATGGGAAATTAGAGAAATCGCAATCAATATGCTAAAACTCTTAAAAACAAAATATCCAAAAATTTTCTCAAATTTTGGACCAAGTTGCTTAGTCGAAGGTAGATGTCCAGAAGGAAAGTTAACTTGTGGAAAAATCAAAACCCCAGACAACTTTGCTTAATAAAAAAATAAAACACACCTTAGTTGGTGTGTTTTTTATTTATTTAAAAATGGGTCTAGTTTTTCAGGGATTGTTCGGGAGTCGGTTATAAGGCAAGTGTTTATGTTTAGTTTTCTTGCAGGTTCTAGGTCGTTTTTGTCACTATCCCCAAGTACAATTGCGTTTTGTGGTTTGCAATTTTCTTTTTCTAAAATTCTTTTATAGTAATGCTTTTTTGTTCTGTCTTTTGCCGTAAAGCGATTGCTTATGATTTCCTTAAACCAATTTTTATCAATACCGAACATTTCCATATAATAATATATATGAGTCGGAGATGAGTTGCTAACGATATATACCGGGTATTTTTGACATATGTCGTTTAGATAATTGTTATCAACTAAAAGGTTTTTATCGATAACTAAGGGGTCGGGCGTTGAGTTTTGCCAATTCCAAAAATCTTTTACGGATATATCAAACTGTGGATATTTTTCTTTTAGGTCGTACATAAGGTCGACGATTTCCGACCCATTATATTCTTTTTCCCATAGAGGATTTTCGTTTACGATTTTTTTATATTCTTCTTCTCTTAGGCGTGGCATAAACTTTCTTCTATTTTCTTTTATAAAATTTTCAAGTTTTAAAAAAGCTTGCTCGCCAGAATAAAAAGTGCCATCAAAGTCAAAGATTATAACCTTCTTTTTCATCTCTTGTCCTTTTAAATCAATATGAGACATTTTAGCATAAGGTTTTTAAAAGTCCAAACTTTTAGATTATTAAAGTTAAAATCGTTTGCAACTTTTTTATTTGTTTTGTATATTATAGTAAAAAAATCAAGGGGTATATATGGATTTAGTTATTATGGCCGCTGGTATCGGCAGTAGGTTTGGTGGCTTAAAACAATTACAATCTATTGATGACAATAATAACTTTATTATAGACTATTCAATCTTTGACGCTGTTAAGGCCGGGTTTGACCATATTGTTTTTATTATAAAAGAAGAATTGTTAGACGACTTTAAGTCAAGCATTGGCAATCGCATTGAAAAGTTTGTAAAAGTTGATTACGTTTTCCAAGACAACAAGAACATTCCAGATAGATATTTTGTGCCAAAAGAAAGGGTAAAACCTTTCGGCACGGGGCACGCAATTCTTTGTGCAAAAGAAAAAATTACAGGCGATTTTGCTGTAATAAATGCAGATGATTTTTACGGAAGAGATTCTTTTGTTGTTGCTGCAAAGTTTTTAAAACAAAACAAAAAAGGAGATAAATATTCTCTTGTGGGTTACAAGGCAGAAAATGTTATAGGAAACAGCGCAAAAGCAAAAAGGGGAGTTTGCAAAACTGACGGCAACACGCTTATAAACATTATCGAATCTATTATCGAAAGAAAAGAAGATGGCACTTTGTTTTCTACCCCAATTGATATAAGAGAAGGTGTTGGAAAACCAATTTTAAATGATAGATGTGTTTCGATGAATTTATTTGTTTTTACAAAAGATTTTCTTGATGCCCTTGAGAAAGACTTTTTTGAATTTTTAGAAAAAAACAAAGACGATTTGTCAACTTGTGAATTTTGCCTTCCAACAGTTGTTACAAATTTGATAGACAAAAAGTTTGCAACAGTTGATGTTTTATCAACCACAGCAGAGTGGTATGGCCTTACATATAAAGACGATGTCGAAACTGTAAAGACTGCCATTGAAGATATGGTAAATAAGGGAATATACACCAAAAACTTATGGAGTTAAAAAATAAAACCTATACTTAGCGTATAGGTTTTTTGTTTATTGTTGTTCTGTTTTTTTCTTTTCGTTTTCTTTAATATGATACTCATATTTTTCGCAAATTTCTTTTACGCAATCGTCCCAAGAAACATAAAGTTGTTTTGATGCGTTTTCGCTGACTTCTTCATACAACTCTTTGTTAGCAAGGACTTCTTCGATTTTTTCAGCAAACTTTTCAACACTGTCTTCACAAATAAAACCATTTACGTTGTTTGTAACGGTTGCACTTGTTGCTGTACCTTCAAGAAAGATAGTAGGTGTTTTTTGAGATGCTGCTTCGATTTGTACAAGAGAACTTGCGTCATACTTTGATGGGAACAAGAAAAGTTTTGCCCTTAGGTAGAGTGCTTTTAAAAGTTCTCTATCCATAATTTTACCTGTTAAGATTACATTATCTTTAAGACCATATTTCTTTGCAAGATGTCTAACTTCAGTTGCGTCGTTACCTTCGCCAACAAAGAACATTTTGAAATTTTTGTCCTTTAATTTTGACAATGCTTCAACAATAAAGTAGACATTTTTTAATCTTGTGATCCTGCCAACAAAAAGCAAAACTGTGGTGTCTTTATCCAAAGCATATTTTTCGTTGACCATTTTGATGGCTTCTTTTGGGTTTTCAACGGGCAACATATCTGTACCGTTTCTTTGTACCCCTGGCAATTCTTTTAGGCCATAGTCCTTAAATATTTCAGCAATTTTGTCGTTTACAGCATAGTTCCTGTCGCACTTTGCAAAAACTTTTAGGATATGTCGCATCATTATATTTACGATAAAATTAAAGCGCGCTGATCTTTTGAAGTCAAGTTTGAATTGAGAGTGTAAAGTTGAGATTACAGGAATACCTTTCTTCTTTGCATATTTTACAGCAGCTTTACCAACTGCAAAAGGAGAGTGGATATGTACAATATCTAAATCGTACTTATCAAGTTCCTTTTTAAATTTTCTTGTGGCATAAGGAATTTTATATGCAAGTTTAAAAAGTTGAACGCTTTTTGTTTTAACAACTTTATAAGGATATTCTTTTGTGTCTTTACCTGTATCAACAGTAAAAACTGTAACATCACAAAATTTAGAAAGGCGTCTTGCATAATTATCAACAACAACAATTACGCCGTCAACCATAGGGTACCAAGTATCTATAAATAAACCGATTTTGAGTTTTTTCATCGTTACCTCACAAAAATCTTAATTTTGTATAGTTTAACACAAAATTTCTTTAAAAGAAAACAATATCGCCTAAAAATAATAAAAAGTATGTTTTTATTATCGTTTTACAAAGAAAAATGATTTTGATATAATTTTAGTATTATTTGGAAAGGAGATTTTTTATGGCAGAAAGATTTGTTTTAAACGAAACTTCTTATTTTGGAAGGGGCGCAAGGGCTGAACTTGCAAAAGAAATTAAAAATAGAGGTTTTAGGAGAGTTTTGTTTGTAACTGATGCTTCACTTATCAAGTGTGGTGTTGCAAAAAAAGTTACAGATGTTTTAGACCAAGCAAAAATTAAATACGAAACATATAGTGATATTAAACCAAACCCAACAGTTAAAAATGTTAAAGATGGCGTTGCAAAGTGTAGAGAATTTAAGGCAGACGTCATTGTCGCTGTTGGTGGTGGCTCAGTTATTGATACAGCAAAAGGAATTTCAATTGTTGATAGAAATCCTGAAAGAGAAGATGTTGTATCTCTAAATGGTTTATCAAACACAAAAAGAAAAGGATTACCACTTATTGCACTTCCAACAACACACGGAACTGCAGCTGAAGTTACAATCAACTATGTTATAACCGACGAAGACAAAAAAGTAAAAATGGTTTGTGTCGACCCAAATGATATTCCTGTGCTTGCAATTGTTGACTCTGAACTTATGGAAACTTTGCCTAAAGCAACTGCTGCTGCAACGGGATTAGATGCCTTAACACACGCTGTTGAAGGTTATATCACAAAGGGGCATAACACAATGGCAGATATGTTCCATATGCGAGCAATTGAACTTATTTTTGAAAACTTACCAAAAGCAGTCAACGAAAAGGACGAAAAGGCAATCGAAAATATGGCACTTGCTCAATATATTGCAGGTATGGGATTTTCAAACGTAGGTCTTGGAATTGTACATAGTATGGCACATCAATTAGGCGCTGTTTATGATACACCACACGGTATTGCAAACGCAATTTTACTTCCTACAGTTATGAGATTTAATGGTGTTGTTTGCGCAGATAGATTTAGAGAAATTCTTTGTCATATCGGTAGACCTGACGCAAGACACTTAAACGACCAAGATGTTATCAACACATTTGTTTGGATGATTCAAGAATTGTCAAAAGCTGTAGGAGTTACCCAAACGGTAAAAGATACAGGCTGTAAGGTAGAAGATATCGAAATGCTTGCAGAAAAGGCAATGGAAGACCCTTGTAAACCAGGCAACCCAAGAGAAGTTACAAAACAAGATTTTATCGACCTATATAATGCTGCAATGTAAATACAAAAAACACCTCAAAAGGTGTTTTTTTTATTTTAAATAATAGTTTATTTTTGTTTTGTTTAGTGGTATTATTAAATTAGGAGATAATATGGAAACAGTAAAAGCAGGTTGCTTTTTGTTTAACAAAAAGGAAAAAAAGGTTGCTTTGGTGTATAGGGAAAAGCAAAAGGATTATTCTTTTCCTAAAGGACACCTAGAAGAAGGCGAAGACTTAAAGACTTGTGCAATACGTGAAGTTGAAGAAGAAACAAAAAGAAAACCAGAGATTATAGATGGAATCAAACCTTTTGTACAAAGATACACAACAAAAGTTGGGGAAAAGTGTATTTGTTATATGTTTATAGCAAGGGATTTAGGTAAAAGTGACAACCAAAGTTTAGACACCCACGAATTGCATTGGGTTGATGTGGATAAGGTTGAAAAGGTTTTAAGTTATACAAGTCTAAAAAAAGAATGGAAAAAGGTTAAAAAACATATTTTAGAGCAAATCAACAAAGACTAGTTTTTTGTTGAAAAAACATAGTAAATATGTTAGAATTTTGATTATGGTAAGTAGTAAAAAAATTATAAAAAGATTAGTTATATTTATAATAATTGCAGTTATTTCCCTAATTTCGATAATTACAATGTGGCCACGCGTTGATGTGCCTTATACACACGAAGAAATGGTTGCAAACAACAAAGATTTGGCAATATCAAATCCAGAGTATGAAGGCGAAGATTGTTTAACTTTCGTTACAGACCAAAGATACAGCGCATATCACGACGGTTATAAAGCAAGGGTTTATTTTACAGGTGTTATCCACAACTCAACAGAAGATGTGATTGAATCTGCAACCTTAACTTTTGGGTTTACACTAGACAGAAGGACATACTCTATCGAAGTTGAGTTTGAAGATTTGCTTGTAGGTGAAAACACATTTGTAAGAATGTATCTAGATGAAATATACAGAAATTATTCTTATACAAACGTAGAGGTCGAGACTTCTGTTTTCTATAGAATAGGAAGCGACACAGAATACGAATTATGTAATACTTATATGGACCCAGAAAATCCACCAGAAAAACACAATTCAGCATTAGAAACATTTGCAACAATTGGAAGTTGTGTTGCAGGTGTTACGCTAATTATAGTTATTATCACAATTATAAGTTTGATTAAAAACAGACTACTTACAGAGCACGTTTCTTCAGCTTTCTTTGAAGAAGAAACTCAAGAAAATAAAAAAGAAACAAAAAAGCATATAAAAAGCGAAGCCGTTGTATATTGTAAATATTGTGGTGGCGAATTTGATAAGGTTTATACAAAATGTCCTGATTGTGGTGCAAGACTTATAAAAAACAATAGGAAAAAATAAAAAGAAGGTGTTATGCCTTCTTTTTTGTTGTGTGACAAATTAAACAAAAATATAAAATGAGTTTTGTTTTGTTTGCTAAAGTTATTATTTTGGAGTAATATTTATAGAAATAAATTAAGGAGTTAATTTATGGAAGTAGAAAAGTATGACAGTATTATGCACAAGTTTTTTAAATCTCCAAACGAAGCAATAAGCGAGATTATAAACTTGCAAGCAATTTTAAACCTACCTAAAGGTACTGAGCACTTTATGAGTGATTTGCACGGCGAAGCAGACACTTTTATTCATATTTTAAAAAATGCGTCTGGGGTTATAAGATTAAAACTTGAAGCAGTTTTTAAAAACCTTATGACAAACGGCGAAATTCAAGATTTACTTACACTTATTTATTATCCTGAAGAAAGATTAAAACTTATTAAAACCGAAGAAAAGGATATAGAAGGTTGGTGCAAAAAAACTTTGCTCCATCTTATTAAGGTTTTAAGAGAAATTTCTAGCAAATATACACGAAGCAAAGTTAGAAAAGCACTTCCACAAGATTATGCTTATATTATGGACGAACTTATCAATATGACAGTTGAGTCCAGCAAGGAAAGTTATTACGAAAATATTATGAACAGTATTATCGAACTTGGCGAAGGTGATAGATTTATTGTTGCCCTTTGTCAAGTTATTCAACGTCTTGCTATCGATCACTTACATATCGTTGGTGATATTTTTGATAGGGGCAAAGGTCCTGACATAATTTTAGATAGACTTATGACATATCACTCTCTTGATATTCAATGGGGCAACCACGATGTATTGTGGATAGGTGCATATCTTGGCAATTTGTCTTGTATTGCAAACATAATAAGAATAAACTGTGGATACAAAAACTTGGGAGTATTAGAGAGTTCTTATGGCATCAACTTAAGAGCTCTTGAAACATTTGCTATTAAAAAATATACAAACGACAAGTGCGAAAACTTTAAGATTAAAGACCTAGATGGCGACAACAATCCTTTTGATGATATGAATTTGTTATCAAAAATGTATAAGGCAATCACTGTTTTGCAATTCAAACTTGAAAACAATCTTTTATATCTTCACCCAGAGTGGGATATGGATGATAGAATAATTCTAGAAGACGATAAACTTACAAAAGAAGAGATGTCTTTGATGAATATCCTAAAACAAGAGTTTATGCACAGCAAAAGGTTAAAAGAGCATATCGAGTTTTTGATAAGAAAAGGAAGTATGTATCTAGTGTACAACAACAACCTTTTAATGCACGGCTGTGTGCCTACAAATAAGGACGGCACATTTACAGAAATCAAAATCGGCGACAAGATTTATAGTGGTAAAGCCTTGTATGATAGATGTAACGAACTTGTCCACCTTGCATACAACAATAAAGACAAATATGCAATCGATTATATGTGGTACCTATGGTGTGGCAAAAACTCTCCACTTTTTGGTAGAGACGTTATGCGTACATACGAAACATATATGCTTGGCAAAAAAATCAAGGAAAACAAAAACCCATATTACGACTATATAAAAATCACACCTTTCTGTGATAAGGTTTTAAAAGAGTTTGGGGCAAGTGGCGAATATGCACATATTATAAACGGTCATATGCCTGTAAAAGTTATTGCAGGGGAAGACCCTGTAAGTGCAAACGGTAAGCATATCATTATCGATGGTGGTTTATCAAAGGCATATCATAAACATACAGGTATCGGTGGATATACACTTATGTCAAACTCACACGGTTTATACCTTACAACTCACGCACCATTTTGTAAAACTCAAGAAGCAATTAGAAGAAAGTTAGACTTAAACTCTCAAACAACAGAAGTACAACTTTATAAGAAGAGGGTTATGGTTAAAGATACCGACAACGGTAAACTTTTGCAAGACCAAATTGATGTTTTGAAAATGTATCTTAAGAGTTATTATCATATGGATATAAAATAAAAAAGAAATGCCAAAAGCATTTCTTTTTATTTTTATCCTTTGTATGCGATATAAACATTTTCGTCGTGAAGGGATAATTTGCTTACTTTTACAAGTTTTTCAAAAACAGAATCTGTTTCTTCAATTCCGGCTTCTATATATAAGTCGCTGTTTTCGTTTGTAGGAATCCAACCACCAATTGATTCTGGAAGGTAAGGGGATACAAAATCGCTATAAACATCATACAAAAACAATGGATATGCCTTGTCGATTGCTTCGGTAATACCTTTTTCGTAGGTTTTATAAACAAAGTTGTTATTTTCAAAAGTTAATTCGCCGATTGCGACATCTTTAAAATATACGATAACTGCTTCCATAATAACTCCTTTTATTCTACCAAGCCATCAGTTTGGCTTAAGTCGTCTTGTGGTAAGAAATCAAGATTTGCTAATTGCTCGTCTGTAATTTCAATGTTTTGAGATTGTGCGATGTTTTTAAATGCGTCAATATATCCTTGGACACTTTCTTGTAAAGGAAGTTCGCCCATTTGTGATTGAAAAAGAGTGTAAAGTTCGCTTGGGTTTTCTTCGTCAACTTCGCCGATACAAGATTTAAATGCTGTATAGCAGAAGTAATTTGACATTGCTTGCGTCATAAAACTTGCTTTAAGTTCGCTATCAGCAGTTGTAAGCATTGTGACTTCTTTAGGGAAGTTTGATCTATAATTTATTGCAAGGGTTTTAAATGCTTGTTGAACATCAAAGTTTTGTTCCATTTTAAAAATTGCTTCATAAAAATCTGGATTTGAAAGAGCGTGTGCTGCAAATTCGAATTCTTGACTTAAGTCTTTTCCATCTATTTTTTTAGAGTGACCATTAAGGCTGCCTGCATCTAAGTGGAATGCTTGGTGCTTAAATGGAGAATCGGTCAAAACAAACTCGCCATTTTCGTTTGTATTTTTTTCAATAATTGATCTATACATACTTAGGCATTGTCCGTTAGACATTTCCCAAGCGTTGCCATTGTCAATCATAGGTGCAACAGAAACCAAAATTCTTCCATCAGGAAGTGTTTTTTGGACATAAATAATGTTGCTACTGTGGTTGTCGCTGTTTGAAACCCTATAACACATATATGCATTTATCAAAAGGTCAGTTTCGATATTTGGGTCAAGCACAACTTCGCGTCTTGTTAATCTTTCTTGTGTTTCTTTGTAAATTTGAAGTGCTTGTTTGTGGTTTGCAAGAGAGTTTCTTACTTTTTGTGCAGGTCTGTTTGGGTCTTTTAATGGGTCTAAAATTCTTACACCTTTAACAAGAGTTTCGCCTTTTTGTGCGATATTTTTTGATACACAACCACGGTGTAGGTAACCCCTTTTGTCTTTATATTGAGCAAGTCTGTATTCAGCACAATTTATGACAGGTACAACTTGTGGGTTTCCTTGAAAATCAGTAATTTGTCTTGAGCCAAAACCTTTTGTTAGGTAGTATGATAAAACTTCAGCATAGTCATCAAAACTGCCTGCCTCTTCAATGTGTACAAAAGAGTGTTCGCCTTGGTCGTCTTGCCAGGTTGCAGTTTTGTTGCCATCTTGTAAACACTCTTTAAAAAACTCATCAGTATCTTCAATATAAATTGTGTTTGAAGAGCCGTCCATTGCACTGATTATCTTAATCTTATAGTAGTCATAAAAATCAAAATTATCTCTATAAACGGGTTTGGTAATCATATTGAATCTCCTAATATAATTATACTAAAATACAGCATATATGTCAATATTACTAAAATCCAAGCAATAAAAAAATCCTAGAGTTTTCTAGGATTTTTTATTTGATCTTTTTCTTCTTGGTTTATCATCATCATCGTCAAGTAAAAATTCGTCTTTAATCTTAATTGTATTCACATCAGTTTTCTTTGATGTGTGCAACATTGTTGTAAGATTTGTGCGTTTTCTGTGTTCGAGTTTCAAGCGTCTTTTTACATATAATAAGATAACAATTCCAATGATTATAACAATTGCAACAATTACAATTATCACAATAGGGACACTTAAATTTTTCTTAAATGTAACTTGAATATTGAAGTCGTCTGAAATGCCTTTTAAACTTATTTTATTGCCTTCAAGAAGGTTAACTTTTTTACCATTTACATATACCTTATCGATTTGATAAAGTGGGTTTGTTTTTATGGTATAAGTTCTGTTTTCGCCATAAGTTGCAGTGTCGTCTTCGGTTTCTACAATTTCGCCAAAACCACCCAAATCGAACGAAATTTTATAAACGATTAGGTCAAATTCGGCCGAAATTTCGTGGTCAGAGCAAATATTTGCAAATTCTATAGTGTTGCTAGGTTCGATTTCTTCGCCGTCTAGGAAGAGTTTTGAAACCTTATAACCGGCATCAGGAATCAAGTTTACAACGGCTGTTTCGTCGTAATTTGCAACTACTGTTCTGCTTTCTGCAGAACCATTTTCTCCTGTCTTTACCGATACGAAATATGGGTGAGGTATTGTTATAATTTCAATTAAAAGGTTTTCTTTTACTTGTTCAATTCTAACACCTAAAAGCTGTGTATTGCCTGAATTTAGGGCGATAACTTCGCCGTTTTGCAAAACTTTTGTAATTTGTTTATCAACAGTGTTTGCAAGTTCTATGATTAGTGGGTCGCCATATTCAATAAGAACTTTTCCATAAGGATTAACAATTCCGCCGTCTGAAACAATGTTGATTTCAAGAACAATTATTTCAAAGTATGCAACAATGAAATAATCTCTTGTTGGCATTATAAATGTGTAAGAATTGTTGCTTGTATCAACGTTTACTTTTGTGCCATTTACTGTAACATATGAAAGTTTATATCCTTCAATTGGAGTAAAGTAGAAAGTGATTTCTTCGCCGTAATCAACAAAGATTTCGCCATTTTCATCTCCATTAGGAGTGATTGTTCCGTAATCGTTTGTTGAAGCTGTAATTGTAAGTTCGATAATTGAAAAGTAGACAACAATTGTGTGATTCTTTGTCATTGTAGGGAACTTTTGTGAAGTTGCTTTTCCAATGTTGTTTCCATCAACAATAACAGAAGAAATTTCATACCCTGTTTCTGGGAAGAAGTAGAAAGTTGCAGCAGCACCTTCTTTTATTGAAACAACGCCTTCCGGAGAAATACTGCCGTTGCCGTATGCTGTTGTTGTAACTGTATAGTAAACATTGTATGTGACAACAACATAGGTAAGTACTGAAGAAACAGTTTCGTCTTTCCAATCGGTTGCTGTGCAGTAGATAAAGAATTCTTCAACAACAAGTTTGTCAACAAGATAGAAGTTTTCGCTAGAATCTTTTACAATATCACAATCAAATTTTGTTTGCTCGGTATTCTTATACCAAACATAGTTTACATCAAAACCTGTTGTAACAAAGTTTAGTTTTGTGTCAGGTGAAGCATTGTCAAAATCGTATCTATACTCTAAATCGGTTTTGATTGATAAATCTTCAATTGCAACAAATTTGATTTCGTTTTCTGTTGTATAAGTTTCGGCAACTGTGTCGGCATAACCATAGACAGTTGTGTTTGCGCCAATTCTTGGAATAGCATATAAACCGATACTTGTGATTGATTTGTTGATAACAAGTTTTAAGAGTTGGTTGTTTGAATTTAATGCGTGGTCTCCTAAAATCTCAATTGAAGGAAGGTACATTTCTTCAAAAGCAACACATAAACCTGCTTGAATATTTCTTACATTTTTTAAATTGATGTTTGTAAGTTTTTTTGTTTGCCAGAAAGCCCACTCGCCAATGTTTGCAATGTTGTCGCCTTTAACTGTGTGAAGTTTTGAGCAAGCGTAGAAGGTTTGTTTTTTGATTTCTGTCAATTTTGGAATATTTACTGTTTCAAGGTTTGCACAATAGTAGAAGGCAGATTCGCCTAAATAAATGGTGTTTTTAAGGTCTATTTCTTTTAATCTGTAGCAATACTCAAAAGCGAAATCTCCAATTTGTTTTACATTTTCAAGATTTATTGATTCTAAAAGTGCACAACTTGAAAATGCGCCTGTGTCTATAATTTGATAGGTTGAAGGAAGTGTAACCTTTGTTATAAAACTACAATCTTCAAAAGCATATTGTCCTACGGCTGAAACGGTGTAACCTTTATATGTTCCAGGCAAAACAATTTCGCCACTGATTGTTTTTGAAACAAAAGCAATATAGATTTCTTCATTTCCTTCACTTGTTGTGTAATAACCGTAGTAGTATCCACTTAAGTTTTGTGCAATAAAGTGATATGTAAATTCATTGTCGGTTGCGTATTGCTCAACTTTTGTGCCTTCATAGCAGAAAATAACAAATGTATCAATCTTTGTTTCGCCATCAAAACCAAAAGCTTTTTCGCCAACAGAAGTAGAAGGATTTGTAAAAGTAAAACTTTCTAAACTTAAGCAACCATTAAATGCAAAAGCACCGATATCTTCAATGTTTTCAATTGTAACTGAAGTTAAGTTTGTGCAACCTTTAAATCCTGCGTTTGCAACATCTGTAAGTTTTGGCAAAATAATTGTTGTTAGGTTTATACAGTTTTCAAAAGCAGAAGGTTCAATTAGTGTTATTGTACTGCTTTGTAACTTTGTAATTTTTGTGCAACCTTTAAAAGCGTTTTCTTTAATTGTTGTTACAGGTAAACCTTCGATGAAATCAGGAATAATTGCATTGTCTTTTAATGTTTCTAAATATCCTGTGATATGGACTTCTTTGTTTTCTACAATTTCATATGTAAGGTCTGACTCGCAAGTTGAAATTGGTGAGAAGGTGTAACCGTTTTGTATTGCATAAGTTTGTGCAACGGTGTTTCTGTAACCTTTGATAACACAGTTTGTGCAAGAGTTAATTGCAAGTGGTTCGATTTCTTCTATGCAGTGTGAAAATGTGATTGACTTAAGAGTGTCAAGGTGTGAAAAAGCGTGTGCTTCGATTTTTATAAGATTTGGGAATTTAACATTTGCAACCGAAACATTTTGGAAAACAAGTCCTTCGATAAGTTGTACAGAATCTAAATTGATGCTTGTAAGACTTGTGTTTGCAAAGGCTGCATTTTCAATTCTAATGGCTTTTGGGAAGTCTATGCTTGTTAATTCGTCACAGTTGAAAAATGCGCTTCTGCCGACGATTTCAACATTAGGTGCGATAATTGTGTCAAGTGCGTTAGATGAAAAGCAAGAGTTTCCAATATATATTGCTTTTGGAAGATTTGCTGCAGCAAGATGAATGTTGCCAGCAAAAACACTACTACCAAGCAAAACAACTTCAGGGAAACTTATAGATGAAAATCTACAGTTTTTAAATGCTTGTGCAGAAACAATTTGGCATGCAGGAATTGTTGCGCTTGTAAGCAACGAACAATTTATGAATGCGCCACCACCGATTGTTAATAAGCTATTAAAGGTTATGCTTGAAAGTGTTTTGCAATATGCAAAAGCGTTTTCGTCAATGCACTTAACTTCAGGCAAACTTGCAGTAGTTATTGATTCGCAATACATAAATGAGAAACGAGAAATGTATTCTAGTTTTGGAAAATATATGTCATTTAAGTGTTTAAAGCTTGTGCAATTATAGAAAGCATAATCGTTAAGGTAGGTTACACCAGGTGCAACCACCTTTGTAAGATTTAAGCAATACCCAAATGCTGCGTAACCAATTTCTGTTACACCTTCAGGAAGTGTGACAGAAGTGATTGTTGTGTTTGTTTCAAAACAGTAATCGCCAATACCAACAATTTCTATTCCGTTTACTGTTGCAGGGACAACAACGTCACTATCGGTTCCGTTATATTCAATAAGGTATCCGCTTTCGTCTGCAACAAAATCAAATTGATAAGTCATTTGTGTGATTTTGCTACACTTTGTAATGCTTCCTTCATACAACACACAAGCAATTGCTTTTACTGTTGTCGAAGTTGAAATTGTGATAGGGTTTTCGTATATTGTTGAATTTTGTACAGTAGGTGTTTGTCCAT
>JAZSQZ010000078.1:0-5375 GCA_045538175.1 Clostridia bacterium
TAAGTCTAAATAATGGTTTTGGATTTTGACAACCACAAGGTTCTAATACTTCTAAATCCTTTGCGAATTTTTCTGTAATTTGATCTACCCTTATATCATAATCAAACGAGTTGTGTGGCAAAAAGTCCTTTGGTGTATAATTTTGCGATAAAATATTATTAAGATTTACAATAAAGTTCTTAAAGTTTTTGGTCTTTATTGTAAGACCTGCAGCCATTTTGTGCCCACCAAAAGCTTCGACAACTTCTTTCATGCTTGAAATAGTCTCAAAGATATTTATGTCATTTATGCTTCTTGCAGAGCCTTTAAGTTCGTCTCCAACTTCTGAAAACAAAATAGTAGGCTTATTAAACTCTCCAGCAATTTTTGCTGAAACAATGCCCAAAATACCACTATCCCAATTTTTGCTATAAAGAACAATTGATTTATAGTTTGATAGATTGATTTTCTTTAATTTTTCAATCGCATCATCATAAACATCATTGCAAAGTGATTGTCTATTTATGTTTAAATTGTTAAGAGTATCTATTGTGTTTTTAAGCAAAATCTTATCTTCTTCAATGAAGAGCTTTAAGGCAACAGTTGCATCTCCCATTCTGCCGGCAGCATTGATTTTAGGTGATAATCTAAAAGAAACATCACCGGCAGATATGTTATATGAAAGTTTGCTGTCTTTGATAAGCATTTTAATGCCAAGGGGCAAATCTTTTTCAAAATTTTTAAGACCAAGTTTTACAATTGCTCTATTTTCATCTGTAAGCGGAACAATATCTGCAATTGTTGCAAGAGCGCAAATTGCCATATACTTTTCGGCTGTATGAATACCAGCAAGTCCTTGAACAAGTTTTAGGGCAACCCCTGTACCACAAAGTTGCGAAAATGGGTATTTTTGATTAGGAAGTTTTGCATTAACCACAATAGTATTTGGCAAAACTTCTGGTATATCGTGGTGGTCTGTAATAATGATTTCGATACCCAATGTCTTTGCATATTCAACTTCGCTAGCACAAGAAATACCACAGTCAACAGTAATTATAAGTGAAGGATTATATTCTTTTTTAACCTTGTCAATTGTATCGTTTGTAAGACCATAACCATCAATATAACGATTAGGTAAATAAAAATCTACATAGAAATTTATACTTGCAAAATATTTGATTAAAATTGCACTTGCACTTACCCCGTCGACATCATAATCGCCAAAAATAAGAACTTTTTCGTTATTCTTTATTGCTTTTTTTATTCTTTCAACTGCCCTATCCATATCCTTTAAAAGAAAAGGATTATACAAATCACTAAGTTTTGGATTTAAAAACTTTTCAATTTGTTCTTCAGTAGTATAATCGCGTGAAAAAAGTAGCTCAACAACGATTGAACTTAAATTAAATTTATTTACTATTCTATCTATGTCTTCTTTCTTAAATTTTGTTTTTTGTTTTTGTAAAATATCCATAAAAGTACCTAGAATTGAATGATTGAAAAAAGCCCTCATAAATTAGAGGGCAAGTTTTCTAATCTTTTACCTCAATAACAGGTGCATCATCATCTTCATCATTTGTAAGAATAGCAGTTGTGTCAGGTTTTACAAGTTTTCTTTGTTTTGCAATCAAAGCCCAGAAGCTTGGAACAATAAAGAAATTTGCAAAGAATGAACAAATAACTGCAATCAACAAACTAATGCAGCCGAATAACCAGTTAGAGAAAAGTAAAATTGAGCAAATTAAAACAATAATAACAGAAACAGCAAAAGCAAAAACTGTTCTTGCAAATAAGTTCTTAGTTGACATATTTGCAATTTCTAAATTAGTTTTTGCAGTAAGTGCTGGGTCTTTAAAATTTTGTTTGATTTCATCGAAATAAATTCCATTATTATAAACAGTTGCAAGTAAAACAACAAATAATGAAATATAAAATGAAATACCAACAGGAATTCTAGTCAAAGCAAGTAATCCAAATGTTAAAAGAATTGCAACAGCAGTTCCTAAAATTGAAGACAAACCTGCAGAAACTGAGAAACGAATACAGAAATAAATAACTGAAACAGTAGCAACAAAAACCAAAATAGCAGCACTTAAAATGTTGATTGATTTTGGAAGTGATGAACTTGTTCTGATTGTGTCGCGAGTGATATCATAGCTATCATCTAAAGAAACAAAAGCAGAACTTGTATTATAGTCAGCGTTGATTTTTTCTCTGATTTCGTTATTTAAAGAAGTCATTTGGTCTTTTGTATAGCCATTTACATCTTGGTATGAGTAAATAACAGTTTTTGAATCAAAAGAACCTTGATATTGTTTTGAAACAATTGAAATGTTTTTTGAAGCAAGTAAGTTTTCGATTTCGCCACAAATTTTATTGTGGTCAGTTTCTTCGTGAGCACCAATTTGAACTGAAAGTTGTGTGCCACCTGTAAATTCATAATTAAGGCTTAAGCCAAAGATGCAATATACGATTAAAGATAATGCTAAAATTGCACCGACAATAATATAAATAAGTTTCCAATTATTTGTAACGCTATAATTATCTAAAAAGTTGGAAGTTGTTTTTACATTTTTATTAGATTTCATTTTTCTTACCCTCCCTCTTTTTAAGTCTATAAGTTTTTGGATGTATACTGTCGATTGTTAAGAACAATTTTGCAAAACCACGAAGAGCAACAAAAACAGTAAAGTAAGAAACAAATAATCCAATGAATAGTGAAACAACCAAGTCTGAGAATGCTTTTACACCTACAAAATAAGTTGCAAAGCAAAGAACTAACAAGATAATATGTGTTTCAAGTGTTGGTCTAATTGTCTTTTTGAAACCAGACATAACACTGTTAGGGATTTTCTTTCCAGAATAGTATTCTTTCTTAATTTTTTCAAAAACCATAACAGTTGCATCAATAAGAACAATGTAACTGATAAGTGTACCAATAATACCTGCAATTGAAAGGTTTGTAAGTGGAATTGCTTGCAATAAGAAAATATAAATTATAGCATAAAAAACATATGCTAAATCAGCAAGCACACCCAAAATACCATAACGAAGTATCATAAATACAAATGTAGCAACTAAAATAACAGCAAGAGCAATAATAAGCATCAAAACAAAATTGTTGCCGATAGGTGCTGTTGTTTTGCCATTACTAATTTCTTTAAAGTAAATGTTGTTTGAAACAGTAGAAATTTGAAGTGCATAACTTTCTGCAGCAGATTGTGTTTCCATACTGATAAAAGTTGTGCCACCAGAAATTGCTTCTGAAACAGAAACTTTTGATAAAAGTTGTCCATCTACGAAGAAATAAAGGGTTTTGTCACTTTCGCTTCCAGCAACTTCTTCTGTCAAATCAAAGAATTTGTCTCCACCTTCTTCTGTGAAGTTGATTGTAACACCCCAAGTGCCTGCCATTGATTGATATGAAGCAATACAAGATTCAATGTCTGCCCCTGTGACACCTACAGTTTCACCTGTAGAGTCTTTTGTGATGTTTACGCCATCTTTGCTACCAATCAAGTTAAAAATTGAACTTGTAGAATTAAAAGCAGAAGCGTCAACTCTTATAAGGTTGCCATCAAGTCTAACAACTTCATAACCTTTTGAAGATAAAGTCTTTGATAAGTTGCTTATAGCATTGTTTAAGTCTTCTTCAAAATCAGCTTGTGAAATTTCATCGTCTTTTTGTGCTTCATAAATAGCCATTGTGCCCCCATTGACATCATAGTCAAGTGGAAGTGCATTAAAAAAGCCTCTAAATGTGGTTGTGGTTGTTGGAACATTAAAGCTGAAAAATGTCAAAACCAAACCAATAACTGCAATAAGAGCAATCACACAAAATTTAATTCTATTATATTTTTTGGTCATTACATACTCCTAATAATATGTTAACAATTATATAAAAAATAACGCAATAAGTCAATTATATTTTAAGACAAAAACATCAAAATTTAATATTTACTTTTTTAATTTTTTAAAAACAAAAAAACAGCATTTTCTGCTGTTTTTATAATTATTGTCCGCCACCTTGTGATGATTCAAATCTCATTGCCATTCTGTCCATTGCAGTGCTATAAGCACTTGCAGTTTGTTGCCCTGTTTTCAAAGAATTTAAGCAAGTTGGTGTAGCAAGATGCGCAACGGTAAGTGGACTTTCTTCAACTTTTTCTGCAGCATTGTAATAAAAGTAATTTTCTTTTGGAAGTGCTGCGCTTCTAACGTTTTTAACAACACTCTTAAAACTGACTTTATCTTGTTGAGCAGCTGCACAAGCAAAGAACAACTCACTACCCCTTTGTTTATCAATTGGTTTCATCCAATTTGGATCTGCAGAACATCTTTGCCAACCACCTGGATCTGTAACAGGTGTGCCATTAGGTTTTGTTAAAGGCTTAATACCAAAAACCTTTTTTTCAATGTTTGTCATTACTTTTTCAATTCTGTTTGTGTTTGCTGTTTGTTGAGCTAGTGTGAGACGATTGTTAAAGAAATAATCATCAGCAATTACTTCACTTGTATCTTGCATTTTTGCATCTGGACTTTTAAGCAAAACTGTTGTTAAGTAATCTCCAACCGAATATAAAAGACCAAGTGCAGCCCTTTCTTCTTGTGGTGTTAATGTAATACCCCTATTAGAAAAGAACTTCTTAATTTCGTTTTGGAAAGCGTCTTTGCCTACATTGTTAAACAACAATCTCCTATCTCTATTAGGACCAGCGCCTTGTTGAAGAATTAAAACTTGGTCACGCACAGCCATAACTTTATCAAGACCGGTTTTACCCTTCCAACCTGCTCTCATATAATCAAAGTTTCTCTTAATATATAAAGCTAAACATTCTTGTTTTGTCATAGAAAAATCTCCTATTTAATTACACCTAGATTATATATTAAAAAAGCATAATTTGCAATAGGGAAACACACATTTTTTATAAAATTTTAGATTTTAATACTTAAAAATATTAACACAAAGTATTCCTGAAATTGCCCCTACCACAAAACTAAATAAAAGATCAAAAAGGATACTTACACTAAAAGAAAATTCTCCATTTAGAATTGAAAATAAAAAAAATGAAACTATAGTGTATAAAACAGAAATTAGAATCCCTTTAACAAGCCCATTTTTTCTATCGGCCTTTAGACAAACAAAACAGCCACTTAAGATGCTTAATGTTTTTATAATTTGATTGACTATTTTAATTCCCAAGTCCGACATGTCAAAAAATCTTAAACTAAGTGCAAATAAAAGTATCCCTATAAGCGAAAAACAAACTGCAACAAGAATTCCCTTTAAGATTTGAAAAATTACATTTTTGTTTTTTAAACTTGCTACATTCATACACTCTCTCCTTTAAAATAAAAAAACTCCATACAATATCGTATGAAGTTCATTTTATTTT
>JAZSQZ010000138.1:0-34964 GCA_045538175.1 Clostridia bacterium
AACTGATAGTATTATTAACTATGGTATTGCCCAAGTTGAAGATTCTGCTCAATAATCAAAAAACTAAAACTCACAATTTTGTGAGTTTTTTATTATAAAAATAAAAATGCACTATAAAAGTGCATTTTTTTATTCTTCTTCATCTTCTTCAGGAAGGTTTACGTTATGATATACATCTTGAACATCGTCAAGTGCTTCTAACATATCAATCATTTTTACAAATGTTTCTTGTTGAGCAGGTTGAAGATCAACATAATTTTGTGGAATTTTTGTAACTTCTGCTGATAAGAATGTTAAGCCCTTTCCTTCTAGATTTTCTTTTACTGTTGTAAAGTTTGCTGGACTTGTTTCGATTTGATAAACATCTTCGTCATCAACAACATCGTCAGCTTCTGCTTCTAAACACATTTCAATGATTTCATCTTCAACCATTGTAGGTGTTTTTTGTAAAATAAGAATACCCTTGTTATCAAACATATATGAAACGCAACCTGTTGAACCTAAACTACCACCAAGTTTATCAAAAGCGTGTCTAACGTCACCAGCAGTTCTATTTTTGTTATCTGTCAAACATCTAACAATAACAGCACTTCCACCAACGCCATAACCTTCATATACTACTTCTTCGTAGTTAACATTACTAAGTTCGCCACTTGCCTTTTTGATACTTCTTTGAATATTATCATTTGGCATATTGTTTTGTCTTGCTTTTGCAATAACATCACGAAGTTTTGAGTTTGATGCAGGATCAGGGCCACCTTGTTTTACAGCAACAACAATTTCTCTGCCGATTTTTGTAAAAATTTGACCACGTGCAGCATCTGCTTTACCTTTGGTTCTTTTAATATTAGCCCACTTACTATGACCTGACATAATTGATTCTCCTTTTATTTATTATTTGACATTACATACATTATAATTGCTGAAGAAACCCCAGCATTTAACGATTCTAAGTTATTTTTCATAGGAATTGTTATTTTTTTTGTACAAATATTAGAAATTTCTTCGCTAACGCCATTACCTTCATTGCCAATAACAACCCCGAAACCATCTTCTGGCTTAAACTTAAAAATATCTTCACCACCAAAATCTGCTGAATAAAGTGGTAAATTCCAAGATTTAAAATTATTGATAAAATCATTAGCAGTTGTTTCAAAAATATTTACTTTAAAAATATTTCCCATTGTGCTTCTAACAACTTTATCGTTTCTAAAATTAACCGAATTTATTGCATAAATATCTAAAAAATCTGCACCAACTGCTGAACGAATAATTGTGCCTAAGTTTCCTGGGTCTTGGATATTGTCTAAAACCAAGAAATTGCCCTTAGGTTTTCTTAACTGCAAACTTTTGTACTTAACAATTGCAATAACACCTTGTGGTGTCTTTGTTGAAGTAAGTTTTTCAATAACGTTGTTTGATACAGGAATAAGATTTTTTAATTTTTGATACTTACTAGAAATTTCATCGTATTTATCACTCAAAACAAATACGGTTTCAATTTGGGAATTATTGTTTATTGCTTCAATAAGTTGTTTTTCGCCTTCTAGAAAGATGTAATCATTTTTGTCTTTTTTAAGATTGAGCGCATCGACAACTGCTTTATTTTTAACAGAAGTAATGATTTCCATACAATTCCCCCTTTTAAACAAAAAAACTCGTATGATTTAAACGAGTTTTTCCTAAAATTAGACTCTTACTTTTTCTACTAAACTAGCAAAAGCAGCTTTGTCATTAACAGCCATTTCAGCAAGAACTTTACGGTTTAAATCGATATTTGCTTTTTTAAGACCACCAATAAATTTGCTGTAGCTGATATTATTGATTCTGCAAGCAGCATTGATTCTTGCGATCCAAAGAGATCTCATATCTCTCTTTCTTAATCTTCTACCAATGTAAGCATATGTTAAACTTTTCATCATTGCTTGGTTAGCAACTCTAACAAGTTTAGAACGACTTCCTCTATAACCTTTTGTAGCTTTTAAAATAGCTCTTTTACCTTTGTTTTTATTAACAGCACGTTTAATTCTCATTGTATACTACCTCCTTAACCTTGAACCATCTTTTTGATAGTAGCACTTTGAGCTGAACTAACATAAGCTGATTGTCTAAGATTTCTTTTAGTTTTTGTTGTTTTCTTTGTTAAAATGTGTCTTCTGCCTTGTTGTGATCTTTTGATAACACCAGATTTCTTTACTGAGAATCTTTTCTTAGCAGAACTATTAGTTTTTTGTTTTGGCATAATATTTCCTTCTCCTTCTTACTTTTTAACCGGTACAATAATCATAAAAATGTTCTTTCCTAAAATTTCAGGTTTCTTTTCAACAGTGCCGACAGCCTCTAAAATTTGTGCAAAATTGTTCATAATTTCAACACCAATTTCAGGACGAGCTTGTTGTCTACCTTTCATACGGATAGAAACTTTTACTTTATCGCCGTTTTCCAAAAATTTTGTAGCGTGTTTAGCCTTAACTTCTATGTCGTGTTTTTCGATTGTCATAGAAAGTTGAATTTCTTTAACATCACTAACTTTTTGAGCCTTTCTTTGTTCTTTCAACCTTTTTTGTTGTTCAAACTTGTATTTACCGTAATCCATAACCTTGCATACAGGTGGATTAGCATTTGGTGAAATCAATACTAAATCAAGACCTTTTTCGTCAGCAACACTAAGTGCTTCTCTGCTTGACATAATACCTAATTGTTCGCCGTCAGGCCCAACTAAACGAACACTAGGAAAATTGATTTCTTCGTTAATAGCGGTTTGGTTTTTAATAATGAAACCCTCCTTAAACAAAAAAAATGAGTACAAGAAATGCACCCACTATTAGACAAAATTTTATTAAATCTAATAACCATTGCAAGTAATAACCGCACGGTGAGAAGTGGATACTTCTTCTTTAACGATAAAAATAATACCATATTGAAACCTTAATGTCAACTAGTTTTTATAAAATAATTTGATATTTTTTATAATATTTCTTATTTCATTTTTACCATAAAAACAAAGCCAACCACCAACTAAAAAAGTACGACTTATTTGTTTTATAAATTGCCCCCACCTATCCTAAAATCCTTTTATTTTAAAATATTATAGTTATATTTTTATAACCATTATAAAAATAAAAAGAAAATAGAAAACTATCTTCTTTTGAAAGAAATCTAAAGCTATAACATTATTTTTAATGTTTAGACAGATTTTATGAGATGGAAACATAAAGTTTCTTTTCTGCTCAACTTTCTATAAAAATTATAGACGTTTTTACAACAAAAGTCACCGTTAAATAAAAAAACCTATTAGAATTAACTAATAGGTTTTTGTTTTTATAAAGACTTATTGTCGTTTTCAACTTTAATTTGAGCGATAAATTCGTCAAGGTCTTTTGCACCTAAATCGCCTGCTTTTCTTGAACGAACTGCAATCTTCTTGTCTCTTGCTTCATTATCGCCTATAACAAGCATATATGGGATTTTTTGAAGTTGTGCTTCTCTAATCTTCTTGCCGATTTTTTCGTTTCTTTCGTCTAATTCTACTCTAAAACCAGCTGCTTGTAATTTTTCTTTGACTTCTTTTGCATAAGGCAAACTGTTGTCAGTAATGTTAAGAATTGCAACTTGAACAGGTGTGAGCCACAATGGGAATGCCCCTGCAAAGTTTTCTGTAATGATACCCATAAAACGATCGAGTGAACCATAGATTACACGGTGAATCATAATAGGTTCTTTCTTTGTACCATCAGCATCAACATATTCAAGTTCGAATCTTTTTGGAAGTTGCATATCAAGTTGGATTGTTCCACATTGCCATGTTCTGCCGATTGCATCTTTAATATGAATATCAATCTTTGGACCATAGAAAGCGCCATCACCTTCGTTTATAACAAAATCTTTGCCGATTTTCTTCAATGCGTTTTTAAGTGACTTTTCTGCTTCTCTCCAAGTTTTTTCGTCTCCGATATGGTCTTCTGGCATTGTTGAAAGTTCAAGGTGATACTCTAAACCAAAAGCAGCATACATTTTTTCAACGAGTTTTAAAACATTTTCGATTTCTGATTCGATTTGACTTGGCAACATAAAGATATGTGCGTCATCTTGAGTGAAGCTTCTAACCCTAAACAAACCATGAAGAGTTCCACTTGCTTCGTGTCTATGGACTTTTCCAAGTTCGCCGACTCTTAAAGGAAATTCCTTATATGAGTGGACATTTTCCTTATAATAAATCATACCACCTGGGCAGTTCATAGGTTTAATTGCGAACTCTGTATCTTCAACGCTGAAAGTATACATATTTTTCTTGTAGTGATCCCAGTGACCTGAAACTTTCCATAAGCTTTGGTCAAGTGAAATTGGAGTTTCAATTTCAATATAACCTGCTTTTTTGTGTTCTTCTCTCCAGAAGTCTACAAGTAAGTTCTTTACAATTAAGCCTTTTGGCATATAGAAAGGCATACCTTGAGCATAGTCTGAAATAAAGAATAATCCAAGGTCTCTACCAAGTTTTCTGTGATCCCTTTTCTTTGCTTCTTCCATCATCATAACATAGTCATCAAGTTCTTGTTGAGTTGGATATGCATAAACATATACTCTTTGAAGCATTTTGTTCTTTTCGTCGCCTCTCCAATAAGCACCACTAACTCTGTTGATTTTGAAAACAAAATCTTTTAAATCTTTAGTATTTGCCACATGAGGTCCACGGCAAAGATCAACCCAATCATCTCCAAGATAGTAAACACTGATTTCGCTATCTTCAGGAAGATCATTGATAAGTTCAGTCTTATATGGACAGTCCTTAAACATTTTTAAAGCTTCTTCTCTTGAAACAACTTTCTTTTCGAATTTTTCGTTGTTTGCAATAATGTGTCTCATTGCTTTTTCGATTCTTGGAAAGTCGTCTGGTGTGATTGCATCAGGTGTATCAAAGTCATAATAAAAACCATTGTCGATTGCAGGTCCAATTGCATACTTAACATCGGTATAAATTTGACCTACTGCTTTAGCGAGCACGTGACTTAAGCCATGACGCAATTTTTCAATCATTTTTTCTTCCATCTTTTTTCTCCTTTTTAAAAATATTTCTTTTGTGGCTTTTCTTGCATAAAAAACAAAAAAGCCCTTTACTAATAAGTAAAGGACGATAAATTTTACCGCGGTTCCACCTTTATTGTTGGGATTAACCCAACCACTTAAATAGGTTTAACTTAAAACCATAAACGAATAGTCAAAAAGTGGTTTCAATTTTGGACTTGTTATGTGATTCACAGCAACCTCACACTCTCTGAAACTCGCTACCAAAACCTACTTGTCTTTTATCATACTATTATTATACCTAAATATTACTACCTAAAATTTCATTTGTCAAGAATTTATTTAAATATTTCAACCCTATTGTTAAATATTTCATATAAAAGAGACATTGTATTATCTTTTAAATTATTTGTTGTGTCTAATCTAATTCTTCTCGGGTTTAGAGAAATAAGCGTTGTGATTAAAAAAACATCATTAAGATTTTCGCAATCTTCCAACTCATCTTTCAAACTTTTTCCGTCTTTATCATAAATTTTGAAATCTTTACCACTTTGTTTTACAGAAACAAAATCACACTTAAATTCTAAATTACTTACCAGAAACTTGATAAGTTCAATAAAAGTATCTTTGCTCATAAGATACATAATGTTGTCATTTGCAAGATTTATTAAATCGTTCCACCTTGCCTTTAAAACACCTAATCTAAAATGAAAAAACGAATCAACAACTATTGAGTCAATATTTAAAAGTTTTTGTCTTATAATTTTTTTATCAGTATCCAAATCAAACACCATAAGTGCTTTTATAAATGCTTTCATATTTATATCATTTGTTACTTCAAAATTAAAATTTCCAAGCAGGTATTCTAACTTATATTTAGTTGTATATATATTTATTATTATATCTAATATATAGTCTTTGATTTCTTCTTTTTTGTTTTGAGGTATAGCAATAACAATAAAAACCATAAAACTTTCGACAACTAAAGTTACAACCCCACCCAACCCTTTTGTTTTTGTTTTAATTTTATCACAAATATTTTTTGCAATTTTAAAATCTTCTCTTTTAAATGAAATTGAATATTCCCACATATAAAATCCCTTTATGACTTTATATTGTGCAATATCGCTTATTTAATTTATAGATATTTTGTCAATTTTTACCTTAAAGTATTTCCCATTAAAAATCTTTTAAACAATAAAATACCATAGTTATAAAAATATAACTATGGCAAATTTTATGTTTTAAATTAAATTTTATCTTACTCTTGAGTGAAAAATTAAACCAAGGGTATCTGGCCCACAGTGTGTACCAATTGTTGTACCGAGATTGTTTATCCAAATATTGTCGCTTTTGCCAAGATAATTTTCGATTTCTTTTTTCAATTCTTCAGCATCAGTCAAGCAATCAGAATTTACAATAGATATTGGATAATCAAGGACATTTTCGCCTTCTTCTTGAAGAAGCTTAACAAATCTTCTCATAATAGCAACTTTGCCCCTGAGCATTTCGATTTTTAAGATTTTACCTTCGGCATCACATTTAAGCAAAGGCTTTACACCAAGCAAAGAACCGATAACTGCTTTTGCTTTTGAAAGTCTACCACCCCTTACAAGATAGGACAAATCTCTACATACAAAATAACAAGCAATCTTATATTTTTTTTCATTTAAAAAATCAAAAACAGACTCTAAACTTTCGCCATTTCTAAGTTTTTTAACAGCAAGATAGATAAGAAGTCCTATTTGTGTTGTAACCCCAAGTGAATCTAAAAAGAACATTTTTCTATCCGAATACTTTTCTTTAAAATCTTCAATAATAGGGTTTAGACTGTTAAAGGTTGATGTCAAACTGCTTGACAAGTGAATATAGAGTATATCGTTACCTTTTTTAAGTTCAGGCTCAAAAGCTTCTCTAAATTTGAATTCATTTATAGAAGAAGTAGAAGAGATTGCCCCTTCCCTTACTTTTGCATAATAGTTTTTATAGTCTTCTTCAGTGATTAAAGGGTTTTGCTCTTCTCCGTCTAAAGCGTGTGGAAAATCAAGTTTTTTAATGCCATATTTTTTTAAAAACTCTTCCTTTAAGTCACACGCAGAATCACAAAAAATTGTATACATTTTTATTTTCCTTTGTTTATTATTTCATAAGTGGGAATAATACAACATCACGAATTGAAGGTTGATTTGTAATCATAGCCATCATTCTGTCTACCCCGAAACCAAGACCTGAAATAGGTGGCATACCGTGTTCCATAGCAAGTAAGAAGTCTTCATCAAGTTCCATTGCTTCGTCGTCACCTTGAGTTCTTGCTTTTGCTTGTTCTTCTAAAGTTTCTCTTTGAACGATAGGATCAACAAGTTCTGAGTATGCTTTGCAAATTTCGTCGCCACAAACTAAAACTTGGAACATATCAATCAAACGATTATCTTTATCATTTCTTCTTGCAAGTGGAACAAGGCAAGCTGGATAGTTATATAAAACTGTTGGTTGAACAATTTTTTCTCTAATTTTTCTCTTGTAGACTGTATCGATAATTCCACCGATTGTTTTGCAAGCTTCGAATTCGTCTGCGTCAAAAAGTTTTGTATTTAGAACTGCTTTCTTAAATTCTTCAAAATCAGTATAATCCAAAACATTAAAACCTAAAATTTCGTTAACTCTTTCTGTATAGTTAATTCTTTCAAAATCTTTTGAGAAATCAAGTTCGTTACCTTTGTAATTTACAACAAGTTCGCCATTAACTTCTTTTAGAGCGCCTCTAATGAAATCTGTGAAGAATTTGATGTTATCTTCAAAATTCCAATATGAAGCGTACCACTCAACCATTGTAAATTCTTGTAAGTGACTTGGGTCCATACCTTCGTTTCTAAAACATTTTGCAACTTCGAAAACCTTATCAAATCCACCTGCGATAACTTGTTTTAGGTAAACTTCAGGTGCAATTCTTAAATTGCACATTTTGTTAAGTGCATTATGTTTTGTAAAGAAAGGTTTTGCGCTAGCACCACAAACAGCACTTTGCAAAATAGGTGTTTCAACTTCTAAGAAACCATTTTCGCCTAAGAATCTTCTTAGGTAATTCATAAATTTACATCTTTTAAGGAAAACTGTTCTGCTTTCTTTATTGCTAACAAGGTCCATACATCTTTCACGATATCTTTGATCAAGATCAACAAGTCCATGGAACTTTTCTGGAAGTGGAAGCATTGCTTTTGATAACAATGTAATCTTAGCTGCTCTTACAGTTGTTTCACCTGTTTCTGTGACATAGATTTCGCCTGTAACACCAATAAAGTCACCAATATCAATCATTTGTTTGTAGAAAGCATAGTCTTCTTCGTTAATTTCATTTCTGCCTACGCTGACTTGAATTTTTGCATTGATGTCTTCAATAGAACAGAAACCAAATTTACCAAAAATTCTTCTTGCAGTCATACGGCCACAAACAGTAACAGTTTTACCTACTTCGACTTCTCTTGCTTCTTCAATAGTGTGAGTTCTTGTAAACTTATCTACATAAGGTAGAACACCTTGTTCTTTTAATCTTTTAATCTTATCTCTCCTGATATCAATTTCACGAGATAATTCTTGTACATTCTTTTCTTCTGGCATTTTAAATACTCCTTACGGAGTATGATAACACATTTAAAAAAAAATAAAAACCCTTTTTTTGCTTTTTTCTAAAAATATCTATAATATTTTATATTAACTTTAGGTTTTTGTGCCCTTAAACCTGCTTTTATAATAATTTATACCATTTTCAATTTTTTCTATGTAAGAAATCGTCTCAAAATAAGGCATAGTTTTTAGCGTTACACCATCATCACTAAAACGGTCATCATTTAACCATTTTCTTACATTACCTTCGCCAGCATTATAAGCCGATAAACTTACCTTTTCATCTTCAAATTTAGAGAGCAAATATCTAAGATAATAACAACCATAATTTATGTTTATCTCAGGGTCAAAAAGCATCTCAGTATTAAACCTTGTTTCTCCCATTAAATTAGATATGTATTTTGCTGTTTGTGGCATAATTTGCATAAGACCTATCGCACCTTGACTTGATACGGTATCTTCCTTAAAAGAACTTTCTGTGTTTATTATGCTTGCAACAAAAGAAGGGTCCAACTCATACTCGTTTGAATACTTGATTATCTCGTCTTTGTATTTTAAAGGAAACTTATTTGAAAACGATATTAAGGTGGCGATTACGGAAATTACTATGATTGCAAAAAAAGCAATATAAGGCAAAAACTTTCTCATATATTTAATTTGTGTAAAAAACACCAAAATAACCCATAAAAAATGATAATTTTATGCCATTTTAAATAAAAAAGATTGCATAGTACTATGCAATCTAATTGTATTATGCAAATTTTAACACTCAAACCAATTATCACCCGATTCTACATCAACAATCAGTGGAACTGATAGTTGTGCTGCGTTTTCCATACAATCTTTTAAAAGACTCTTAACCTTTTCTACTTCTTCATTTGGTGCATCGATAATAAGTTCGTCGTGGACTTGTAAGATAAGTTTACTTTTATATCCCCCTTCCTTTAAGGCTTTATAAACATTGTTCATTGCAATTTTAATGATATCACTTGCAGTACCCTGTAGTGGCATGTTCATTGCAACCCTTTCAGCAAACATTCTTGCCATATAGGAACTAGAATATATATCTCTTACAATTCTTCTTCTGCCGTATAAAGTTGTAATATATCCAAAGTCTTTTACAAATTGTACATTTGAACTCATATACTCTTTAACTTTAGAATATCTTTCAAAGTATTTATCAATATACTCTTTTGCTTGTTTTCTTGAACAATTTATGTTTTGTGCAAGGCCATAATCTGAAATTCCATAAACGATACCAAAGTTAACTGCTTTTGCATCTCTTCTCATTTGACTTGTAACCATATCAAAAGGAACATCAAAAACTTCACTTGCAGTTTGAGTGTGAATATCCTTGTTTTCATTATAAGCCAAAAGCAAAGTTGGGTCTTGCGAAAAATGTGCAAGTAGTCGAAGTTCAATTTGAGAATAGTCAGCAGAAATCAACTTTCCACCTTCAAATGAAGATACAAACATCTTCCTTAAGAACTTTCCTTCTTCGTCCCTTACAGGTATATTTTGAAGGTTTGGCTCACTTGAAGAAAGACGACCTGTTGCAGTTAATGTTTGGTTAAACATTGTATGAATTATGGCTGTTTTAGGGTCATAAATGCCCTTAAAAGCCTCTAAATAGGTTGTGCTAAGTTTTTGTATTTTTCTGTATCTTATAATCAAAGGCACGATTGGATGCATATCATAAATCTGCTCTAAGATTTCTATTGCTGTTGACATTTTCTTGTTTTGTTTAACATTAAGCCCCAACTTTTCAAAAAGAATTATTGCTAGTTGCTTTGAAGAATTTATATTAAACTCTTCACCAGCTTGAAGATAAATTTGTTGTGTAAGCTCGTTTAGCTCGTCACTATATTTGCTTGACAACTCTTCTAAAACATTTGTATCTATCTTAAAGCCAACACATTCCATATCATACAAAACTTCGATTAAAGGAAACTCAATTTCATAATAAAGTTTATCAAGATTTTTTTCTTTTAATCTTTTGTCGATATCTTCCCTTAGATAAAATAAGTTAACAGACATATACTTTTCGTTTAGCCTATTTTGATTTATAAGGTCAAATTTTGTTTGTTGCTTTTCGCCTGCAAATAATAAATATTCGCCAAGCATACAGTCAAATACAACACCGTTTAATGTTATGTTATATTCTGCAAGTTGATGTTTTAAAAGTTTACAATCATATACAACTTTTTTTATTTCTTCACTTTCAAACACAGGTTTTAGAGTTTTTAAAACAGTTTCATATGAAAGTTTTGCCAAAAATCCATCTTCAAAATTTATTACATATTCACAATTCTTATCATATGAAAAGCAAAAACTCTTATCGATATCAAAGTTAAATTTCTTTGCTTTTTCAATATATTTTATTGTGTTTTGTAGAGTTTCAACATCACTTATTTCAATGATATTTGCAGAGTATTGTTCAAAACTAGGATCAACTTCTACACCATCAAACAATTCCGGTTTTTTGAGCAAACTGTTAAAATCATATTTTTCAAAGAAAGCATAAACTTCTTTTGAAAATGGATAGTCATACTTGAAATCATCAAGTTCAACATCGATTTGATAATCTGTAATTATTGTTGCAAGTTCTTTTGATAAATAAGCATTATCCTTAGAATTTATGAGTTTTTCTTGAAGTTTTCCTTTAATCTCATCAATGTGTTCATAAACTCCGTCAAGCGTTTGATACTTTGACAACAAATCAAGTGCTGTTTTTTCACCGACACCAGCCACGCCTGGGATGTTGTCGGAACTGTCACCCATCAAGGATTTCATTTCGATTACTTGATAAGGTTCAATACCCATTGTTTCTTTTAAAGAATCTTTAGTCATAAACTGAATTTCGGTTATGCCTTTCTTTGTAAGCCATACTTCAGTTTTGTCGTTTATAAGTTGAAGCGAATCTTTATCCCCTGTAACAATAGCTGATTTATAGTCAAATTTGCGTGTTAGGACACCTATTATATCGTCTGCCTCTATTCCTTCAACTTCGATATATTTGATATTCATAAGTCCCAAAACTTCCTTCAAAATCGGAAATTGTGACTTAAGTTCGGTAGGAGTTGGTTTTCGTGTGCCCTTGTATTCTGCATACATTCCATTTCTAAAAGTCTTTTTACCATAGTCAAATGCAACTGCAATATGAGTTGGGTTTTGCTCTTGGATAATTTTGATTAACATATTTACAAAACCATAAACTGCATTTGAATATTCGCCATCTTTATTGCTAAGAAGTGGCAAAGCATAAAAAGCCCTGTTTATTAAACTATTACCATCAATTACAACTAGTTTGTCCATTAAATACTCCAATTTATTGTTTTTCATCTAAGTAAGTTGCTTGTATGTCAGATATGTGGAAAATAACACTTGCTGGAAATTGATAAAAGGCTTCACTTAAGCCATAACTTCCACCAATAACTCTTTGGTCAAAACCACCCATATGCCAATTTATTGCCATTGCTTCTTCTCTGCTTAATTTCATAAAACCAGAAATCATATAAACAGACTTTTCTCCATGACCATATGGAAGTTTGTCTTCAATTGTATAATAAGGTTGCTTTACCCATTCGCCGTCAACCTTAACATTTCTAAAGTCAACTTTATAGAAGTTTGTTTTGCAAACGTCGTGCAACAAACCAATAATTGCAATTGATTCTTCACTTATAACATCGGTATATTTGTCGCCATATTCATTTATAAGATTGTCTCTAAATCTCTTATAGGCGTTTATGCTATGTTTACATAAACCACCTTCAAATGCTGAGTGAAACTTTGTGCTTGCAGGTGCAACAAAGAAATCGGTTTTAATAAGCCAATCTAAAAACTTGTCAGCACCTTCTCTTGTTATAAATTGTTTATAGATATTTATAAATTCTTCTTTTATCGTTTCTAACTCTTTTTCTTCCACAAAAAACTCCTTAAAACAAATATTCTAAAATGATTATATCACAACATTTTAAAATTTGCATTTGTTTTATGTAAATTTATGACATATAAAAAAGAATATCATCTATTGAAAGTTTTGAGTGCAAAAATTTGTTTATGGAAACTGATAATATATATGACCAACCCATAACAATTGCATCAATATTTTTGTCTGTATAATAATTTTTAGACGCATTTTGACCCACAATATCACTAAAATTTGTGACAAGTGGTACACCAATAGAAACAACAGGCACACCCATTGTTTTTTTGTTTATCCATTTTGTTTGACCAAGCAACCCACCTGGCTTTAAACCAACATTATTTAATTGAAAACATTTTCCAAGCAAATTTTTATCTTTGCAAGTTAAGGTATCTATCAAAATTATAAAATCAGGTTTTACTTTTTCTACTACAGCTAAAACCAAATCACATGTTGCAATTCCTGTTTTTGCAAATACCGATGGACAAAAACAATAAACCATACTAAACAGTTTTTTTATCTGCAACGCACCTGGCACAATCAGTTTGTCGCACACCCTAACACCTAAACTGTCACACAAAACATTACTATTTCCAAGACCAACAACTAAGGTTGTAAAGTCGTCTTTAAGGTCAAAATCTAAAACGATTTCCTTTAAATATTTTATGATTTTATTTATAATTGCCTTGTAACTTGTATTGTCATAATAGTTAAAATTATTGCATTTAACAGAATAATATATGCCCTTTTCTTTATTAAATACCTTTGATAATTTTGTGTTTTTAATCTTGACTTTTGTTGTTGTGATATTGTTTCTTTTATCTTTTAAAATATTTATAAAGTCGCTATTTTTGTTGTTTTTACTTAAAAAATCGGCAAATTCTTCATAATAACCAAGATTTTCTTGCATATAAATTTTATTTTCCTTAAAAACATAAAAATTATGCTTGCAAATTAAAAAAAATTATGATAGAATACCCAAGTATAAAAAAGGAGAAATATCGTGCCAAATATCAAATCAGCAAAAAAGAGAGTTCTTGTTAGTGAAAGAAGAAAAACTGAAAACAAATTTGTTAAAGCAACAATCGCAACATATATCAAAAACTTTAAAGCTGCTGTAAAAGAAAACATTGAAGAAGCAGAAAAAATGCTTCCAGAAATCGTTTCTTATATTGATTCTGCTGAAACTAAAGGTGTTATCCATAAGAAAAATGCAAGTAGAAAAATTGCAAGATTAAACACATACCTTTTCAAAGCAAAGAATCCTAGCGCTGCTGTAGTTGCAACTGCTGCTGAAGTTGAAGAAGTTAAAGAAGAAATCAAACAAGAAATTGCAGAAGAAAAACCTGCAAAAAAGACTGCTGCAAAGAAAACAACAGCAAAAAAAGAAAGTAAATAGTTAATAAAAAAAACACATAAATTTTATGTGTTTTTTTATTTTTATTAGATATTTAGAATATTTGCAACAAGATAACTAAGTGCATTCTTCCCTTCCATCTTGCCACTCTTGATATTAAAATCAACTTCCAAACACAAATCGTAGATATTTTTAAGTTTTAACTTTGTAAAAAGTCCAGACTGTTGTTTGGATTTTTTTATTGCGTATTCTTTAACGTTTAAAAATTTTGACAACTCTAAATCAGTGTATGTTGAAATTGAAGAGAAAAACATTCTTCTAAAATGATTTGTAATTATTGCAATAAGTGATGTTGGGTTGTTACTTTGTTTTAAAAGTTTGTCGATAATATCAAAACATACAGTTCCATTTTTTTTGCTTAATGCTTCGGTCAATTCAAAAACAATATATTCTGCGTCTTTTGTGACAATTTCTAAAACATCTTCTTCTTTTATTGTTTCCTCTTCACCAATGTATGCTAGCAACTTATCAGTTTCAGCATCAATTTTTGTTAAAGTATAATTACAAAATTCTATTATTTTGTTTACTGCAAGGTTACTTATTTTTTTACCTTGTTTTGACAACTTTGCAACTACCCATTTTTTTAATGTGTCTTCGCCTAGTTTGTTACAGTCAACAAATTCAACTGAATTTACAAAAGACATATAAAAATCATTTGTAGGGGTTGTAGAGAAAAACACTAAACAAGTTGAAGGGGTTGGATTTTTAAGATACTCTACAAAAACCTTCTTTTCTTCTTCATTTTTTTTGTTAAGATAATCTTTTACAATAACTAATCTTTTTTCATCACCTATAGGCAAAACTTCACAAGATTCAACAACTTGTCTTGCAGTAAACCCATCAACCGAAAAGACAACCTTGTTAAAGTCCGGAAACATAAGATTACAGGCATTTTCTATTAGTTCTAAAGATTTATACTCTAAGAAGGAATCGTCGCCACAAATAAAGTATGCTGGCTTGATTTCTTGTTTCAAACTCATTTTTAATAATTCAAACTTCATTTTTTCACCTATATAACTATATCACATTCTTCGCCATAATACAAATGGTAATTTGAATTAAAGATATCTTCTTCATTTAAAACAATACTTTCTTCATCATAAGCAACAAGGTCAACAGTATATATAATTTCACTTTTGATATCAATTATATCTTCATTTGAGAACTTGCCACTTGTAATCAAAAACCTTTTATTATCAATTTTAAACTCAACAATCTTCCCGTTTTTATATGTAAATGTTTGCATAGTACCTGAATTTAAATACAACAATTTTGTATCAGTGTACTCAGCAACTTCACACCCAACTAACAGTAAGTTTGAAACTGATGTATGACCTTCTGGCACATAAATTTTACAATTAAAATCTTTTGCAAATTTAGAAATATCTCTTGAATCAAATTTTAAATTATTTATAAAAATTAAACCATCAATTTGCCGTATTTTATTTTTTGATAACTCTCTTGTTAGATTCTCAATGTTATTTGTATCTATATCGATTAAATATAAAGAATTATTGTCAGTATTTATTTTTGCATAGTAGTAATTATCTGCCGTTATTACAAAATTATTTGTCGTAAATTTATAAGGGATATTGTTTATTACCAAAAACAATCCACTTAACGCAAACAAAATCATAACTGATAAAACCTTTATCTCGCCTTTTAAGTTTATAAACCCACCCATTGTAAAAAGCGCAACATAAAAAGCAATCGAACCCCATATGCCCATACCAAATATTTGAATATAGGAGTAAGGTATTGACGAAATAAAATTGCTTATTGAAACAATTGTGCTCATAAGAGCGTAAGGAATAACAAGCATAAAGTTAAATATAGACGAAATTAAAGAAAATAAATTTGCGATGCATAGTATAGGATAAAACAAAGCAAACAAAGGTATAACAATTATGTTTGCAATAATAGAAAAAGTTGCAAGATATCCAAAAGAGTTTGCAATTATAGGAAGAATTCCAAGTTGAGTTGCAATACTAACACTTATACCTGAAACAATGCTTTTAAAGAATTTGTTTTTAATTTCAAACTTATTTATAACCTTTAAAACCAAAATACTTCCTAGCACTGCCCCAAAACTCATTTGAAAACCCACATCAAAAATAAATAAAGGTCCAAATAAAATAATAATTATGAAAGCAAGCGAAAAACTGCTTAAGGAATCATATTGTTTTCCTAAAAGCCGTGTAAAAATCAAACACAAACACATAATGCTTGCCCTTATAACCGAAGGAGAAAATTGACAAATATAACAGTATGCCAAAAGACAAACAAACAACAATAAAAACTTTAACCACCTATTAAGTGGCAACTTGTTTAAGAAAAAATAAATAAGGGCAAACAAAAATCCCACATGCAAACCAGAAACTGCTAGTATATGTGCAACACCACTTTCGCGAAAACTTGTTGTTGTTTTATAATCTATCAAACTTTTGTCGCCAAATAAAACAGCATAAGATATTCCACCTATATCTTCTCCCATAGCGCCTATAAGATTATTTTTACTGTTAAATTTTAGTTTCTCTATAATGTTAGGATTGCCTGTTTTAAGTTTAATATTTTTATATGAAAGTGAGCAAAAGTATCTTACATTGTCGTGATAATAGTTAACATTTATATCACCATCTTCTAAAAGACTAATATTTGAAATTTTTGTTTTGCAAGATAACACGTCGCCAACAGTTATGTCATTTTCTAAAACACCATAAACCGTTGCGTTAGTTTTACCATTTAGAGAAATTTTGTCATCTTCTATTTCGACCACAACATTTTCTAAGGTTAAATAATATGTCCCTTCATAGCCACTATAAACTACATCACAAACTCTTCCATAAACAACACAACTTTCTTTATCAAAATCTTTTGAATAGTTTTCAATTGTAATAGCTGTTATGCCAAAACCTAAAATATAAATAAACAATGCAAAGCATAGAAATACAAATTTTCTTTTAAACAAACAGAATGTTGTAAGAATTATTGAAACAAGTATCGCAGGAATAAGAAACAAAAGATTTGAATAAATTTCGACCATAAAAACAACACTCATACAAAGCATAAGTGCAATAATAAGCAACGGCCTAAAATTTATAAATCTTTCTTTTGTTTTATTCATATCTAAGTTTAGTATAAAATAAAAATGTTACTATTTCAAATAAATCATAAAAATTCTATTGCAAAATAAAAATTTTTTTGATATTATATACGAGTAATTTCCAAATGCCATCATAGTATAATGGTTAGTACACTGGCCTCTCACGCCGGCAATGAGGGTTCGAACCCCTCTGGTGGTACCAAAATTTAAAACTTGCGAAAGCAAGTTTTTTTGTTTTATTTAATAAAAAAGAAAGGCTTATTCGCCTTTCTTTGTTTTTTCAATTTTTTCTTTATTTAAAAGAATATATACATCGTCAAGTTGTTGTTGTGTAACTGTTGTTGGTGCTCCCATAAGTGGGTCTTGAGCAGATTTGTTCATAGGGAATGTTAAAACTTCCTTAATGCTTGTTTCTTCTGTTAAGAACATTACAAGTCTATCAAAACCAAAAGCGCAACCAGCGTGAGGAGGTGCACCGTACTTAAATGCATTAAACAATGCTGGGAATTTGTTTTCAACAACATCTCTTGTATAGCCTGCGATTTCAAATGCTTTTACCATAATTTCTGGACTATGGTTTCTGACAGCGCCACTAGCAAGTTCAACACCGTTTAAAACAGCGTCATATTGATATGCATAAATATCAAGTGGGTTTTTGTTTAACAAACTATCTAGACCACCTTGTGGCATTGAGAATGGGTTGTGTGAAAACTCTGGTTTGCCATTATCGTCTTCTTCATAGAATGGAAAATCTACAATAAAGCAAGGTTTAAATGTTTTTTCATCAATTAAATTAAGTTTTGTGCCAAGTTCGTTTCTAAGAAGTCCAGCAAGTTTTTGTGATTTTAAAAGTTTAGGGTCAGCAATTACAAAAATACTATCCCCTGCTTTTGCGTTTGTTTTTGCAAGCAAAGTCTTCACATCATTTTCTGACATAAACTTTGCAGCAGGACCTGTGACAGTTAGGTCTTCTTGAACTTTAAAATAAACAAGACCACCTGCACCTTGAAGTTTTACATAATCTGTTAATGCGTCATAGAATCTTCTACCTGCTTCGCCACAGTTTGCAACGATTGCTTGAAGATTTTTCCCATTGAAAACAGAAAACTCGTGATTTGAAAATTCTTTTGTAATATCAATAAGTTTTAATGGATTTCTAAGGTCAGGCTTATCGCTACCATATTCTGTCATAGCAGTTTTAAATGGAATTCTTACAAATGGAAGTGGGTCAACTTTGTAATCACTAAATGTTGTTAGGATATTATATAAAAGTTTTTCCATAACTTCTAAAACTTCATCTTGAGTTGCAAAACTCATTTCCATATCAACTTGATAAAAGTCAACAGGAGAACGGTCTGCTCTTGCGTCTTCATCTCTAAAGCAAGGTGCAATTTGGAAGTATCTTGAAAAACCACTTACCATAAGTAATTGCTTAAATTGTTGTGGACTTTGTGGTAATGCATAGAATTGTCCAGGGTTAAGACGGCTAGGGACCAAAAAGTCTCTAGCACCTTCTGGTGAAGATGATGTAAGTATAGGAGTTTGAACTTCAGTAAACTCCATATTTCTCATTTGCTCTCTAACATATTCTAAAAGTTTAGCACGAAGTAAAATGTTTTTATAGTTTTGTGGGTTACGAAGGTCAAGGTAACGATATTTAAGTCTTGCTTGTTCGGAAGCTTCTCTACTGTTTGCAATTTCAAAAGGCAAAACTTCAGTACACTTACCTAAGATTTCAATGCTTTTAAGTTCAACTTCGATTTCACCTGTTTCCATATCAGGGTTGACATTTTTCTCTCCCCTTGCACGAACCAAGCCACCGATAGAAACAACACTTTCTCTTGTGACATCTTCAATATACTTTTCGTCTGCAACAAAAACTTGAACCAAACCTGTTTGGTCCCTTAAAGTTAAGAATGTGATGCCACCTAATTTTCTAATGCTGTTAACCCAACCAGCGATTTTTACTTCTGCACCAATATATTTTGCAGTAATTTTTCCACAAAAATGTGTGTGATAAATATTGTTTTTTAATGATATCATAATTTTTCTCTCTTTTACCTTGTAATTATAGCAAGGAAAACAAAAAAAATAAAGTGTTATTTGTCATAATTATTAAAAATTTACCTATATTATCTATAATAAATCACTAATGTTTAGCATATTTCGAAAATTTTTATACTTTTATATATATGTGCAATTTCACCATTGACTTTTTTGAGATTTTATAGTATAATTCAATCACAAATATAAATATCGGAGGTACGATATGGCAAAGAATAAAAAAATAACAACTCCACTTTCAGGTCAAATCACAAACGAAATGCTTAGCAAAAGTAAAGTCGACCAATTCCGTGATGCGACTGGTAAAGTACAATATTCTCTTATTAGAAACCCTTTTAGAAGATTTGGTCACTGGATCAACCCAGCTGCTGGTTATGTTATAAAACCTGTCGGTGGTTGGAAAGTGGTTGATGGTAAGAAGTGTGCAAACGAAGTTATGTTGGTATACCAACATCGTGTTATCCAAAAAGGACTTTTTGCACTTGGTATAGTAGGCGCTGCTACACCACTTACACTTGAACTTGTTGGAATGATTCAAGAAGGTCCTGTTAAACAAGACGATCTACCAAAAGAACCAACATATAGCTGGGTTTGTAACTGTGATGAAAACTGTAGATGTAAAGGCAAAGATCAAACTACTACAACCAAACCTCCTACAACTTCAACTACTCCAACTGAAAAAGAAGAGGAAGATGAAGGTGGCTTCGTAGTAAAAGATCCTGAAGAAACTACCGGCAAAACTGAAGAAGAAGGTGGCTTTACTGTAGACACAGCAAATCCACCAGCTGGTACAACAGGTGGCACTACAGGTGGTACTACAACAGGAACACCAACTGAAACTAAACCTACAGAGACAAAACCTACAGAAACTAAACCGGTTGAAGGTGGATTCGTAATTCCTGGTATGATGCAAGAAGGCGATTACTCAGAATAATTATAAAAGAAATGCGAAAGCATTTCTTTTTTTGTTTTTATATAAAAAATAAAAAAAGCAGGAAAAACTCTCCTGCTTTTATTTTTATAGTTTGTTTTCGATATAATCTCTAAGTTCGTCGATATTAACTCTAACTTGCTCCATAGTGTCTCTATCTCTAACTGTGACTGTATTATTTTCTAAGGTATCAAAGTCGATTGTGATGCAATATGGAGTACCGATTTCGTCGTGACGACGATACCTTTTACCGATGCTACCTGATTCGTCATAATCACAAGTAAAGTACTTTGTAAGTTTTGAATAAACTTCCCTTGCTTTTTCACCCAAATCCTTTTGTAAAGGAAGGATTGCTGCCTTGTATGGAGCGATTTCTGGTTTAAGTTTTAAGACAACTCTTGTTTCACCATTTTCAAGTGTTTCAGTGTTGTATGCGTTGCACAAAATTGCAAGGAACAATCTATCAGCACCGATTGAATATTCAACAACATTTGGTAAGAATTTTTCATTTGTAAATGGATCCATATACAACATATTTTTACCACTAAATTCTGAGTGACGAGATAAATCCCAATTACCACGGTTATGAATACCATTTAGTTCTTGCCAACCGATTGGAAAATGATATTGAATGTCACAAGCTGCTTTTGCATAGTGTGCAAGTTTATCATGGTCGTGGAATCTGAGTTTGTCTTCATCAAGACCAAGGTCTTTTACAAAAGCAAGTGCTCTTTGTTTGTATTCGTCATAGATTTTTTCACTGTCTGTATCTTTACAGAACTTTTGAAGTTCCATTTGCTCAAATTCAACTGTTCTAAACAAGAAGTTACCAGGTGTTACTTCGTTTCTAAAAGACTTACCAATTTGTGCAATTGCAAAAGGAACTTTTGCTCTCATTGTTCTTTGAACATTTGCAAAGTTTACGTATTCACCTTGAGCAGTTTCTGGGCGAAGATAAACAACATCTTTTTCACCTTCAACTGTACCTCTACTTGTTTCAAACATAAGTTTAAATTGTCTTACAGGTGTCCAATCAAATTTACCACAAACAGGACATTTGATTTCGTTTTCTTGAATATACTTATCCATTTCTTCAAATGTCATCTTGTCTGGAACAACTGTACCTGTTTTGTCAAAGTTTTCGATTAAGTTGTCTGCTCTTTGTCTGTTTTTACAATTTTTGCAGTCAATCTTTGGGTCTGAGAAAGAACTTGTGTGACCACTTGCATCCCAAACTCTTGGGTTCATAAGAATTGCAGCATCAACACCATAAGTTGATGGATCTTCTTGAACAAATCTTTTCCACCATGCCCTTTTAATATTATTTTTTAACTCAACACCGAGTGGACCAAAGTCCCAAGTATTTGCAAAACCACCATAGATTTCGCTTCCTGGAAATACAAAACCTCTTGTTTTGCATAAATTAACGATTTTATCTAAATTATCCATAATATAAACCTCCTTTATTTAGAAATTAACCGTCATCAAGTTTACATAGGCATAAAAAAATCCCTATGCAACTTCATTGCATAGGGACGATAAAATCTTTACCGCGGTTCCACCCTAATTGGTTTTAACCCTCTTTTATTCTTATTTCGTCAAGAGAAACGAGTGCATTTAACACTTCCAAACGAATCGCCACTTCGTTTATAGGACTATAAATAGTATATTATCGTTTAAAACAAAAGTCAACATCTTTTTTAAACTAATTTTCATTTTTTAAGAACACAACTTTTACTGTGCCATATTTTCTTTCGTTTACAATTTTAAATGGAGAGATAAAATTTTCCATTTTGTTTAACTCTTCAAGTTGCTCCCAAACAATAATTCCACCTTCGCTTAGCAATCCAAAATGTTTTATAAGTTTGATTGCTTTTTCAGCATATGGTGTCTCATATGGTGGGTCAAGAAAAACAACATCAAATTTCTTTTTATCTGTTGATAATTTTTTTAGAGCATCTTCATAATCCATACAAAGACAATATCCATTTTCATCTTTTACCATACTTAAAAAGGACTTAATGTTTTTAATGTTGTCACTTTTTTCATCTACAAAAACAACTTGATTTGCATTTCTACTTAAAGATTCAAGTCCAAGTGCCCCAGAGCCTGCAAACAAGTCTAGGCAATTTGCATTTGGAATTTCAAAATTGATTATGTTAAAAATATTCTCCTTTACCCTATCAAGTGTAGGACGGGTTTGACTTTCTTTTGGTAAATCAAATTTTCTTCCTTTATACTTTCCTGCTACTATTCTCATTTTTTTTGTTTCCTTTTAGTGTCTTTTCTATCACAGTCAAAACAAATTCGTCACAAACTGTTTCGTTGTTAAAAACAAGAACTTTTTTTCTTTTCTTCTTACAGGCTTCAACTATTAACTCATTTTCTTCAAGCAATATAACAAGTGAAAGTCTTATGCCACCTTTAATAAGAGCAAAATCACAAAATACTTCTTCATCGGTTTTAAGAATATCTTTTAGCGAATAATTACACTCTATCAAATATTCTTTGCCAAAATTCTTTACAAGTTCATTATAGAAATTTTGATAGTTTGTTTGCACACCATTGTTGTCTTTTACAAACTTCATATTTAAAAGTTCGCCTAATTTGCTAGAATCGTCAACACTTCTTTGTAACTTTCTACACAAAAAATAGACTCCTACGCCAAGCAAAAGTATAAGACCTACATATAAATATTCCATATCTCACCTTTTTTAATAAATATATTATATACAAAAAAAATTTGTATGTCTAACAAAAAAAGTTCCTTTTATGTGTTGACAATTTCAAAAAATAAGATTATACTAATCTCGCTGTTTAAATATTTGGGTTATTAGCTCAGTTGGTAGAGCACCTGACTCTTAATCAGGGTGTCCGGAGTTCGAGTCTCCGATGACCCACCAAAATAAAGGAAGTCTATTGACTTCCTTTTTTGTTTAGGTTTTTAGTTTTGTCTTCCCTAATCATTGATGAAAGTTTTTTTGATAAAAAGCAGGAAACTCTCTCAATACCTTCACTGCTTGAAGAGAATTTATAACAAGCGCTTTTACTTATACCCATTTCTCTGCCGACAAGTTTTTCATCAATGTTTGCTGCCATAAACAAGAATTCCCAACCGTTTTCTTGTTTTGTTTTTATAAGTTCTTTTGTTTTGGGATAATCATATTCTTTACTTGAATTTTCGTATCCGTCAGTTGTTATTGCTACGATAACTTTTTTAGGTCTTTTGCTTACAGTCATTTTTTTGTGTCTGTTTTCAACTTCCTTTATTGTTACGCAAACAGCATCAAGAAGGGCCGTAGAACCCCTAACAAAATATTGTTTATCATTAAGCATAGCGTCTTTACCACTAACCCCGTCATAAATCTTATCAATTTGATTATCAAAAAGAACAGTCGTTACTTTTAAGTTTTCACATTCTTCGGTTTGTTTTTTTACAACAGAGTTATATCCGTTTATAGTTTCAGTTTCCAAACCACCCATTGACCCACTTCGGTCTAAAATAAAAATTAACTCGGTGTTGTTTTGATTTTTTGTTTTTAATGTTTCTTTCATAAAATTTCTCCCTTTATCAATTTGTTTGTTTTTAAATTGCTTTTATATTATAATAAATTGAAAATAAAAATGGTCGCTTGAAATGCGACATCTAAAGCAGGAAAAATATGGATAATCAATTTTTAAAAAAACTTTTAGATGTATATATCAAAACACATTATGTTAATGAAAACAAAACTCTTTATCGCTCACAACAAATTTCTCTTAATAAGAAAACAAAAGAAAAAGAACTTGTATCTTTTAGTGAAAGGCGTGATGATATAAATGAGCGTTGCAGTTATAGTTATAAGTACATATCGGCAAGTTGCGCACCATCTAAAACAAAAGAAAGCAAAAATGAGCTTATCGACGATTTTATAAAAGGAGTAAAAGACAATCAAACCTTTTCTGAATACCTTTTATCTTTGATAGACGAAAGTGGAGAAAGCGATGTCGATATTTACAAGCGCGCAGGTATTGATAGACGATTGTTTTCAAAAATCAGGTCAAATGCTGAATATCAACCATCGAAAAATACAATATTTGCTCTAGCAATTTCACTAAAATTAGATTATAAAAAAACAAGCAAATTGTTAAATAAAGCTGGTTACGAATTTTCAAACAATAAACTAACGGATATTATAATAATGTTTTGCATACATAATAAAATTTATGATTTATACCAGGTTGATAGTTTTTTGATTGAATACAACCAAAAACCAATATCAACCACATTATAAAAAAAAGAAGTCCTAAGACTTCTTTTTTATTCTTGAGTAAAATCATATGATGAAGTTTCTGTTTCAGGTGTGTAGTAGATACCATAAGGAGCATACATAATTGAGCCTTCATCAATTCTGCTATGAATAGGATAAACATTATCTAACCCTAAATTAGACCCCATAAAGAAAGCATTGCCTGCAACTTCGCTCCATAGATATGTAAGTTGAATTTTTCCACCTGGGTTTAGGTGTGTACATAATGACTCGACAGAGCCTTTAAAAGCTTCTCTTCCTGGAATTTCTGTTTGCCATTGATCAACATAATGATATATATTTGAAAGCAAAATATAATCAAACTTATCGTCTTTACCAAGTTTATCGGTAATTGTTTGCAAATCAGAATTTATAAATCTAATGTTTGGCTCTCCCATAAGGAGTGCTTCTTTTATTTTATAATAATCTTCTTTTGTGTATCTTATATAATCGCTATCGGTTTTATGTAGTTGATACTCGCCTGTACCAAAACCCCTACGATATAATCCGTCCCAAAACAATCTTGATTCGATTGGTAGATTATGACTTATTCTTAAATATAATTCATCTGAAAGAATTGGATACTTTCTTGAATTAAAAAATCTTTTAAAATCTCTATATTCAAGTTCTTTTATTGCTGCAACCTTATAATTAAAATAAGCTTCTGAAAAAGGGTTTACGTCAAAATGAACAATGTTGCTTGCCCCATTTGCAAAAGCGTAAAGTGCTTGGTCGCCTGAACTTCCTACGGTTAAAACACTTTTATTTTGTACATTTATTTTTTTAAAAAGATAGTTAAGGTCTTCATTAGAAAAAAGATAAAAGTAGTCAAAAGGGGTATTTGTAGCGACAGAACTTTTTTCTTTCGTATCACCTTCTGCACCCATAAAATCAACAGCTTTATCAATCAAATCCTTAACTTCTTTTATTTCCATATTTTTATTCTAACACAAAAAAAACCACTGTCAATAGACAATGGGTTTTTATATTATTGTCAAAATAACTAAAAAAATAAAAGACAGTTAAAAACTGTCTTTTAAATCTTAATAGTTTTCTTTTCTTACTTCAAAGAAACTTTGTGGGTGTGCACATACAGGGCAAACTTCTGGAGCTTTTTTGCCAACAACTAAGTGACCACAATTTCTACATTCCCAAATAGTAATTTCGCTCTTTTCAAATACTGCTTTTGTTTCGACATTATTTAAAAGTGCACGGTATCTTTCTTCGTGTGTTTTTTCAATTGCAGCAACTGCTCTAAATTTTGCAGCAAGTTCTTTGAAACCTTCTTTTTCTGCTGTTTCTGCAAATTCTTTATACATATCAGTCCACTCGTAGTTTTCACCTTCTGCTGCTGCAACAAGGTTTTCTGCTGTGTTGCCAATACCTGCTAATTCTTTAAACCACAATTTTGCGTGTTCTTTTTCGTTATCAGCTGTTTTTTGGAACAATTCAGCAATTTGCTCGTATCCTTCTTTTTTTGCTGTTGATGCAAAATATGTATATTTGTTTCTTGCTTGGCTTTCACCTGCAAATGCTGCCATTAAATTCTTTTCTGTTTGTGTGCCTGCATAAATATTTTTCTTATCCATTTTTTCTTCCCCCTTAATTTCTTCTACATTTGAACCTGTTGCCCTACAAAATGGACAAACAACTTCTTCACCGTCTTTTACTTCAAACACATTTTTACAAAGATTACATAAATATTTTTTCATAAATCTTTCCTTTTAAATTTGTATTTAAAACTATCCATATACTAGCATAATATTTTTTTAAAAACAAGCAAAAATAATTGTTTTTTAGTTTTAATATATAAAAAAACTTTTTAAAAATTGCGCAATATTTTTTATTAAGTTTTAATAATGAATGCAAAAAACAATCTAAAACTAATTTGAAACTCTTTATAATAAAATAAGAAGTGTTTACTATACAACTAATACCCCATTTTATAATTTAAAAAACTTATCAACCATTGTCACATCTCAACACTTTTTAAAATTAAGCCTATTTTTAACTACATTTCTGTATTATTTTTGTGCCATATATTTTGAATAATACTATTTATCAATATACCTAAAATTAAATGTTTTAATCTTTACAAATACCCTAAATATGGTATAATATAATTAAGGAGAAGGGATATGTTAACTACACAAGAAGAACAAGCATTATTTGCATTATATTCTTATCTACCAAAATCCGGAGTTGACTCTTGCTATATTAAAAGAAGCACATATTCAAAATACTCTTCTGCTGGTGGAAGGATTATATTGAAAAACCCTTTTGACACAAGAAAAGGTATACAAGTCTCTCAAAAATTGATTATCGACATTGCAACAAACGAAGCAATGGGCGAAAAGATTAGAGAGTTTTTTGAGCACGGCAAATCTAATGAATTTACATTTAGACACGTTCTACAAGGCGACACAGTCGGTGTAAGAGTAACAAGATCAACAATCATTAAAGGACTTGAACTCTTAATTAAGCACGAACCTGACTCTCCTGATATTGATAAATATAAAGCCCTATATACAGAACTTTACAAAACAGCTTCACCTGAAGCTTTGTTCCATCAATATCTAGTTCCTGAAGCATTTGCTTGTAGGGTTGATGAAGTTGATAAGTATTTTAGTCCACAACATTTTTTAGATGTTTTGTATATGACAGACTATGAATATAAAAAGTTTATAAGTTCCCCAGAAGAAATGGTAGGCACTGCAACAAAAAGTGAATTTATGTATGCACTACAACAATTTGCTAAAAGAGAACATATCTTTGATAGATTTGCCCTACCTAACAGCGTAATTGAACGATTTGCATCAATTCAGTCAGGCGAAACATTTGACTTTGAAGCAATCAACCAATTAACTTCAACTGATGATCATTTCCAAGGACATTTTAAGGTTTCTCCAAAACTTGAAAAAGAAATCTTGTCTGGTATTCCTCAAGACTATGACCCATTAAGCAAGGCAATGTATATCTACATTAAGATGTGCGAAACACTTACCTACGATCAAGAGTTTTATGCTGTAAAACAAAGGGGACCTGTTGCTAGACGCCACGAAGACTTAGATCACATTAGAACAATCACTCCAGATAAAAATGATGTTGTTTGTTATGAATTTAACTCAATTTACTCGCACTTTTTATCACAACTTGGTATAAACTACAACATCATAAGTAAAAGTGGTTTTATTGATGATAAACAAGCATATGGTGGTGCTCACGCACACTTAACTTTTAGATGTGGCAAATTTTTAGTTAAGGCTGACTCAGTAGAATCAATTTTAAATGGTGACTTAGCAGCGCTAAAAACTAGTTCAGTCGTAACAGGTCTTAAACCACTTAACAAAAACCCAGCAACACAACAAGAATTTAATTCTTTGCTTGGTAAAGTTATGCAAGACATAAGAGAGCAAGAAGAGGCTGAAACAAGTGATGGTATAACCCCTGTTGATGAATATCAACAAGCATTAAATATGTACTTCGGTTTATCAAACTACTCTCTTCCAAGCGTTGACAGAAGAGTTCAAACCATTAGAGAACAAATGGATAGATGCGACTTAGACCCTATGGATGCTTATTGTTATCTATTACAACTAAGACACAAACAGTTTACAACTGATGAACAAGAATACTGCTTTAAGGTTTCAATTTTGAGAGAAAACCCATCAAATCCATTTGCCCCTATTACAACAAGATCAATTTGGACAACAAGTCAAAGTTTCGGTATGCCAGAATACCCTATCACCTACTATTCATATAAACCAGGTGAGAAAGTAGAAGAAGTAACACAAGACGAAGTCTTAGGCGACTTAAGAAGTGGAAAACTTGAATATATCAATTCAAAAAATCAAATTCCAGGTATTGTTGAAGAAGGAGGATGTTATGTTATCGCACCTACGCAAGACGAATGAGAATCTTATCAAAATGGCAAAAATTGAGAAAAATGAAGAATTATTAAAAAAGCAAGAACTCATAAAAGTTTTACTCTCAAGAGAAGACTGCTTTTTTGAAATGCCTATGAATGTTGCTGTTTCTGTCCTTATCGACTTAGGACAAACAGAAGAAGTAGCCCTTGAAAACTACAAGGAACTTACTTCACCACAAGAATTTAAAAGAGTAAAACTTGACAAAAAGGTTTAAAAAATGACTAGAGAAAGACTAATCAGTAAGTACCCTGATCTTATTAAAAAAAGATTTTGGGCGCCTATAACCGAACAAAGAGGCAACCTATATAATGACGGGAAAAAGGTCTATATTTTAGACCCTCTTTCTGGTTTGCATCATCACCTAAATATTAGCCATGACGCAATAAGAGATATCTTTACTGATTTAACAAAACTTGCAAAAGTTGTCGACTATTTTAGAGTAGACACAAGAGAACCTTTTGAGTTTTTCTTTGAAAAATATGGAGTTGTGCTTGATAACTATTCCCTATCAAAATATGAAATAATAAAAGGTATTGAAGAATTTGTTCATACAGGCGATCTTGATGATAGAAGTTCAGCAAACTTTGCTTTTAACGCATTATACCCTTTAGTTTCGAATCAAGTTTTGATTGATAGATATAAAGACGGAAACTACACAATTTCCTTAGACGGTACAGAATATACAATTCCTACAAAAGATATTATCTCTCTACTATTGTTCCCTAATGGAACATATAAAGACACAATCTCTCAAGACGAAGTCAATGGCATACCAACAGAGTGTTATATGCACGCATTAAGTCAATTTGTTTTTAGAGAAGCCATCGGCGAATCATATTACTTAACAGACAACATCGTAAAAAGATGTCAAAACCTAAATGAATTTAGGGATAGAGATTTTGAAGCTGTTAACAAACTAGTTAGAACTGACAATCCGTTTTTAGACCAAATATCAATTCACCCAGACCTTGAAAGTGCAATTCTTTCAGGTATGCCAGAAGACTATTCTGATATAGAAAAAGCGATATATATTTACCTAAAAATGTGTCAAACACTCACCTACGACCCAGAATTTTACATTGTAGACCAAAAAGGTCCTCTTACGGAAAAACATAGGAAGATAGAAAACACAGCCCTTATAACACCTGAAAACAACAAAATTGTGTGTTATGAGTTCTCTGCTATATACTCAAAATTCCTAGCAGACCAAAATATAAACCATAGACTTTATAGAACATTTTCAGACGAAAACGAACAAGTTTATGGAAGGGGTCATTTTAGAACAGACTTTAGATGTGGCAAATATTTAATATGCGCCGACTCTATCACGGGCATATTAGATTCAGATTTGACAAGTGCAAAAACAGATTGGAATATACACGGAATTGATGCAACAAATCAAAACAAGGCTACAAGGGTTGAATTTAGACAAACTCTAAAAAAAGTTATTGCCGATATTAAAGAGCAACAATTTGGCGTAGCACCACCAAGAGAGCCAGAAGAAGATGATGTAAAAATATATGAGCCAACCTTTAGCACATATAAATCCGTTATCGATGAATATGCTGCAATAAGACCTGTACTTGATAATATGCCTTTTGAAGCAAGAGTACAACTTATGTTTGAACAACTTGAAAGACAACAACTCGAAGGTGTTGACGCACACGCCTACCTACTACAACTAAGAAAGTCTTTGTTTACACCTGAAGAACAAGAACAAAATATAGATATAACAATATTAAAACATAACACCGGCGAACCTGAGCACCCTGTTGATGTTGTTTCCGTTATTACAACTAGCGAGAATTACAAGGACCCAGAAGCCCCAATGTCATACACTCTATATTCAGTAGGATATGCCCCAAGACCACTTGAAAAAGAAGATATGGAACAACTTATGAGTAGCGAAACAATTTCATACTACACATACCCAATGAAAAGATTGCCAGGCATATTCCCAAATGACACAGACGAAGCATGTGCTAAGTATTTAGGCTTGCTAGATGATTAAGATTAAACATAAAGGAATACAGAAAGTATTCCTTTTTTTAATTAAAATCAAAATTTGATAAAATTTTACAATATTATTATCAAAATTAAAAAAATATAGTATAAATTTGATAAATTTTATTGCAAAAATAATCATAATGTGGTATTATACACTTGTTTTTGGCGATGTGGCGAAATGGTAGACGCAACAGACTCAAAATCTGTCGAGGGCAACTTCATGTCGGTTCGAGTCCGACCATCGCTACCAAAATTTACCCGATTATCTCGGGTTTTTTTGTTTTTATATATAATTTTATTTTAAAATAAAGAAAAACACCCTATTTTTAAATATTTTGTGCCACATTTTTGCATAGTATTATGCATAGTACTATGCACAATACCCTATTTATACATATTTCCCCCTTATTTTTCTAGAGACAAATCACATTTACATTTTAAAATAATATTGATTATCTTACCTATTTGTGTTATTATTATAATGAGAAAAGGAGTTTAAGATGTTTTGTTTTTGTAAAAAACTAAAAATCAAAAAAGAACTAAAAGAGTTCAAAGAATTTAAAAAGACATTTAAATTTGACTATCAAGAAATTATTGAAAAAAACGGTGTAAAATATATAGGTAAAGACATCGTTGTAGATAAAGACGGCAATACTGTTTCCGAAACTGAAAATTGGATAAATGCAGGGTACAAGTTGCACGGACCATTCCCAAAAGTTATATCCAACCTATTCCCTTACGAATTTGTGTTTAGGGGTGTAAAAGTTAAATCAATCGAAAGCATTTTTCAATCTTTAAGATTTAAAGATAAAAAATTGCAAAAAATGATTTTCAAACTTTATGGTATGGATTCAAACGTTGTAAAAGTTGCAACCGATTACAATTGGAAAGAAACTTATATGCTTTATTTCCAAGGTAAAGAATTTAATAGAGATAGCAAAGAATTTGACGATTTTATTGATGAAATGTATATTTCTGCCCTACAAAACCCATTATATAGGGGCGTTTTAAAAAATATTAACAAACAAATAATACACTCAATCGGTCAAGAATCAAAAAAAGAAACTCTTTTTACAAGATACGAGTTTGAGTTTGAATTAAATTGTCTTGTTGCTTTTTTAAAATCTAAAGAATAAAGGAGATTTACACTATGGACCCAATAAGATATGAAGATTTTGATATGATTGGTTTGTTTTCACTTAAACCAAGCGAAGTCGAAGGTATAGAAAAGTTCGTAACACCATACACAACAAAAGATGGGAGAACTATGTACCTTTCAAGGAGTGCCGTTTTCAACCAAGACGGACTAACATATACTGACAGATGTCTTCAAAGAGGAGAATTATCTTCTTCCCTTTTGGGTGCATATGGTAAACGTGCCCTAGTTATTGTCGAAAATATGCTAAATAACTCTGCAAGGGTCTACTTTTCAGAGATGCAAAAGCAAATTTTCGAAGGTAGCAGCAATTTAGAACAAGTTAGAAAATGCTTACACGAAGATGTAAGAAATGCATTAAGAGTTTTAAGGGGTGAAGAACCTGAAATGACTTATCACGTCTTACCTACAGGCGAAGATGTTACTGAAGGTAGACATATTGAGTGTAGCAACTTAGCAATCTTAGATCTTTTTGCAAGATCTCTCACAATAAGAAAGCCAGAAAACACAGTTGTAATCAATCCAGGACTTGGTAGTGTCCTTATAGGTCCATTTTTACATGAAACAGCTGGCATAAATTATCAAAATGTGTATCTAAGTTTATATGCAAACTCACAAAATCCTTCAATTATCGCAGATATTTATGGAAAAGATAGTAAAACTTCTCTAAAACAAGCCCTTAAGGACGGTTCAGTTTCAGTAAAAGAGTTGATTACTGACCCATCAGTGTTTTCAGACAGAAAAAACAACTTCCTTATTATTGATGACAACATGGGCACAGGCGAAACATTAAGGATTTTAAGACGAGCAATCACAGAAGAAACAGGTAAACCATGCTATGCTTTCGGCGTACAAACAAACTACGTTAACTATGCAAGAGTTGTTGCTTCGTACGCAGAGAAAGATAAATATACCTATACAGGAAAATTTGATTACGACAACCAAATTGCCTTTATTAAAGACAATTTATCACACAATTCCGATGCTCACAAACTTACAAGGCCTGATCTTACAACATTTAATCCAGACGACAAACTAATTTCTCTATCACCTATCAATTTTGCGGACTATCACTTAATTAAGGATTGCATCGCAGCATTAAAAGAAGGTAATGCAGGCACTTATTTTGAGATTTTGGGCAAATATGGTTATGGTAACACCGTAAGAAACGACTTAGGCGTACTTAAAGATACAGCAGAAACAATTATGGGATATTACAAAGGCTTATCTCCAAAAGTTCCGGGGGTTACAACAACATATACTGACGCTATCCAAACTCCAGAAGAAATTATTGTCCCTACAAATGAAGATATACAAGAAGAAGGCGATCAAGCACCAAACGAAGACCCCCTTGTCGATACAGTTGATGAATTTAGCAGTAGAATAAGTTATGTCGCAGATCAACTTGCAAAGTCAAGATTTGACAACCCTACAGAATAAAAAAAGATAGAGACTTCTCTATCTTTTTTATTTTTCGAACTTTGTCGCTTTTTGTTTTACTTTTTTTTAAAACTCATATATAATCGTTCTATAAGATTATTAAGGAGTTTTAAAAATGGATGTATCTTTTCCAATATTATGTTTAATTGTTTGTTTTGGCAGAATTATTGACGTTGCACTTGGTACAACAAGAACAGTTTTTACCGTTAAAGGAAAACCTTATATTGCAGCAATCATTGGTTTTATTGAAGCAATGCTCTGGTTCTTGATTGTACGTGAAGCACTCAGTTTCCAAGCACAAGGTATGGAAACTTATCTTATTGCAATTGCATATGCACTTGGTTTCTCTCTTGGAACTTTCTGTGGTGGTCTTGTTTCATCAAAACTTATCAAAAGCAAAATCAACGTTCAAATTATCGCAACAAGCAAAAATGAAGAATTGATTCAAGCATTGTCAGCTGCTGGATTTGGTGCAACTATTCTTGTTGCTACAGGTGCATCAAAGAAAGAAGAAAGATATATGCTTTTAATCGAAACAGATAATAAAAAATTAAAAACATTAAAATCTGTTGTTGCAGAAAATGACCCTAACGCTTTTGTTACAGTTTCTGACACAAAATCAACACAAAATGGTTATTTTGGAAACAAAGTTTAATTTACATAAAATCTAAAATATGCTACACTAATGTGTAGCTTTTTTTATGCTAGTTATTTAAAAGGAACATTGTTTATGAAAAACGAAGTTTTAAATTATTTCAAAAAAATATCTTCTATCCCTCGCCCATCAGGCCACGAAGAGAAAATTGCCGACTATCTAGTCTCATTTGCAAAAGAACACAATTTTGAATACTATAGAGACAACTCAAATAATGTTATTATAAAAAAACCGACCAATGTGTCCGGAAACGATAAAACCCTTATACTTCAAAGCCATACAGATATGGTTTGTGAAAAGAACGACCGTACGGACTTTGATTTTTTTACACAAGGAATTAAGTTAAAATTTGAAGATGATTTCATTATGGCAGACGGAACAACTCTTGGGGCTGACAATGGTGTTGGCGTTGCTATGATTTTAGCACTGCTTTCCGACCCTAAAGTCGAACATCCAAATATTGAAGCAGTTTTCACAAGTGAAGAAGAAACAACTATGGGTGGTGCTCAAAGGTTAGATTACTCAAAAATCAAAGGAAAACACTTATTAAGTCTTGATGGTGCCGATGAAGGTAACGTAGAAATTTCTAGTGCAGGATTTTTGGAATTGTACTGTGAGTATCCTGTCAAATTTATAGAAGATACAAAAACTGCATATGAAGTTAAAATCACAGGCCTTATGGGTGGACACTCTGGCGAACAAATTCATACACCACGTCTTAATGCTATTAAGGCTTTGGTTGAAGCAATAACACCTATTAAAAATAAGAAACTTTGCAATATAAATTGTAATAGCAAAATAAACGCTATTCCAAGAGAAGCAGGCGTTGTTTTTGTTACAGATGATTCTTACACAAAAGAAAATATTGAAAACATCATAGAAACATACAAAACTTCCCACAATGATTTTGAAAAAGAATTAGAGTTTTCAGTAAATATTGTTACTGTAAACAATTACATTGACAGCGAAACAACAGATAATCTTCTTGCATTTATAAATAACTATAAAAATGCTGTTCTTGAATATGATACAATTGATCCTAACTTCCCTATTACTTCTTGCAATCTCGCAAACATCAAAATTGAAGATAATGTTGTTAAGTTTAGAATCTCTGTAAGAAGTTCTAAAAAAACAAGCGAAAAGTTTTATACAGACAAAATTATTGAACTTGCAACAAAACACAATATCAAATCGCAAATTGTTGACACAAATCCTTTCTATGAAAGAAAGGAAAACCCTTATCTAACACTAATTTGTGCAAATGCATACGAAAAACTTTACAACAAGAAATCTGTTGTTAAAGGAATTCACGCAGGCCTTGAAGGCGGAATTTTCAGTCAAAACATTCCTGACATTGAAATTTGTACAATTGCACCTAACATTTACAACTTACACTCACCTCTTG
>JAZSQZ010000130.1:0-1852 GCA_045538175.1 Clostridia bacterium
ACACAAATTTATATTTTAATCTTTACACTATACAAAATACACGTTATAATTTATTTATTGGAAATGCCTAAGTTCAGGCGGCGTCTCCCAAACTCTATCAGCTTTGTGCTGAAATAAAGACTAGGGAGGCTTGTTATGACTTTAGAATTAGTTATTGCAGTGGTAACTTGTGTTGCTACTATAACTGGTACAGTTATAACTTTGCTCTCTTTCCTAAAACAGAAAGATAAAGAGTAAAAAATAAAGCCGCCAAAGTCTTAACCCTACTTTTGACGGCTTTTTGTTAATCGTGTGGAGACGACCAAATGTGCTTGGGCGTTTCCTCTTTTTTTAATATATCATATGGAAAACTATAAGTCAAATATAACTGGTACAGTTATAACAGCAGTTTTGCAGGGGCTCAACCGAGACTCGCTAAAACTGCTGCGTCACTCGCAGTTTTCCGGTTTCCAATCGTCGCTCCCTAACTCTTTCCTAAAACAAAAAAGATAAAGAATAAAAAATAAAGCTGTCTTTAAGCGAAAACCATAACCAAACACAAAAAATATGCTATAATATTTTGTATAATTTTTTTTGGAGAAAATTCATGTCTCAAGTTTTTTATTATGACCTTTATGGCAAACGCGAAGATAAATATACATTTCTTTTAGAAAATGACATAACCACAGTAAACTGGCAAAAACTAAAACCCACAGAACCAAACAACTACTTTGTACCAAAAGATTTTTCCAACGCCGAAGAATACGAAAAAGGATTTAAGATAGATGAATTGATGGAAGTAAATACAAGTGGAATAAAAACACACCATGATGGCGAATTAGTTTCTAGATTTCCATTTAACACGGAGTTTAACAAATCATATTGTTATCGCCCTTTTGATATTTTATATATAAATTATGATTTAGAAAAAGTTGAACGTCATAGATATAATATTATGAAACACATGATTTTAGGCGAAAATATATCGTTGTTAGTATGTAGACAACAAACAACTTTTGATTTTCAACATATCTTTATAACAAATTTATTAAGTGATATTTGTAGTGTTTCATTACAAACAGGAGAAACAGGCTACGTCTTCCCTCTCTACCTCTATCAAGATTCTTCAGAAAAATCGTTAGATTTTTCGAATCCGTGTGGCAACATATCCAACAATCCACGAACCCCAAACTTAAACCAACAAATCATCTCTAAAATATCAGAAAATCTCTCTCTTCAATTTATAAACGACCACGAAAGTTCAGAAATTGAAAATCTACCAGAACAAACATATTTTACACCATTAGACATTTTAGATTATATCTACGCCATTTTACACAAACCAAGTTATCGCACAAAATACAAAGAATTCTTAAAAATTGACTTTCCACGCATTCCTTATCCAACATCAAAAGAAGAATTTTTTACATTAATTCAAAAAGGCGAAGCTTTACGAAAACTACATTTAATGAAAAGTTCAGAACTTTCAAAACTTGTTACAAAATATCCAGTTGCAGGCGAAAACCTTGTAGAAAAAATTGAATATAAAAATGGCAATATTTACATCAATAAAGACCAATATTTTGAAGCAGTTCCAGAAGTTGCTTGGAATTTTTATATTGGCGGATATCAGCCTTTACAAAAATATTTAAAAGACCGCAAAGGCAAAAATCTTTCAGCTCAAGAAATTATGCACTATCAAAGAATTGTAGTTGCATTGCTGGAAACTGCAAAAATTATGGAAGAAGTGAATTAAAACAATTTATTCGTCAAACACTGCAACTTGCAGTAAAAAGCGAATAGAAATAAACAATTTGGAGAAAACATTATGTCATACATATCAGAATATTTAAAATCGGTAAAAACAACTTTT
>JAZSQZ010000124.1:0-1526 GCA_045538175.1 Clostridia bacterium
CGATCCGACTTTCCTCCGAAACCTTTAGCATAATATTTCAATGCTTCAAAGATTTCTTGTTCACAATACCAAGCATTGATTTTAAAACCATCTTCAGCTAAATCATTTGATAGTTTAGTGGCAGCTCTTTTAACAGCTTTCTTCAATGATGGTGAGTTATATTCAAATCGTTCTAAGTATTCCTGTGTTATGTTACCATTTCTATCTACTTCAGGTTGAACATCTGCTAATTCTTCTTGATATAATTGGCTTGCAATATCTTGAACTCTACTGGTCAAATATTCATTTTCCCAGCGTTCATTAAGTGACTCGCCTATGAACTCATCTGTTTTTATGTGCTTGTTCTTGAATTTTAGTTTTTTTCCACAACAAGGACAAACAGGGTGGCTTGCGTAAATTTTCCAAGCTTTCACCGGATTTATTTCCTGCATTTCACCACTTCCTGGTATGTAATCATCGTAAAACATTTTTTACCTCTAAAGTATTTATATGTTTAAGAAAAGACGCAAGGAATTGTGTCTATCTGACCAGGTCTTTGTCCGTAAACAAACACACACATTATCCAACAGACCTGGTCAGATAACCCTATTTACTGATTATTTTTCAATAAATGGAGCAACAAGTAATCCTTGTGGGTGTTCTTTGGTAATTACATTGTAAACTTCTATTTGATGTTTTGGAAGTTCGTGTAATTGGATTAATCCTGCTCTCAATTTTAGTTCCATTCTCAAACATTCACATAGAGCATAAGCATCACAGATATCACTTGTCGGCGCAACACCCTTTCCACTATCTACAATAGGAAGTGTTGAAATATCTGGTTTTACGCCAGTATATTTGTTGAATGCTTGATACATTCCAATTTTATCACTTAGTCCATAACCAGTAAAAAATTTCTTATTGGAATTGACTGAATAAAGACGCATTTTTTGACCACGGTCAATTTCTGCTAATTTAATATTTCCTTCAAATTCAGCCAAAGAGAAAATTTGACCCATAGCTGCACTTTTGCCGTAAGCATAATCTTCAGTTGCCAAATAGAAACAATCTTTAGTCCACTCCAAAATTTTATCTTTCATCCAGTTATAACGAGCATAATCGCTTGTAAAATCTTTGGTTTTGTACAAGATAATATTTTCTTGTTCAAGACCTTTTTTGGTAGTGAAGCCATATCTATCAACTTTAATTACATCAAAATTATCATCTAGTTCTTCTACAACAATACCAGAAGAACTTATAGACAAATCCTGTCCTGCTATTTTCATATTATACCTTTTTATCAATAATCATACTAAATTGTTTACCTTGAAGAGTGTATTGAATTTTAACTGCACTATCAAAATTTTCAATATCTTCAAGAACAAGTTGTTGTGGTGAAACTTCATCGGAAGTATCATTAAAAATTTTTGTAATATCAGCAACTGTTGTATGATTAAAGTTAGTAAATGCAATAGAAGATAATTTTTCTTTCAAAATGTTATTTACTGTATTTGTATCTTTAAACATAAATCACCTCACAATAGTTT
>JAZSQZ010000033.1:0-2119 GCA_045538175.1 Clostridia bacterium
AATTTTCCTTTTACTATACCAAAAGAATGTTTGCTTGTAATAGTATATTCAATTTCTTTTAAAATGTATGAAGATAATATTGCTGATGGTAAAAACATTTTTTGACCAGCATTAATGACTTTAAAAGTAATTTTCATATAAACAAAATCTTTGTCAATAACAATTTCGTATGGATATTCTCTATCAACCAAGTATTCCATATAATCTCTTTTATATTCTGGTGTTGCATGTCCGAACAGTTTTTGTGGTGGAACACAATTAACAAAGTCACCTTTAAATTCACTAATTTCTTTATTTTGTGGAATCCTTATCAAATCAGTAAAAATTTCATCATACTCTTCATTTGGATATGCTTGTAAATGACTTAATACTCCAAAATATTTATTTTTATTTATTTTTAAGATTAATTCAACATTCTCATCATAATGTCTACCCTTGTTTTCAATATATAAAATTGTTTTCTCTGCTCTCGAAAATTGTTCTGAAAATTTAGTAATATATTTTTCTCCAGAATATTTAGGGCTCAATGTAACATAAGGTAGTGGGTCGTATTCCGTCGTAAATTTGCCAGATTTACAATCCAAACATTTTAATTCTATATCTGAGTAATCCATTGATTGTTTCATCAAAATTTCCATCTCAGTTCTCTCTGCCGGGTCTGAAGATTTTCCATTTCTTACATAAACAACACCATTGGAAATATATGGAGTGTTAGTTCCTTTGTGAATATAAATTACAACAACTCCTAATTTCTTATTGTTAGGATTCTTTAAAATTTTAATATCCAATAAAGGAATTGGGCTAACTCTACTTTCAACACTTGAATATAATGTATCTTCGGTAATATCACTTACATCAATGTCATTAATTGTTCCGTTATCATTTATCCCTATAAAAAACCAACCACCACTTCTATTAGAAAAAGCAGAAGCTGCTTTGGGTAATTTCTCTTCTTTGATTTTGTTAAAATCTCGTTTGTATTCTATTGAATAATTTTCTTTTATGTCTTCCAAAATCTTTAAATCTTCAAAGGTTATATCGCCAAAATCTTTATTATTGCCATTATCGTCTTTAAAAGGGCTATGTATTATCATAATTAACTCCTATGTTAGTATTATAGCACAAAACTCTGTTTATTTCAATAAAGACATTATTTACATCTCAAAATCTTTTTCTTTTCTGCGTTTTCTTCGTTCTTCTCGTTGGCGTTTTAGTTTTTCATATTGTCGGTCGAGTTCATCATCGGTCATTTCTTCGTATGTTTTAGGTTTCTCTTCATTAAAGGTGTTGTTGTCTAGGTGATAGGCGGGAACATCTTTTTTGATGTGTTCTTCGCCATCATAGAGCGTTGTGTCGTTAAAAAGACTATCCAACAGTTCTGCACCTTCGTAGTCGAGTTCTTGGTCGATTACTGAGTTATAGTGCAATTGGGTAGTCTTTGCGTCTTTATGTCCTAGCAAGTGCTGAACATCTTTAATATTTCTTTTATTCTCAATTTGCATGTTTGAAAATGTTTGTCTTAACATATGGCAATGAAGCCCAAATTCTTGTCTAAAACCGTGTTTCTTGGCAAACCTATCAAATACTCGACGAGTTGCATCATAACTGCGTATTGAGCCATCATCGTTGCAAAACACAAGGTTTGTGGACTTCGTTAAAGTTTTGCCTTTAACTTGTTCTTTGCACCATTGTATCTTTCGCCATTGTAGCAAAGCATCAATCACTAATTGTGGCATTTTAATTGCTCGTTTGCTACAAGTTGTTTTAGTGCTTGAGATAATATTTTTCCTGCCGATGATATTAAGGTCGTTATCAAACTCAACATCTTCGGTCAAACCTTGCTCAACAAACAAAGCACCTTTTTCAAAATCTATGTTTTCCCATTTTAAAGCTTGTGCTTCGCCAATACGAAGTGAAGCCAACATCATAACAAGTGAAAGTGGTTTAATAATATCTGGACCATCATCAAGAGCACGAATAAATCTTGCTCTTTCAGCAACGGGTATCGCTTTGTAGTTTTCATTGTTTTTGTGTTGACCTTTACTATCTATAAATGTTTTTTTATATCTATTACTCACTTTGCATTTTAAGGTAGGATTATCATAAGCAAGACCTTGCT
>JAZSQZ010000046.1:0-2618 GCA_045538175.1 Clostridia bacterium
CGATCCGACTTGGTTATCAGGAAGCAATTTTGTTCTTGACACACATTTGTGCTCCACCAAAGAGAGTTAAATTAGGTACAGATTCTGTTGACTTAATTAAGCGTGTTGGTGATGGTGTTTACAATATCGCAACTGAAGTAATGAACTCTGGTAAAGCTATGATGAATAGTGATATGAGCACTTTTGGTAATGGTGCAGCTACACTCGTTAATACAGCAAATGACATTTATAATAAAGCAACTTCCCAAGCTATTTTGGGAAGAAACAATGGTAATTTTACTGTATTACTTTCATTTGGTGAAAAGATTTATTCGCATAATTCTATGGAAATGGATACTTCAACAAAGACAGTTAATGGAAATATTGACTGGATTATAACCAATTTCACTTTTACACCTTCAACACAGTTTGAATGGGATGATAATAAAAAATTACCTATGCCTTTATGGTGTGATTTTAAGGTTAGTCTTGAAACTAGACTTACTTTGTCAAACAAATATGTTTATGATTTGTTACACAAAGATATCTTGAATTTAAAAACTGAACCTGTTTAATTAAAAAAATTCTTTTCAAGATACCAAACTTCGGCAAACATTTTCTTTTCCCAATGATAACCAGGTGGTACTGAATGGGTTTCCATACCTTGTTTGGTATATTCTTCACCTGGTTTAGCAGTACCCATGTGAACGATTTTCTTCGTTCCATCAGCCTTTGTATAAGCAACAAAATTCTCTGTTGTTCCATCTGGGTGTTTAGTTGTTGTAATAGTCTGTGTTGTACCATTATCAAAGGTTGTTTGCTGTGTTTCAACAACATCTTCGGTAAGCTCTTTAGCAGGTTGTTTTGGTTCACAGCCTGTTTTTTCGTATGCGGTAAATACACCGTCTTCACTTGCGTTTTTATCCATATAATACATCCATAGACCAGCATCTGGTACTTGGTCTAAATTACAATTTATTGTGAAATCTACATAGATTGGTTTTCCAGTTTGAAAATTTATTTCTTTTGAATAAGTTACACTCCAACCTGCTATGTAAACAATGATTGGTTTTTGAATGAGTCCTGGTAATATTCTTAATTTCCAAAGTTTACCACCATAAAAATTCTTTTTGTTACATCTACCTTCAACTCTGTTTTTATCGTCTCTGGAAGTAACAAGTACGGCAGCATCATCAACAATCTTACCGACAGCATTTCCTAAATCAGTTAACATATTAGAATCAGCTTTTTCACCTTTGCTTGCATCACCGCCAGCCATAGTTCCTAATATATTTGAACCAACTATTTTAACATTATCCAAACCTTGTAAAGCACCATTTACAAGATTGTTACCTATCGCATTGATATTAATCTTTGAAGCAATACTTGGTTGTGCGAACAAAGAAAGTGCTGTTATCCAAGTGTCATAAGATGTCAATTCTGTTGTACCTATTGCTTGTCCAGGATATAATCTAAATTCAAGATTAAAAGATGGTACTGTACATTCTTTATATGTTCTATCAGAACCTTCATCAACTGTAGTCCAAGCTCTATCACTACCGCCTATTGCCATAATCTTTTCCATCATATCAGAACACATATAATTCTTTACGATGTCTGACAATGAAGCAGCTGGTCCGGCTTCCCAAGTTGAACCCATTGAGAATGAAGGTAATTGTTTCAAAACACCTGCTAATTTGATACGGCCACCATTTTTACCATTATTTACTGATGGGTCGTATGTAATCAATTCAAATAAGTTATTTCCATATTCTCGTAATAGATTTGGGCTTAAGTCAGCTTCAACAACAGCTTGATTTTCAACTGGTTTTGGTTTTTCAATTTGTGGTAATTTAGAAAATTCTTCTTTTCGTCTTGCTGCAGCACCTTCATCAGCTTGTTTTTTTACTTCTAATGCTTTATCGTCAAGTTTAGATTGCTCTTGCATAGCATCTGCAAAATTCTTGATATAATCAGCATAATTTTGTGCAGTAGCTTCATCACCATAAGCATTTAAATACATTGAATAAGTAGCGTCATATAATTCTTGTGGAGATTTTTGTTCAACAAGTTGTAACAACTGGTCCTGATTTACACCATACGCTTCTATAAGGTGTTCATTGGTAAAATTATCTTTATTTAATGCTTGTTTTGCTAAGTTCTTTGAATGTTGGGATAAAGCCATCTTTACTAACCTCTATATTCTATTTATGGTATATAAATATAGTAATATGTCATTGAGTGTTGTTCAGTTTTATTCTTTAAGACCACACTTGCCATTCAGATATAAGACTGAATGGTTTTTGGGATTTTGGGATGTTAAGCAAAAAGAAATTTTATCTTATGCAGTAACATCTGTTACACTCCCAAAAATTGAAATTGAAAACAATAATGGTTCTTCTTACTTTGGTAATGGCTTTATCAATATGCCTACATTCAGTCCTGGTACTAGAAAACTTGAAATAACTTTTGAAGAAACTGATTATATGCTTGTTTCACGAACCATTGATGAACTTGTTAAAAGAAGTTACTCAAATAAACCTTATTACATAACTATCGCCATTACACAATTCAATGAGCACTTCCATCAAGGAATTACTAAAGGTTATAAGTCGGAGGCCAAGCGGTCTTAGGAAGAC
>JAZSQZ010000148.1:0-11136 GCA_045538175.1 Clostridia bacterium
CTTTTGCTGATTCATAATTTTCAATAAGCTCTGGTGTTTTACAGTATCTTTTAGTCTTATTATAAATCAACATATATTCATTATATTTATCTTTATTTTTTGAACGCCAATTCAAAATAATATCTTTGTATTTAGTATAATTTCCTTTCATTTTTGTCTCCTATATTTAGTAAAAGTTTAGATTTTTCTTTATTTCTTTTTTCAATTTCTTCTGCCTTCTTTTCAGCAAAGTCTAACAACATACCAAAAACATCTTTTTCAGTAACAGGCTTTTCTTCTTTTTCTTTGTTTTCTTCCATACAAAATCTCCTAAAAATAAACCTTTGAACCATTCTTCATTACAACAGCGCCATCTGTATCTTTCGGTGCTTTGTTGAATGCTGCAACGTAGTCATCGCCTTTCTTACCAAACTTATTGATAATACCGTCAACAATATCAGCAGATGTTATAGGCGAAGCTTTACCACAAGTGTCCAACGAAGCTTTACCAGTAATATTTGAAGTGTCCAATTTGCTATTTGAAGTGTCCAATTTGCTATTTGAAGTGTCCAATTTGCTATTTGAAGTGTCCAATTCCTGTCCATTCATTATTCTTTGGACACCCTTATAACTCAAGTTGTATTTCTTTCCAACTACAACATAAGTTTCTTTCTTTGGGAAACCAGCCTCTAACATCTGGTTGACCTCTTTGATAACAGCCGCGCTGTTTCTAACATTGACTTTCTTTGTAAATGCCATTTATGCCTCCAAAAAATAAAAGGCCACAGCCCTTTCGAGCTATAGCCTGTATGTCTCACGACATTCTATATGAATAACGAATTATCAGGGTTGCAGTCCTGATATATATATATAAACACTTATAAGCATTTCTCTCTTTATTTTTCACAAAAATTTTTATTTTTTTACCAATCCCTCCCACAATCATAGGAGTCACAATATTCTTTTGCGCGTTTCAAAGCATCTTTCCAACTAAGTTTTTCTTCTGTTTCGTGCAGCAATATTGCCAACTCGTGAATGCGTAAAGCATATTTTGCTTTATTGATTTCATCCCAATTCAACGTGAACGGATATTCGGCTAAAGACCGAATATCTTCCCAACTTATACGAGCCGAATAGCTTGTAATGGTTGGGAAACTTCGTGCTTCACAGCACTGCTTGGTGCTCCACACGCATTTGTACTTTCGGCTCGTTCCCCGCCTACTATGCCCTGGCTAGCTACATTCCACTTATGCAGAATATTTAGGGCTGCATTTATGTCTCTGTTGTGCTCAGCACTACAGTTTGGACATTTCCATTTATTTACACCAATCTTTACATTTGGATTTACAAATCCGCAACAATGACAAGTTTTAGATGTATTCTTTGGATTGACTTTCACAAGGTTACCTTTGTAAGCAATCATCTGTCGTAGCATTCCAAAACCTTGGTCTACTACAACTTTTCCGTGATTCATTTTGCTCATTGTTTGTAAGTTGATGTCTTCAACTACTACAGTTTCATATTCATTGCATATCTGCCTTGAAAGCTTGTGCAACCAATCTTTTCTTTGATTGGCCACTTTCTCGTGCAAAAGTGCAACTTTTTGTTTTTGTTTATAGTAGTTGGAACTTTGAGTTTCAAGACCTTTTACAAATCTTTTACTCATTATTTTCTGTTGATGACATAGTTGTTTAGAAGACCTTTGTAAGAATCTAGGACACTTGACTTTCGTGCCATTCGACATTACGATGAAATCTTCATCTCTACAGTTCCAGTCTATGCCAACTGATTTTCCATTTTGATTTTTAGGTTCATCTTTCTTTTCAACGCAAATCTTCACAAACCATTTTCCTGTTGGAGTTTGTTTGATAGTTGCGTGTTTGAAATCACCTTCAGCCCATCTGTGAAAAGTTCCTTTTACAGGACCTAACTTTCTTGTAAGAAACAAATATCCGTTCTTTAGGATTTTAGGCTTTGCCATAGATGTCCAAGTTATAGCAACTTGTGAGTATTTTCTACTTTTGAACTTAGGCTCTCCAACTCTAAGTTTTCTTTGTCCTTTACAGGATTTGAAGAAGTTATTGAAAGCAGAAGTAATGTCATTCCATTCTGCTGCTAAAGCTGAACTATCTATTTCATTACACCATTCGACAGCTTCAGGTCTGCACTCTTCAAATACTTTTTTAGCTGTTCCAATGTTCCACTTTTCATCATTTTCCCAAGCTTCTTTTTTTCTTGCTAGAGTAGTATTCCAATATAGTCTACAAAGACCGTTTGTCTTGAGAAGGAACTGTTCTTGTTCTTTTGTAGGGAAGATTCTAAACTCGTATGCTTTTAGCATTGTTCATTCCTCCCTTGTCTTTCTAAATATTCGTGAACTGCATCAGCAGATACGTTTCCAACTGTAGAACAGAAATATCCTCTAGTCCAAAGATGATGTGATTTCCAATAGAAAGTTTTCAAATACGATTCGTAGTTTTGCCAAGCCCAATAGTTTGTTTGTTGTTTCAAAACTCTTACGATTTGTAAAGGACTTAGTTTAGGAACACTTCTAACTAAAATGTGAATATGGTCTGGTTTTGAATAGTCTAAATCAATAGTGTCTATTTCAAAATCATATTTCTTTGCTATTTCAGAAAACTGAAGTTTCAATGCTTCAGCAAAAGTTGTATTGGAGAAACATTTTCTTCTGTATTTACATACGAAGATGAGGTGATACAAAATCAAGTTTTTGCAATGTGAGTTTGTTTGTAGTTCTCTCATTTTGTTTCTCCTTATATATTAGTTAGTATCTTTTATAACAAGTCAACTTTGTCATTGTCGGTGCCCAGGCGTCTATAGTAGATAGTTGACTCATCAATAATATTATTTTCGTCAACTGCTTCAATCTCTTCTGGGCTTACTACCTCTGTCATAAGACAGTTTTCTTCATCCCAATTTGCATTATATTTATTTATACAGTAGTCTAAAAATTCTTGATATGTCATTCCTTTTTGTTTTGCCATTTCAATATCTGCGTCATCAATAACCTCATCAAAAGACTTGAAGATCTCAACAACGCCAAAGTAATTATCATCGATGATAGTAGTTGTAGTTTCTATTGTCTTCAATAACAATTCAGGTTCAGTAGAACACTGAAAAATATAGTTTTCTGTTTCAAACAGTTCATTTGTATATACTTTTCTAACAAAAGTTTTCTTAGATATATCATCCAAAACTTCCCATTTTTTCAACATATTGAAAGCTTCTGTAAAAGACTTGAATTCTGTAGGCTGTTTTGTTGTTGGTTTTCCTGTTGCTCTACTAAAAACTCTAATAAAGCAATGAGTTCCTGCGATAGTTTTAGAGTATCTTGTTACACCTATATGCACATTTGCAAAGTACTTAGAGTTTTCATTTGGTGTTTTATCTAAAGAACGGCCCTTTGATAAGTCTAATTCATATTTGAAATATCTATATCCTCTATAACTGAAGAAACATTTATTATTGTTGAAGTTTTCATCAAACTTTTTTGCAACATCTCTATAATGAAACATAAACCAAGCATCGTCAAGTTTGCTATAAACTAAAAATATGTTATTTGGAAACTTCTTTGTAATGTCAATAAAGTCGATAGGAACATTGAAATAAAGTGTTTCCGAGTTGTTTTCATATAAAACAGAACTAGATACATAAACATAATCTCTGTCCCAATATTGTCCTCTGTTGGTTTTTACTAACAAGTTTGAACAGCCATTTGCGTTACGGTTCAGCTGTTCTTCATCATAGCCAATTATTTCATCAGTTTTTACACCATTTACATATTTATATTGTGTAACTACTGCATTAGACATTATTTTTACTACTGAGTTATTGAAAAGATTTAGAATTTCATTGATGTGATTGTGAATAAGTTGGTCTGAAGAAATGATGCCTTTATAAAGTTTTGTGTCCATTTTGTTCCGTCTCCTATTGCTCGAACTCACCTAAAGCCGCGCGGCAAGCCCGAGCAATAGGTTTGGTTCCCTTTATTTAGTTAGTATATCTTACAAAAAAGTAAGCTTTTACCAATCTAATTATTATTAGATTTTTTACTACCATAATATATATTATCAAGAAATCCTAAATGATGCATATTTTTTATAAATAAAAGTCATATTTCTAGTCTCCTATGTTTAGTTGGCTCGTTTGATTTTTTATAAAAAGATTGTAAAGTAGTTTGAATTACTAATGCTGATGAATGAAAGACAAGCTTTCAATCATCGGACCATTAGTTGATGTAAATCATTTTTATTGATTTACAACGATATATGGTTTCGGATGGTGAGATTTGAGATTTGTAATCCGCCTATTCGATTTATATTTATTTTTTATATAAATCGAATAGGCAATAGAATACAAACCTTTCGATCTCACCTTTGAACCTGGAATTCTGCGGAGCAACCCGATAGTTATTTACGTAAGCACTATATTAGCTGGCACGGGGATCCACCCGCATCCAAACTTTCTTCGTCTTATTTTGATTGCCACTTCCATTCGTGGTTGATGTCTTGTCAATTCAAGATTCAATCTCAACTTCGCGGGATTACTTCGCCCGAAGATTTCAATAAACTATAGCACTAAAAACTATGTTTGGAACTCGCCGGCAATCTCATCTGTTAGCTGTTTTTCGGTTTGTAAGACCTTATCTAACAGAATGGTAAAACATCACAATCTCTAAGTAGTTTTACATTTGACCCTTGCGGTTTAGGTGTAAGCAAGTTCAGCTGTACAAGTTTCGTTTCGGACGGAGCCTCATCTCGACTTGGATTTTTTCTTCTTTACTGAAGGCCTATAGACTGAATTGATGAGCTAGCAGGATTCCTTTTTCCTGTTTCAACGCCTCAATTCATTATTTATACTGTTCTGGTTACGTGGTGATTAGCCTACAAACTTCCACAGTTATTATTTAGTATTCTTACAAAAAATGTAAGAGTGCTTCAATCTAATATAATTAGATTATTTAGTTAGTATATCTTACAAAAAAGTAAGCTTTTACCAATCTAATTATTATTAGATTTTTTACTACCATAATATATATTATCAAGAAATCCTAAATGATGCATATTTTTTATAAAATTTTCTTTGTAATCCCAACATTGTTACAATGAAAATAAGGACTTGTCCCAACTCTAATATAATATTGGTATCTGTTTCTAGCAAATTCAGAATTTGTATAGATTTTGAATTCATATTGATTCTGAATTTCTAATACTGATTGATATATTATATTAGAGTTGGGACAAGCTGCTAAAGCAGACTTATCTTATTTCCAAAGTAACCTATGTTGAGCTGTTATACTAATTATTTATAAGGAGAGAATAACGAATGACTGATAATCAAAATGAAGCTAAAGCATTAGAGATGATAAAAGCAAAAAAGCCACTTACTTTAGTTGTTGCAACTAAACAAGAAGACTTTGAAGGCACAGATTGCTATATAAACAGAAGAAAAGTCGACCTAAAAGGGGAGTCTACTTTACAGCAATATCCAAATACATTACTTATTTCAGTTGGCATTTCTAAAGATGGTGTACACTGGAGATTACCAAAATACTTAGAAAAGTTTGATACTGATGTGGTTGTTTGTGATGTTGCAGGTGGAAATGACATATTTGTTCTTACACCTGATATACTTTATAAATACTATTATGGCGGTTTTGAAAGAAAAATAAAACACCCAAGCACTGATTATTTTCATAATTATCATCAGTTAGTTGTTGTGCCAAAGTCAGAATGTAAGAAATTCGAGGAGATTTACAAGAGTTATGTTTATATAGATATTGGAGATAAAAAATGATTTGTGAAGCAACGGCGAAAAAGTATTGTAAAGACTTTATCAAAATCGAAAACTATGAAGAAGCCATAGTCGACTCTGATAAATGGGACTGTCATCATAGATTAGAATTAGATGGACCTATCCCATTATCAAGTGCTGAATTGATTGGCCTAGAACTTTATTATGATAGACCGCCTGAAGAGCTGATTTTCCTTAGACATAGTGAGCACAGTCGACTACACAATAAAGGAAAAACTCCTTGGAATAAAGGAAAAAACGGTATTGGTGGTTATAAACTTTCAGAAGAAACTAAGAATAAAATGTCTGTAGCTCATAAAGGTAAGCCAAGTCCTAATAAGGGTAAAATTTTTTCTGAAGAATGGAAACAAAAGTTGTCAGAATCTAGTAAAGGAAGAAATAAAGGTAAGCATTGGAAAATTATTGATGGAAAAAGAATTTATTACTAATTAGATGTATGAATATGGAAAAAAGCACTGATTTTGAGTTGGCAAAGAAAAAAGATTATTACTCATTATGGAAAAAATACGAAGCTCTTATGTTCATATATTGGAAAAAGCTCCCTGAAAATGTTCGTGATTATTTATTTGAAGACTTTACAGATTTCAAAGACTCTTGCTATCAAGTGGTGGTGAGTGCAGTTGATGCTCTAACATTATCAAAAATAAAAAATAGTGAGACTTGGACTTTGTGGCAACAACTATCTTATTATTTGCAAAACTATACAACTCGACAGTGTGTTAGAGATACATATAAAATATGGAGCAATGAAAGACAACAATTTATATCTGATGAACACAATAAATATATAGCTTCAGAAGACATAGACAATTTACCATATAAAGAGTTTATGAAGTCACTTTCACAAAATGAAAAAGAAATTGTTGATAGTAGACTAAATGGGAATACTTGGGGCGATCTTTATAAAAAATACGGTAAAAAATCTACAGAAGAGCTGAGACACTCAATTGTTGATAAGTATACTAAATATCTAGGAGATTAGAAAAATGAACACAACTTGTATAAAATGTCGCGATTGCGGCGCAATAATGGTTATAAACACAAAAGAATTATGGAAATTACAATCTTGCACTAAATGTGAAAGCACTAATTTGGTAGATTTAGATTCAGAGTTTCAGAATTCTGAAATTATAGAGGAGAATGAAAATGTCGAACAGAACTAAAAAAATAGTAAAAAACATTGAAAACGACAAAAAGGTAAAACAGTATTATATGGAGTCAACGTTAGCCGGTTCTGCAATTTGCACAATTGCTAAACTTGTCGGTTTGGATGAAGATCAAACATTGAAAGAATTTTATGAATTGAAAGACAGCTTTCCTAAAGTAAATAATGTAAAAGAAATGTGTGATTATCTTATAGATTACTTCAAAATGAAAGAGTCTTATAAGAAAGGTTTGGTTCTTATTTATGATGAAAACAATGTATTCACACCAATTATAACTGTTTGTGTTGAAGCATCAACAGGGCCTATTTTTTTACCAATTTCTTCTTCAGGACTTTATCCTGCAATTATGAGAAAGATTGGTGAAGATCATATAAAAGTAGAATATATTTATGATGAGGACAGCGATGAGACAGAGAATAACGACACCGATGACAAAAGTATTGCGTAAAAAATATCAAATTTACTTAGATATTGACAGAAGAAAAGAAGCAGCTGTTAGTAGAGAAGAATGGTTTGAAAAGTATTCAATTATGAAAGAATCAAATCTTATTGAGTATTATGAAAAAGTCACAGCAGGTGCTCCAATGATTATAAATATATGGCACAGTTATTACCTAATTGATATACTTCCAAACATATGTTTATCAGACCCAGCAATTTGTGAAAACTGGGTAAGATGTATGAAGTTTGCTGAAGATGATGGTAACAAATATTATGTAAAATTTGTTACTAAAAGCAAATATAATGAGATGAGGACAAATGAAAGAAAAGAATAAGTCGACAACTGCAACACTGAAAGCGAAGTTTAGAGCGTCAGTCGCTTGGAAAGAATTTAGAAAACAAAAGTTGGTTGAACAAAAAGGTTTAGACCCGATTACTAAACGCCGTCTATGCAAGCACTTCCATAACCATCACATCATTCAAACAAATGACTTAGATGTTTATAGAGATTTATCAGATCCGTCTCGTTTTATTGCAGTCAACTCTGCTACACACGATGCATTACATTGGGCTCTACATTTGGTTTATTATAATAGTTGGGAAGCTTTCGAAAGATTTATCGATGAAGTAAAGAGGGAGTGTAAACTAAATGAATACATCTAAATCTAATAAATTAGACAACATTGTAAATATCGACGATAACGAACAGTTGTTTCAACAATCCTGGGAGAATTTTTGGCACACCGATACAACAAAGCACGATGAAAAGTATTACAAACAGCAAATGGACAATATGTGGCTATGTGTTTGGAAAGCTTGCAGTAATTTATGCCGTTCTATATATAAGCAAAGAGATGTTTTCGTCTCGGATTTAGATGAAGTTATAATGGATGCAACAGAATACTCAATGAGATTTATTACCGGCAAAAATAGACTAAGAAAGTTGTATCGACCAGCAAAATTATCATCATTTTGTTATCTGAGGTGCATATATATCATAGATTCGCCAAAAAGAATTTGGTATGACAAAAATATAAGTGAAATGCCTTTAGATTATTATAAAGACATAGAAATGGAGATTGAGGACAAAAATGCCTAAAGGAATGAATACAAGTAAAACAAACAACCCAAACAATTTCGCAAACAATAAAGCTTTAGCTTCTTCTGCAGGTAAAAAAGGGAATAAAGCAAAGTCTGCTGCAACTCAAGCAGTCACTAAATCACCTGCAATAGTTTCAGGTAGACATAAAAGAGTTACTCCTGAAATACAAGAACAAATTAGAGAAAAGCTTTTAGGCACAGAAACAAACGGACATTCTTATATAACAAACTTTATTGATAGTTTTTTGAAAGAAGCTAAAAAAGACCCTAACAGTCAAGCTGCTCGTATGCTTGCTCAATCTATGTTCAATCCTGAACTTCTTTCATCTCTTGATGAACAACTCAATAAACAAATGGCTAAAGATAATGAATTCTTGTTATATAGAATTCGTAATACTTTGTACGATAAACAAGCTGAAGTTTTTGATAATAATATAGACCAAACAATAATTATGATTTGTACTCGTCGTGCTGGTAAAACAGAATTGAATGCTCGCTTGTTGTTGAAAGATTGCACAAAAGCAAATCATCACGCTTTATACCTCAATCGCTCTTTTGATAATGCTGTAAGACAATTAGGAAAACCGTTAGATGACTTATTGATGAAATTGGATATGCCTCACACAGGACAAGTTTCTTCCGGCTTCATTCAATTTGATAATGGTTCAGATATAACACTTTCAGGATATAATAATAAAGGCGACATTGATAGATATAGAGGCGGAAAATACTCACTAATTATATTGGATGAAATATCACACTTGCGCTCACCAAAAGTATTGATTGAAGAAGTTTTGGAACCGGCTCAAATAGACTTTGGTAAAGAAGCACAAATGATATTTACAGGAACGCCTCCAAGAAATAAAGTAAATTATGCAAGAGACTTATGGAACAATCCTAAAATAAAACATTATCATTGGTCATTTATGAGCAATCCATATATACCTGATAAAGAAGATGTAATAAAAAAGATTTGTGAAAAGCACGGAGTCTCAATTGATAGTGCTTTCATTCAGAGAGAATACTTTGGTAATATGGACGCAGTTGATGAAGACTCTATGATATTTAGAGGGTATAGAACATATAATGAATTGCCACAAAATGTTTCTTTTGAAAAAGCCTATGTAGGTGTAGACTTTGGTTTTGAAGATGCGGCTGCTGTAATAAGTGGAGTAGTTTATAACAAAACGTTATATATTGTAGACCAATGGAGTGAAAAACATCAGCCTATATCAGCTTTATGTGAAGAAGTAAAAAGACAATTTGATAATCTGAAACATAATTATAAACTAAAACAAGATCCTTGGACTATAACGGACACGAACGTGAAAGAAGGCGCATATGAATTACAAGCCACTTACAAAATACCGAATGTTTTTTGTGCTTATAAATATGACAAAGATGTTGCAATTGAACAGTTAGCTGAGTTTATGAGAACTGATAAAATACTTATTCCAAATAAACCAGATGGCATTTTATATATCGAAGCGGAAAATACTTTGTGGAAACGTGATGATGAAACCGATGAAATTACTCACGAAATAGATGATGACGCATTACACCCAAATGCTTTGATGGCTTTATTGTATGTTTCAAGACAATTTGCTTATGAAATACTAAATATAGTAGAAACAAATAAAGAAGCAAAGCCTGTCAATAGGTTTGAAAATGAAGGTAAATTACCAATTTCAAATGAAGAAGATAACGGGCTTGGAGCTTCAATAGGGGTTATATAATATGTTCAAAAAACTTAGAGAATTAGTAAAAGATATGGAAGCTGCTTATATAGCCTTGCATACAGAAAACAAACTTGCTGATAAATTACAAAAGCAAAATAAGGATTTACTGAAAACAGTAGATGCTTATAAAAAGCAAGGCGCTTTTCTTTTGTTGGAAGATTTAGATGAAGAATTGGTAAAAAAGCTTCAGTCATTTACAGAAGATAATGTTATTGTTATTTTCTGTAAAGATGGCACTCGTGTAGAAATAAAATCTAACGAAGTAAATTATAAAAAAGATAGAGGAGTAATTAGATAATGGGATGCACACAATGTAATGATACTTGCAATAATTGCTTGAAGGCGTGTCAAGCTAATAATAAAACTGGCCCAATGATTGACCGTGGTGAAAATAGATTGAACTACTCATTTACAATGAACGGCATAGAAAGCTGTTCAGGTTCTTGTGTATATTGTAGTGCTGGCACAACATTGGATTATGCTATGGGCGTAAATTACAACGATATTGAGAACTCATTGAAAAAGATTGATGAGAAAACTTATTCTGAATTCAAAGCAGACTTTGCTAAGATGGCTGAAACAGTAGAACATAATACTCGCTTCAAACGCTGCAAAGAAATCCAAGAAAAACAAGGAAAACAGTGCAAAGTTCATATTGATATTTGGGGTGGAGACCCAGTAACAAATCATTTGGCCACTCAAGAAATTGTTGATTTTGCAGAAGACCTTTTTGTAAATAAGCACGGAATGAAGTTGGAAATTAGTTCTTCTACAAATGGCCTTCCACTTATGAGAAATGATATTTGTGATTATTATAGAGAACATAAAATGACTCTTCAAATATCTCACGATGGTTGTGGCCAATGGATGAGAAC
>JAZSQZ010000126.1:0-9140 GCA_045538175.1 Clostridia bacterium
GGGGTTGAAATTTCAACCCCACTAAAAATAATTTTTTAAATATCTAAACTGGAAACATAGGAACGATACCCAGAATATTCCTTATGAGGAGAAAATTCCAAGTTTCCGATGTTCTTCATCTTATCAATGAAGTCATTAGGACCATCTTCAACTTCAATGTTGCAGGCTTCAATCATAAGGGCTTCATCCCAAGTACTGTTGCCACGAAGTTTAATATCCGATGTGTCAAAGGAAACATGAAGGTTCCAAGTGTCCTTTTCCCACTTACCATTGAGCCAAATTGTCTGGTTGGTAGAACCAGTATTCAGCTGGAAGTTTTCCATAGACCAAGTAATATCATCAATAGTCAAACGAACATCGTACATACCAGATGCTTCCTTGTCCAAGTTCAAATCTTGAAGAGTTTCTTCCACAGAATTACCTGCATTGACTTCTTCAACGATAGCGGCCAAAGAATCATAATTGACCTTGTGACCAACAAGCGAAGTCACCAAATGCGGAAGGATTTCCTTGTTAGTCAAACGAACTTCCAGATATTCCTTAATCTGGTGCTGGTCAAGGTTGTTGAACTGGAAACAATAGAAGAAACGGCCCGGACGGTTCTTCATAAAACGAGAAACTCGCCAAGAATCATTCACAGACGCAATAAAGAGCTTCTTATTGTCATCCATACCATCCATCAAAGATAGTAGCTTATTCTGCGAAGAAACATCACCATTTCGTGCGGCTTCATCACTACCAGTAAAAATCTTTTCAAATTCATCCATAATGACCAAGCACTTGGTATGAACCTTTGCCAGCAAATCAATCATACCAGGAATATCTTCCTTAATGACGATAACAGGCATATTCATCTTATATGCTTCCGCAGCAATAAGTTTGATGAATACAGACTTACCCATACCAGGTTCACCTTCAAGGAGAACACCCGTATTACGAGGACGGCGCAGGAAAGTCTTCATTGACTTTTGAACACGAGCATTGGTTTCACCATAAACCTTCATATTGACTTCAGGAATACGGGCACAATGAGTGAGCCAAACACCTTTCATCTGATGGTAGGCAAATGTGTAAGTACCAGGCTGCAATTCGTCCGTGGTCACAGTTGAAATTGGAAGTAGAGTTAAATCCTGACCATCGTCAGCGAATTTTACGAGTTTTTCACCCATTAGTTATCTCCTTTGTGAGTCGGTTATTGTTTCTGAGTAAATAGTTTGTATGTACAAAGTTTGTTTTCCTTTGTATGCTTCATACAGTTTATTAATAGCTTCTTTGATGTTTTCGGCGTCTAGTATTTTATTTGCTGGCTGCCAATCATCATCAAAGAGGTTTTTGTATTGAACTGTAAAGACATAAGTTCTCATTTGGTTTTTTCTTCGGTTAAAGGTACTTCTTTAATCTTAATAATCCAATCACCTGGACAATGAATCCAATGAGGATAATTGACTACTGTACCATCACAATACACTTTGACTTGAGCAGCATCATACATTCTCATTCCTTTGTCAAGTCCACCAACAACAAATTGAGAACTCGGCTTCATTTCTTCAAAAAATTCCAAACGGCTATCAATGCCACTTCCAGAACTAATATCGGAACTTGAAGAACAATTTTCTACTCTTCGTGTCTTGTATTTCACTACAGTCTTTGGTTCCGAAAATATGTTATATGAAACAACACCAATCAGAGCAACTGAAAGAACTGTAATGGCAATGGCTTTCGGTTCCAACTTCATTAACGATTTTCCTTTGTGAAATAAGTCCAGGTGTTTTCACCGGTAATAAAGTTCGGAAAACCCGGGTCAAAGTGCTTGATGTTTACCATTTCAAGTTTGAACTTATTGGCATTGTACATCTTGATAATCTTATCCGCATTAGGACCAGTCACACCTTTACGAATAAGTTCGTTCACTTCGTGATAGGTGAAACCCAACTTATCTTCATCGCTAAGCGGCTGCAAACCATCAATCGGAGTCTTATGCGTAAGTTCGTGCGGCAAACCAAGTTCATCACCGATTTCAATGATTTCTTCTGTGGTCAAACGGCTAAGTGGTGCAAACGAGCCACCGTTGTCACCATACAAGGTAGCATAACCTACCATGTCTTCCGAAAGGTTACAAGTATTTGCCACCATACCACCCCAAGTTTGCTGGACAGCATAGAGATTCTTCAATCTTTCACGGGCAGGAATATTGGTGAGAGTATCGTAACTTACATCACCAAGCAATTCCTTAATCTGATTGACAGTATTATCCACACCACCTTTAATGTTAATCGTGATATGCTTAATACCAAGGTGATTTACCAGCTTGAGCGAGTCGGAAATATCCTTCTGTTCACCATTCGGCATAAGAACACCCAGAACATTTTCCTTTCCAAGTGCCTTCACACAAATAGCAGCACAGACAGAACTGTCCTTACCACCACTAATACCAATCACAGCTTTGTTAGTGCCGCATTTAGCAAGAAATTCCTTTGTCCACTTTACTACTTCATTTGTGAGGCTATACGGAGCCTTCTTATTTGTCATTGTCATTGTTTTGTTCCTTTTCAGTTTGATATTCTTTAAGTTCCTGTTTAAAATGTTCCAAATCCTTTTTCGCATCAGCGAGCTGAGCTTCTAACTTAGCCACCTTTTGTTCTTGCGACTGGATTTTTTCCAATTTAACAAGTTCGTTCCAATCGGTAACCATTATTCCACCACTTCAATTTGCTGCATCTTCAAGACGGCCTTGGTAGCTGCAACATAATCCACACCATCATTAAGGTTCATAAATCCACAAGCAGGGAAGAACATCTTGATAATGTTATCAGGCCAGGTGGCACGAGTGATAACAGCCTGGGCAGTCGGGCAAATCGGGTTCACAGTACCGCAAATCCAAATTTCATCTTCCGGACCAATTTCAATACCCAGAGCTTCGTAAAGTTCCTTCCACTTGAGATAACCAAATGTGACCTTGTTCACAACAGTACCCGGCTTCTTACCAACCAAGTCCTTGAGTTCATCACAAATTTCCCAGCCATCGGTACTTTCAACACAATGGACTACTGGCAAGTTCTTGCCTTCTAGTGTGTTCAAATAATCCTTTTGATGTGTGTCACGGGTGAACACAACTGTGTCAGCTTCATCATAAAGCTTGCGAATCTGAGGGATAGCAGCGACTGCACCTTCATTAGGAAGTGTACCAGTCAAAAAATCCTTCTGCATATCCACGATAATGAGATGCTTTTTGCTCTTCTTTTTATTCATTTTAATTCTCCTTTATCCAAGTTTGGTTAATACACAGTCACAAGCAGGACTAGAATAAATGATTTTGTAAAGCTTTTTTTCGCTTGTATGTTTCTTTTGCCAAACGCGGCTTTCATCTACAGCCTCTTCAACTGTGGAATAATCCTGTGAATGGTCAAGTTTACCTTGTTCGTTGTAAAATTCAACGGTGAAGTTTTTCATTTTAGTCCTCTCGGTTAGTTTTCCAGTTAATTTAGTAAATTGAAAATATTTTGTCAATGGTAAAGAATGTAAATTTTTTTATTCATTACAGTATTTTCAATTACTTTGCAAAATGGCTAATTGGCTCATCATAACGGTGAAGTTCAATTTCCTTCGTTTCAGTATCATAAATCATCAGGTCTAAATTAGAAAACGAAAAACCTTCAGAATTAATTACCTTGTATGGGGAAATTCCCTTATTACCAGTCAAATAATGATACAGATAACGAATAACCATTCCGTGCGAAATAACCACACAGTCAGTTTTACCTTCACATTTGAGATAATGAGGCATTACCTGAAAAATTGCGGAAGCTCGCTTTTCCATATCTTCGGCAGTCAAAGGAACATACTTTTCAAATTCCTTTTCTGTCATTTCCCAGAACTTTCGTTTACCAATTCCACTACAATCAAATTCACCAAAATCAGGAAGAGTTGCAGTGGGCTTTTTGTTAAACAAAAGTTCGCAAGTTTGAATACAGCGTTTAATCGGACTGGTTAAGATGTAATCACGATTAGGGATAAACTTCCCAACCTTTTCTTCCCAACCTTCGGGCTTGTCGGAAATAATATCCACATCATCGTAATTCTTTACCATCTTTCCAGACAGATTAAATTTGGTTCGCCAGTGTCTAATAAAATAGAATTTCATTGTTTTATCCTTTAATCGTGGTGGTCAGTGAACCAAACAATTTCCTTCGTGTCTTCATCTACGCCAAGGTAAACATCATAACACGGGTAAGTTCCAGTATCTACACCACAGTGATGATAGACCTTGAAGTTTGTTGGAACAGTAGTTCTATTCGGGTCCCACCAGCTGTTATCACAAGAATATTCACTATCATAATCCTGAAGTGTCTGTCCAGGCTTCGGAAGATATTCGCTGGTAACATCTTCTACCCTTTCGCAGTCACAGTTTTGACGATAGTAATCTTCGTAACAAAGTCCGTCCAGCAAACCATTGGTTGCATCTCGGTCAAAATCAGCCTTCGCATAAAAGATATTTGGCTGCCAAGTCGCAAGGTCAAAGTTTCCATCATACAACTGATTTGAACGGAGAGTATTGGAAGCCTTCATATCGTCATCCCAAGACCAGTTGTTTGTGTCTTCCACCAACATACCGTGATAGATATACGTTCCTGGAAAGGCCTGTGTCACAGGAGCCCAGTTAAGCGTCCCCGATGTGTTTGTTGTGGTGCCGGAAGGAGTGGCAGTAACAACCACATTCTGACCATTCTGAGCGGGAGGAACCGGTGTGGTAGATGTTGCCTGTGTTCCAAGTCCATTCGGAACGAAAGTTGTAATCGGCGTAATTGGAAGTTTCGTGGAGTTAAATCCATTCATAAAAGTGTAACCAACAACTTCGCGGGTGGTGTTTTCAACCAAAATTTGCAAAGTCCAGAACGGAGCACCACCATTCTGTGTCTGTGTTTTCACTTTTACTTCCCAGCAATCAGGTGTATTGGTGTAAAGGTCCTGGAATTTCTGAGTGCTTTCGTCCTTGTAATCACCCTGAAGATATGCCGCATATTCAACAGCTTCAGAAATCAAACCATCTTGGAGCGCCTGTAATGTACCAGCACTACCCTTCTTGACATTTCCAGCAAATCCCGTGACAGTCAACGCATATCCAGCACTCCATTCCTGGTCAGCATAAGAAAGTTCCAAAACCTTTGCCACATCAGCCAAAGTTGGATTAGCCGGAAGTGTAATCACACCAGCCGATTGAGCAGGAGAAGTTTGAGCAGGAGTATTTGTGGAAGTTGGAGCCGTTGAAGCTGTTGGAGTTGTAGCTGCTCCAGAGTTGGGCAGATTTACAAGACCAACAGTATCAATCTTGGCGTCCATAGTGATAAACATAGCACCAACAACGGAAGCAACATCAGACCATTCCATACCGAACTTGTCATTAATGGCAAATTCAACACGTTCAGGAAGACCCTTCGTATTGTCAGCAATAAATTCCTTCAAACCTTCTACTTCGGACGGAATGAGCTGTGTCGGGACCATTCTCGTTTTAGTTTTGTCCACTGTCTGGATAAAGACGCAAGTTGTGACTGGCATTTTCGCCAGAGACCCCTTAGAAACGCCTGCAGCCTTCGGGTCATTGGTTGAGGCATTCGTAAAAATATTGTCAAACACAGTATCAGCAGTGGTCTTGTTCGTGGCTTCAATTCCAACACCAGCAATCAAAGTATCACTAGAAACAATATGAACCTTGCCTTCATAGACAGTGTTATTTCCAACATCAATCTTAACCGTGAAACCACGATAATCTACCTTGGCAGGATATTTCTTGGAATCAACCAAACCCTTGAAACCAACAGCATTGCCGGTAACATAAGGCTTCATTGTGCTAGATTTGTAATCACGGGTAATCGTAACAGCATAATTGCCACTGAGTACCTTAGAATTTACGATAACATTTTCAATCCAGTTCTTCAAATACGCAGTGTCAATCTTAGCACCACCAGTGAGCGGCACAACAGGAACCGGATTTGGCGGAACCAACTTCTTATTGGAAGTTGCAGGAGCCGGAGTTGTAGTTGGAGCTGGTGTCGCCTGTGCTGCCGGAGCAGGAGTCGGTGCAGGTGCAGCAACAGTTGCAGTAGTGTCCTGAGTTGTGGTGTCCGTTGCAGTGTCATCTTCCGTTCCACCATTAACGGCAGTTTCAATATCAAGAACTTCCACACGAGTGTAATGCTGACCAGTTACATTATCGTAACCAAGTTCACGGGTCTGATATTCTTCATAGAAAGTTCCTGTGGCATTATCGGCAGTCAAATCCTTTTTCATCTTGCGATTAATACCAGCATACATCTGATTTGCCATATTCTGTGCAACCACGAAATCAGTGTAGAAAGCATAATTCTGATACGGGTCAGTAGAAACCGTGACCAAATCAAAACTATCAGAATAACCCATTGGGAAAACAAAATAACGGCAATCATCAGGAACTTCAACGAGGAACGAAACAACTCCATTTTCAACACCACGGTCAGTCTTCCAACGCTGACTAATACCTTCCGTTGGCTGTTCGTCCTTCAAAATACTGGTTCGCCAGCAGAAAACATTTTTCGTGCCGTTTCCTTCAATATCCATTGAAACCTTCATAGGTTCATCAGCCTGACGAGCTGATTCTTGGTCTGCCGGGTCCATATTCGCATAAATGTAATCTGCGAGATACTTCAATCCCTGAGCTTCAGTATCCTGAATAGATACATCGTGAATTTTGTGAGCTGTGTGAGTAAGTGCTAAAAATTTCATAGTTGTTTTCCTTTTTGTTTATTATTTAAATACCCAGCCATATCGCTTCCAGTCAAAGTATGTGGCAAAACCCCAAATGACGGCCGACAATGGACAGCAAGTTAGACTTGCTAAGAAAATAATTGCGTCTGAAATAATGATAAATTTCATTTTGTTTGGTGTAAGTTCAAACAAACCAAGCATACCACCGCCCAAATGAACGATAATATTAACAAGAATAAGTATAGAAATCAAATCCATTTATGTTCCTTTTTCTAATTTTGTGTAATTAATATAGTAAATTGTGATGGTTTTGTCAATGAACTTTATTCAGCATTTGTGTAAAATAAAGTTTACAAAAAACAGGTAAACATTTGTTTACCTGAAATCTTGTTTCATTTCATCTAATCTCATTTTTATTTCTTTGCGCTTTTGCTCAGTAGCCAAACAGTCCAATTTCAAACGATAATATTGTAAAAATCTTTTTGCAAAGAATGGAGCGAAAACTCCCAAATTGGCTTTACAGTTTGAAATGCGATATTTACCACTGTCAAAGTCTTTTGAAAAATCTACAGGGAAATTCATCTGCCAATAATAAGTTTTACCAAACAAGTGAAGTTGCCATTCATTATAAATTTCACAAATGATGTCTCCATTGTCATACTTAAGCATTGAGTGTTTCAGATAAATGTAGTGACAATACCCTGGTTTATTGTCTTCTAGAAACTCCAAATTTAGTTGCTTGCAGATTTTCAAAAGATGTTCTTTTGAAATCATTGAAAGTCCTTACTCATATCAGCAAGTTTTCCAGAAACTTCTTCTAGTTTAGAGCGCTGTTGAAGAAAAGTTAAATGTGAAACACAATCATCAATTTTTCTTTTTATTTTTTTAACTCGCCTTCTAAACAAGAACATAAAATAAGAATGTTCTTTGCGCTGCCAATCATAGCAAGCTATTCTTTTATCTGATTTGTCAAATTTTATGTCTCCTGCGAACTTTAAACTTATAATGTACTGAACACCATCCCTAGTGATAACATCTTTATCTTTAAAAGTTCCGGCAGTAAAGCTACCATACTGGATTAATGGATTTTCAAATACAATTTTCCAATCACAAGAACCCCAACCGTCTTTTTCACGAATTATTTTAAATCCATTATCATTTAAACATTTTTCAACTTCTTTAAATACAAGCATTATTCAAAGTCCTTTTTGAGGTCATACTTACGCTGAATTACATCTAAATGTTTAGACAACAGCCCTTCATATCCTGCTCGGCAATTCTTGCTTTCCAACTTCAATGCCTTAATCTTAGCCTTGTCAGTTTCAGTAGCAAGAAGTTCCTTAATTTCCTTCATTCGGTCCTTGTAGACTTTACCATTCTTCTTTGTATCATCTACAGCAATCTTAAGGTCTTTATCCATATCCAGTTCACGAACGAGTTCTTTTTCGTATTCATCAAGCTTTTCCTTGAAAATATCAAGATTAAATACACCATTGAACTCATTAACTTGTTCACCCCAGACTGCACCGAGTGGCAAACGAACATTTGCAGTAGATACAATGCCAGCCATAGAATTTGCAAGATTACTCCTGTCAATTTTTGGAAGTTCACACTGCAATACAAGACGAGGCTTCGGAAGTACTTGATAATCGTTCCAATAACCACCACCACCAAAGAACATCATTGGATTATTCAAAATGTTATTCATTGGAATACCAAGTCCTTTTGAAAGAGTTTGTAACTGTGTCATAACAGTCTGTGGCACTACACCAGAAGAATATCTTATTTGTTCTTCGTTTACAACTTTAAGTTGGAAAATAACATTTCTATAACAGTCCTGAGTGAACTTCTTACTGAACCCAGGGAAATCACGCAAGTCCAAATTGATGAAGATAGCTGGTTCAGTACCACTATTCAGATGCTGCATAATGTTAGCTTTCATTTCATCTGGTTTCGGAATAGTGTGACAGTTAAGACGGTCACACATATTATAGAGTTCTGTGTAACCAGCCATATATTCATCAATCGCTTCAGGATTTTCCAAATCAGAAATCTGGAAAGTAGAATTGGAATTGAAACGGTACTTATCGTATTTTGTATAGAGCATTGTTGTTTTCCTTTTTAGTTTATTTGTTATTCTTCGCCGTAAGTATAAATGTATTGTCCTTTCAAATTCTTGGACAAATCAAGGAACTTCAATCCAACCATTCGTACCGGCATAGACTGTGGTTCCTTACAAGCAACCTTGGCATAGTGCTTCCACTTAATTCCATTTTCATAATCGTTTTCAACCCACTGGATAGTTTCGCAACCCAATCGGCGAGCCGAAATCAAGAAATCAAGTTTGATGTCTGCAAATGCTACAACAGCAAATGCCAAGATTAAAAGAATTAGTTTTTTCA